>JABUTU010000011.1 GCA_021443545.1 Marinilabiliaceae bacterium | reverse complement strand
CGCTCGGTATAACCAAACTTCGTTTGGTTCTCCTCTCGCTTAATCGTAACTTTGCACCATATTATACCAAAAACAAACAATATGGGAAATATAGTAGCTATCGTTGGACGTCCGAATGTCGGGAAGTCGACACTCTTCAATCGCCTAACTGGAACGCGTCGTGCCATCGTGGATGAACAGAGCGGTGTGACTCGCGACCGTCAGTATGGTAAGGTGGAGTGGAACGGAAAGGAGTTCTCTATAATCGATACCGGCGGTTATGCAACAGGCTCTGATGATGAGTTTGAGAAGGATATACGCCGTCAGGTTCAACTCGCTGTCGATGAAGCTGCTGTTATTCTCTTCGTTGTGGATGTTAATACGGGTATAACCGATTATGACGAACAGGTGGCTGACCTTCTCCGTCGCTCAAAAAAGAATATCATAGTGGTCGTCAATAAGGTCGATGCTGCTCAACACGTCTCGGGCTCATACGAGTTTCATAGCTTTGGTTTCAAGGACCTATACACTATCTCTGGTATAAATGGTAGTGGTACGGGCGATCTGCTCGACAGAGTCCTCGAATTGCTCCCTAAGGATGTCAAGAGCGATATCGATGATTCCCTCCCGAAATATGCTATCGTAGGACGACCGAACGCTGGTAAGTCTTCAATCCTCAATGCATTCGTAGGTGAGGAACGGAGTATAGTGACGGATATCGCAGGGACTACTCGCGACTCGATTTATACTCGCTACAATAAGTTCGGTCACGATTTCTACCTCGTGGATACCGCCGGTCTCAGAAAGAAGAATAAGGAGAAGGAGGATGTTGAGTTCTATTCCACTATGCGCTCCGTTCGTGCCATCGAAGATAGTGATGTATGTATCTTGATGGTCGATGCTACACGTGGTTTCGAAGCACAAGATAAAAAGATTTTCTCTCTCATAGAGAAGAATAATAAGGGCGTCGTGGTGCTCGTCAATAAGTGGGATCTCATCGAGAAGAATAGCAAGACAACAAAGGAGTGGGAGAAGAATATTCGTAATGAGATGGCTCCTTATAACGACTTCCCGATTGTCTTCACTTCGGTCATCAATAAACAACGTATCATGGAGGCTATCGAACAGGCTGAAAAGGTCTTCCAGAATCGTCAGCGCCGAATAGGTACCTCCGAAATCAACGATAAACTCCTTCCTGTAATAGGCGATTATCCTCCTCCTTCAACAAAGGGTAAGTATATCAGAATTAAGTATATAACACAGTTGCCAAGTACAACTCCTACATTCGCTTTCTTCTGTAACCTGCCTCAATACATCAAGGAGCCGTACCGTCGCTTCCTCGAAAATAAGATACGCGAGTTCTGGGAGTTTACAGGCGTGCCTGTCAATATCGTTATGCGCAAAAAGTGAAACTGTCAGAACACATACGGACGCTTCTACGCAACGCTGTCCATTCGCCTATCGTGGAACGAGAAATGGCATTCATAGCTGATATGTTCATCATTATGGCTGTAAGCGTATTTCCTAAGATAGGATGGATTATTGGTCTGCTTTACTACTTGCTGCGCGACGTGTTACCTTTGAAAGGTGATGCCTCGTTCGGAAAGGGTATTTACAATATGCATGTGCTTTATCATAACGGCGAACAGAGGGTCGTCGTAAAGTGGTATAAGTCAATAATGCGAAATGTCATGGTACTGATTCCGGTTCTCAATATTGTCGATTTCTATTACCTGCTTTCAACTGGAAAACGTTTGGCTGACGTATGGACGGATACATCGGTGGAGGTGAGCAGAGTGTCGGAGAACGAACAGTGAGAGGATTCTGAAAAACGATATTCCAACGGCCTCAAATGGCTGAAGTCAATTAAGTTCCATCAAACAACAGATAATTATGAAAGAGATTTTCGAGCACCGTTCGGTGCGTAGCTATACAAAAGAGAAGGTGAGCGATCATGTGCTTCTCTCAATCCTTAATGCCGCCTTGCGTGCCAGCAATACAGGTAATATGCAATTGGTCAGTATCATCGTAACCCGCAATGCTGAGCAGAAACGACGCCTCGCTCCCGCACACTTCAACCAGCCTATGGTTGTGGATGCTGACATCGTGCTGACCTTTTGCGCTGATGTCCATCGCATGAACAGATGGTGCGAACTCAGAGATGCTGAACATGGTTTCATGAATCTGCAGACGCTATACTCCGCTACAATCGACGCAACAATAGCGGCTCAGAATGCTGCTCTTGAGGCTGAACACTACGGACTCGGTATATGCTATCTCGGGACAACAACATACAACGCTGGTCAGATTGTCGATATTCTCCGTCTGCCTCAGGGCGTGCTCCCCGTCACAACCATCACTATTGGTTACCCAGCCATCGAGCCTCACCTGACCGAGCGATTGCCTCTCAACGCTGTCGTTCATGATGAAATATATAACGACTATTCTGACAAGGATATCAACATCCTCTTCGCAGAACGCGAGTCGCTCGAGTCTAATCGCCAATTCTGTAAGGAGAATAATAAGGAGAATCTCGCTCAGGTCTTTTCCGAAGTACGTTACTCTAAAGCCAACAACGAACACTTCTCGGAAGAACTCCTCGGTGTAATGCGTCGCCAGGGCTTTGTTATTTGATTTTTTAGGGCTTCGCTCTTCGTCGTGGCCATCATCTGCTGTGTCGTGCTCTTCGCTGTGGAGTTCTTCCTCGTGTAGAGGTGCTTACAGATACTGGTCTTTAGCACGACATATTTTTTGTAAGTCTCTTCCTTAATAAATGCAAGAGGATATGTCGGATGATGACATATCCTCTTGCATTTTAATCCTCACCAGATTAATAACACCTGCTGATAAAATAAACTGCAGCAGATAAAATGCCTAAAGACCAGCCTGACGCCAGGCGAGGATGCCTCCCTGCATATCAACGGTTGTGTAGCCTTCGCCTGCGAGGTATTGGGCTGCTGCGTTGCTGCGACGACCACTGCGGCAGTAGATGTAGATGGTCTTGCTCTTATCCAGCTTCTTGGCCTCTTCCTTGAAACGCTCCTGGTCGCTCCAATTCATCAGCGTAGCCCCCTCAAGATGCCCCTCCGCATACTCCTCAGGACGACGGACATCTAATAGAAAGGCTGTGCTATCTGTCGCTAATCGCTCTTTGAAAGCAGCGGGCGTGATGACCTCTACTTTGGTTTTGCCATCTGTCTGTGGTTTCTGAGCACATTTGAAGGCGAAGAAGGCTCCAGCTGCAACCAATAGCGCAGCTATGACATAATACTTATTCATAATGCTTGTGCGTTATATTGCCTGTTCTACAAAACAATGACCTTCATAAAGATGTCGTCTTTTGGACGGTCTCCCGATGAGGTCGCAGCCGACTGTATCTTCTCGACGATGTCAAGTCCCTCCGTCACCTCTCCGAAGACTGTATATTGTCCGTCGAGGAAGGGTGTGCCTCCCGCTTCGGAATATATCCTCTTCTGCTCATCCGTCAGTCCGCCTCTCTTCTTTGCTTTCTCTTTAGCCTCCGATGCGAGCTCCTCTTGAAGAGCACTCAGTCCTGCGTTGTCGCGGTTGCGGCGTAGCTCCATGATGACATTCCGGTTCTTGATGGCAAGCTCCTCGAATATCTCTTGCTCTGCCATCATTTGCATCTGTTTGTCGTATTGCTTAATCTTGCTCTCGTTGTATGTCTCGCCCCATACTATGTAGAACTGGCTACCGCTTGAGCGACGCTCAGGGTTGACATCATCTCCCGTGCGGGCTGCTGCTAAGGCTCCTCTCTTATGGTAGAGGTTGGGTTTAATCTCTGCCTCGATGGTATAGTCAGGGCCTCCCACGCCGTAGCTGGCTCCCGGCTTTGGGTTCTTTGAGTCGGGGTCGCCTCCCTGTATCATGAAGTTCTTGATGACACGATGAAAGATTGTCCCGTCGTAATAACCCTCCTTTGCAAGCTTGAGGAAGTTGTCGCGGTGGAGCGGTGTCTCATCGTACAGGCGCACCGTGATGTCGCCAAGTGTCGTCTCTATCTTTACGTTAGCCATTTGTTTGTTTGATTTCGTCAGTCTATGCTTTTGAGTTTCTGTTTGCCTATCTTATTGCCTTTCTCGTCATAGACGAGTGTCTTGCCTGATATCTCGCCCTTCTTGTATTTGCAACGCATGTGTAGGTTGCCGTTAGTATGGTAATATTCGGCCTCACCATGTTTCTTGCCATCCTTATACTCGAACTTGGCTTTGCGTGTGCCATTCTCGTAGTAGAGGAAGTATTCACCTTCGAAGGTGCCATCTTCAAAATTGACCTCTGCCATGAGCTTATCTCTCTTCTTATAGTAGAAATAGCCAATGCCGGTTATCTTTCCCTTCTCGTAGTTGACTGTCGACTGGAGAAGTCCGTTCTCGTAGTAGGTACGCCAAATGCCTTGTGCCTTGCCGCCTATGATATTTCCCTCTTGGTAGACGTGGGTGCTGTCGGGGTACATGATTTTCTTTGGTCCGTCAGACATGTCGAAATCCTCTGGGAAGCTGACAACGAATCCGAGTGTGTCGATCTTCATGATGAGCGGGTCGACAAGCATCTGGTTCTCTGCTATCTGGCTCTCATCCTCCTCGCGTGCCTCGGCGTCGTACTCGGCTTGCAGCGATGTCTTGAACATGCCGCCATCGTTGGTCAGCTGGAATCCGATACGGGCAAAGCTATATATGATATCCTTATTCTCCTCTATGCCGGCCTTATCCTTCTCCGGTGCATAGCGATAGAGGGTCTGATACATCTTAGGCATCTGCACAAAGACCGATATGTTGGATTTGGCATCGAACTCATCCGTGAAGTTGACAAACTTTGTGTCGTGCGATAGGGTACGTCCCATGAGATAGTCGTCGATGATCTGTTTGAGCACCTCCTGTGAGTTGGCAAAGACGACATAGTCCTCTATGTAGGTGAAGAATGGCTTCTCGATATCCTTGAACAGATTGCCAAGGAACATCTTGAAGAAACCTTTCATCTCGAGGTAGTTGATTTCGAAGTTGCGGTATGGCTCTATGTCAAAACTCAATGGTGTGCGACGACGGATGTGCTTGATGACTCTGCCTAATCCCTCCTGGGCCTGTTCTATGTCGTTGGCATGTATCATTATGGCCATGTCTATGTCGCGTGACTTGTCGCTGAGCGGACGCAGTTTGGATATCACTATCTCGTTTCCAATCCAGCTGAGAAAATCCTCTGATATGTCGACGCCTAAGAGCTTCTGACCGATGTTCATGAGCGACTCTAAGTCGTCGACCTCCTGGGCATTTCCCTTGCGGTATTCGTCAAGCAGTGAGCTGTAGAAACGACGGAAGTCATCGAACGAGAGCGAGAAGTAGGCTGCCGACTGTTGTGAGGCTATGTTGAAGCCGCGGATCTTACCTGTCCCGACATTTGCAAATGCACGTATGTATGAATATATGCTGTCGAGCGCTGTATAGCCATCGAATGATAGCTTGTTGTTCTTTAGGTCAAGCTCCATGGCTGAGAAGGTGAGCGACTCGTCGAGCATATCAACAAGTTCGTTGGCCTCGGTTGAGAAGTTGGTGTAGAACTCGCTCAGGCATGAATGGTTCATGTAGAACTTGAACATCTTACTGTTGCCTATGCCCGCATTGGCAATCTGGAAGTTATGGTTGTCTGCCCAATGTCCTGTATTAATCTTCTTGATGGTCGATGCTATGACGTCATCGGTCGAGCTAACCATGAGTATGTTGTCCTTGAGCACTAATGAGTAACGCATCTTGGGGTCGGTCGTGCTCGTCAGGGTGTAGAGCTCGATATTGCCGTAGGATGCTCCAAGCTCCATCGTACTCGTTGTCAGGGTAAAACCACTTACCAGACGCAATGCCCCCTTGAACTCGTCGTAGTACGATGCAAACTCTTGAAGGTCAATCAGGTAGAGTAGGTCCCAACTATTCTGTTCCATACATCCGACAACCAGCAACTTGCGGTCGGAGAGCAACTTGTCGGCGATTGAATTGCTCTTGATGAATTTATTCAGCAACTCGATATCTTCGTTGACGTCAGCAAAGTAGGGGGTTGTCTGAAGGTATTGCCACAACTCGCTCTGGCTGATGGTGAGCCATGCCTTGCTGAGGTTGTCGGTCTCAACGACGAAGACGGCGTCGGACGGGACATAGCTGAACGCATCCGAATTGCCTTTGTTTACAAATAGTTTGTGAAATAAGATGTATCCACCTACAAGCAGTGCTATGCTTGCAATCACTATACCGAAGATTGTCAGGAACTTTTTCATTTTTAATGGCAACTAATAGATTATTCTTTGCAACAAATTTATGTAAATTTTATTAATCCTCGTCCTCTTTCGCCTCTTTTGCAACAAAATATTCAGCCGTGATTATCTGTTAGAACTTCAGGACTATGCCGTCGTAGGCTGGTATAGTAGCTATGACGCCTGTCTCCTTGACCGTCTCTGTCGTGACGGGTGCTACAGTGCCGGCATTGCCAAGCATATCGGTGAAGATGAGTTTCTCGTTGATATTATTGTAACCCATCAGCTTGAGTGCATCTTCTGGAATACGTATCGTGGCCTGACATGGGGCTTCGCTGAAATTGGTGATGATGATGAAGCGTTCCTTCTCGGTGTAGCGGAGGAAGGCGTATAGCTTCTCGCCTCTCTCATAGCTATCTTGGTTGACCCACATCAGGTCGTACAGATTGCCATATCCAAAGGCGTCATATCGGTGTTCGAGATTGAGGATATCTGAGTACCACTCGCGCAGGTTCTTCTCGTCGGGTGTCAGCCCTGCTCCGTCATACTTATGGTCGTTACCCACGAAACGGCTGACGGCATCGGCCGACCAGTAGTCGAAGATGGTGGTGCGACCGTCGCTACCACTGAATCCCTCATTGTCCATGCCGCGTTCGCCAAGCTCCTGTCCGTAGTATACCATCGTAGCACCCTCGCCCATGAAGGAGGTCAGAAGCATTGCCGCCTTGCCACGAAAGGCATCTCCTGCAAAGAAGTCGGATGCTATACGCTGTTCATCATGGTTCTCAAGGAAATAGACCATATTTCGTCCGACGCCCTCCGTCCGACGCCATATATTGGTGATCTCTCGCGCATCTGTCTTGCCCTCTGTCACACCTCGTACTATGTCGTAGAAATTCACTTTGTCGTAGAGCAACTTGAAGCCAGCATTGATATACTGTCGGTATAGATTCATGTCGTATGTCTCAGCCATGAATATGACATCAGGATAACGTGTTGTGATTGTGCCTATTGCCCATTGCCAGAATTCGACAGGTACCATCTCTGCCATATCGCATCGGAAGCCGTCAATATGTGTCTCTTCAATCCAGTAGAGTAGTATATCTCTCATCTTTCCCCATGTGTCGGGGCGTGGGTCGAAGTAGCACGTCTGGTTGTCGTTGAAGTCGACACCATAATTGAGTTTTACTGTCTCGTACCAGTCGTTGACGGATGGGGCGTTGGTGAAGGCATTATTGCCTGAGACGGCTGCCGGCTCTTCGTGGTAGGCTGTGTCGCGGTCACTCACTGGCGATACAAATGGCTCGCCTGGGAGGTAGTAGAGATTATTACGTGTCGAAAAGCTTACGCTCTTATCATCGTTGCTGCCAAGCATAGGCCGTGAAGGTTGTGCGTCGCTGTAGTAGTTACGCGCTATATGATTGGGTACGAAGTCAATGAAAACCTTCAAGCCATGTTTGTGTGAGCGCTCCACGAGGGCCTTGAACTCATCCATACGACGGTCGACATCGATGGCAAGGTCGGGGTCGACATCGTAGTAGTCGCAAATAGCATAAGGACTGCCTGCACGGCCCTTCACGACGTTCGCATTTGCTGGGTGCGTCATGAAAGGGTAGTTCGTTGTCGAGGCATGTCGTATGATGCCGGTGTACCAGACATGGGTGAAGCCCATATCGGCTATCGACTGGAGTGCCGCATCGTTGATGTCGGCCATCTTGCCGACTCCATTCTGCTCTATGGTGCCGTCAAACTGCCGATTCGTATTTGTATTGCCATATATACGCGTGAATATCTGGTATATAATCGGTTTTTCCATCTTCTCTTCTTTTATGTTGTTACATGCTGTCAGCATCATCAGTGATGCGACGGTTATCATTGCTGTTCTCTTCATGGCATTTTCTATTAGATGGTTCTGTATTATATATTATCATTGCTGACATTCGATGACGATGTCTTCAATATTGAAATATTTCTTGTTACTCTCAGTTGTCGACCATGGGTATAGGCGTATCAGGATCTTCTGGCCTCTGCTGAGCATCTGACGGAAGTCGAATGCTGAGGTCTGCATCTGGTCGTCGTTCTGCTCAAAATGTGCCTCTCCGATGGTGGTGCGCGCGACAAAGTCGTTGCCGAAGTCGTAGGCTATGCGATACGACAGGTTGCTCGAGGCTGTGACGGTGATTTTGCGCAGACTGATTGGGGACTCATTGTGTGATTCTACAATTAGCTCTACGTATCGTCTGCCATCTTCATCTATCTCTGCTGGCCACTCGCCAGACGTGGGAATTAGGCCTTTGTCGGTTGCCTTTAATCCTCTCTCTTTATCTATTCTGAACGTTACGAGGGTGTCCTCTTTCGACTCCTTCAGCGAGTATTCGATGATACTGTTGCTCTTCAGCGAAGTGCCTGAACCTGCCACCTTTATATGTTTTACTGTCTCTCCCGAATGTATTGTCATGATGCCGTTCAGTGCGGTCTCATCATTAGGCTGATAGAAGAGGTATATGTTATGCTCGTTAGGTGCTCTGAGCTTCAGGCGTGTTTGTCGCTGTCCGTCAATGGTTTTGGCTATTCGCAGGTTGTCGGAGACGGTGACTTCGACCTGTAATGGCTGCAGATAGAAATTGGGCTCCTCGCCAGTCACCGACATATCTGTCGTGTTGATTATGTCGATGCGTGCCCAGCTCTCATCGCCTATGAAGACCTGCCCGAAGTTGTAGTTTGCAGGATTTGCAATGAGGTGAGGATTGTAGAAAACGCCATTAAAGACTTCACTCTTCGACAGTTCGTATGTGCCTACCATGGCAAAAACGGCAGCACCTGTCGGCCGCATATGGGTGTTATCCTGGTCTATATAGAGCAGACCTTTCGAGGCTTCTGGTCCGTAGGCCTCGACAATGTCGGAGGTGTGCCGTGTCATATCAATAACAGGAACTGCCATCTCATAGGCTACGCTCTTCATAGCTGCCACATAGTCGATGGCTGAGTCGCCTGGGGTCTTCGAGAGGTTGTGACGTGCCTTCTGTGTCAATGAGTCGTTTTTGAAATAGCGTCTTACAACAGGTGTTGCAAAATAGGGTATAGCTCCCTTGTCGCGCGTCTCGCTAACATATTTGCGAAGATATGTGCGGTAGGTCGACCATGGGGCCGTGCCTCGGTTGTCAGCGCCGTCACGACCTCCCTCTTTCTCGTCGTTATGTGCAAATTGTATTATGACATAGTCCCCGGCGTGTATGCTATCCATGACACTCTGCCATAACCCCTCTTCGTAGAAGCTCTTCGAGCTGCGACCAGCACGTGCGCAGTTGACTATGCGGTTGCCCGGTGTCGTGAAGTAGGGGAGCATCTCGCCCCAGCCACGACGCATGGTGGTGTTCTCCTGATAGTCCGACATGGTGCTGTCGCCTATGACGTATATTGTTTTGTGTAGCTCTTCTGAACAGGCAACGAACAGAAACGCTAAAATCAATATGCTGCTTTTCAGAATCCTCATAGGTATAACTCTGTTTATTCTTTAGTCAAGGTATAGTTCAAATTTATCAATAAAATGATTTACTTCGGGGTACATCTCTCTCATCTTGTCAAATTTCTGCTGTGCTGTGTAGACGACCTCTTTTTCTGTTATCAAAGAGGTGTCAACGATGGCTTTGATGACTAAGCTGCTGCAGCCTGTCTTGCTACGCATGAATGCTGTGAGGTCGGTGTTGTTCTGGATGTTGTCGCGTTCAAACTCCGACATGATACGGAATCTAACCGAATGCTCTTCTTGCACAACCTCGGGTTGTGCGGCCATCATTGTTGTGTAGAGATGTCCATTGCTCTCATGCATCTTGGCATACTCTTTCCAAGCCTTTATGACGGTCTCAGGGTCAATGATGACTTCTGATGTACTGGTGTTGTCTGTTTCGGTTTTAAGAGCTTGGTTAGCGTAGACTCTGTTCTGTTGCTCTTTAGCTGCTCTTAGTAAGTCGTTGATTGACTGACCGCCTGTTGTGGGCTTGGTTTTCTGACTTGCCTGCTGCTGACTGAATTGCTCTTTGTAGAGCTGGTAGTTTATCTGTTGTGTGTTGCTTTGACTTGCTGGGCTGTTACCCGCTTGTTGACCACCAGTAACGGGGTTAGGAAGCTTGTTTCGGAGAGCATTCAGTTGCTCATAGACTTTTTTTTTTCGTCGCCCAGCATGGCAGCCTTGAGCAGTGCAAACTCCACGTGCTGTCGCTTGTCTCGTGCCGCCTTGTATTCGGTCTCGTAGTGTGCAAAGATTTCAATCAGGTCGATTATCTGATTTGGTGTCAACGCTTTTGATTGCTCCTGATAGCGTTGCGCTGTCTGTTCGCTGACATCAAGTAGCGACAGACTTGCTGCATCGTGTGCTACGAGCAGATTGCGAATGTGATGTGTCAGACCGCTCAGGAAGTTGAGTGGGTCAAATCCTCGCCGAATCACATCGTTCAGAATAAGCATCGCCTTGATGTAGTCGTGTTGGATGAGGTTGTCAACGACTGCGAAGAAGATGTCGTAATCAAGGACATTGAGGTTTTGAACCACATTCTTGTATGTCACCTGACTATCCGAGAAGGCTACTATCTGATCGAATATAGAGAGGGCATCACGCATCCCACCATCTGCCTTCTGGGCGATGATGCTGAGCGCATCATCCTCCGTCACGATATTCTCTTTCTGTGCGATATACTTGAGGTAGTCGGCAACATCACTGACGCCTATGCGTGAGAAGTCGAAGACCTGACAGCGGGATATAATCGTAGGTATAATCTTGTGTTTTTCAGTTGTCGCCAAAATGAATTTGACATGCGACGGTGGCTCCTCCAATGTCTTCAGAAACGCATTGAAGGCTCCTGCCGAGAGCATGTGAACCTCATCGACTATATAGACTGAATATTTACCGACGGGTGGGGGAATCAGTGTCTTTGATATCAGGTCACGTATATCCTCTACACCATTGTTGGAGGCAGCATCCAATTCGTGTATATTGAATGATTGCCCTATATTGAACGCCTTGCACGAGTCGCATTCATCACATGGCTCGTAGGCTTCATTCAAGTTCATGCAGTTGATAGTCTTGGCAAAGATGCGGGCACACGTCGTCTTACCAACGCCTCGCGGTCCACAAAAGAGGTAGGCACTCGCCACCTGGTTGGAACGGATAGCATTGATAAGAGTCTTTGTGACGCTTTGTTGCCCCACTACGGATTCAAACGTAGCGGGGCGGTATTTTCTCGCGGAGACTATATAGTCCACTTACCTGAATTTTTTATTACATATTCATGCCACCATCCACTTGGATGACTTGGCCTGTAACGTACTGCGACATGTCGCTGGCAAGGAATGTAGCAACCTCTGCTATGTCCTCTGGTGTGCCACCACGACGAAGCGGAATCTTCTTGCACCACTCCTCCTTGACTGCGTCTGAGAGCTGGTCGGTCATGGCTGTGATGATGAAGCCCGGTGCTATGGCGTTGGCACGGATGCCTCGCGATCCCATCTCCTGTGCTATTGACTTGGCAAGACCTATCATACCTGCCTTCGATGCCGAGTAGTTGCACTGTCCTGCATTGCCATGTACACCTACAACCGACGACATGTTGATGATTGAGCCCTTGCGCTGCTTTGCCATGATTGGTGTGCAGGCATGAATGAAGTTGAACGCCGACTTGAGGTTAACTGTCAAAACAGCATCCCACTGCGCCTCTGTCATTCGCATCATGAGACCATCTTTCGTGATGCCCGCATTGTTCACAAGGATGTCGATTGAACCGAAATCAGCAAGTATCTGATTGACAATCGTATGTGTCTCCTCAAAATTGGCAGCATTTGAAGCATAACCTTTTACCTTTACGCCAAATGCAGCTATCTCTTTCTCTGTGTTCTGTGCGTTCTCGTCAATGTTGAGGTCTGTAAAGGCTATGTTTGCGCCTTCCTGAGCAAACTTGAGGGCAAGCGCCTTGCCTATACCACGTGCTGCACCCGTGATGATTGCTGTTTTTCCTTCTAAGAGTTTCATTACTATGTATATTTTTTTCGGGTCGAAACCCAGTTGTCTTTTATTTTCTTCTTTTTGAAGCGATGCGAAATTAGGAAGTATATTTGAAAAATCCAAATCATCATCCCTCCTCTCATTGCTCATTATCAACCTATGACAACGACAGATACCGTTTTTTGAAAATCGTTAAAGTTTTGAAGTCAATCTAACTTTCTGTTCCACTCTCAAATTGCCATAAATCAATCGCTCAAAGGACAATTTTATCAAGCAATTTGCACGTGATTCAAAATATTACTGTAATTTAGCAGATGTAAATAAACGTCTAAGTGAAGTTAAGCAATATTTTCTACACTAACTTATCGTAAGCGAGTATATAAAATATTATATTATGGCCGACTATTACGCAATGCTTGCAGAGAAATATCTTATGCGGTAAAATTCGTTAGTTACCAGTACTGCACATATTCTGAAATTTGGGGATTAGCCTTGTCAAAAAGGCTCTACGACGTCAAATCGATGTTAAATACCATAAAAATGCAGATATTCAACAGAAGTTGCCGTAAAAAAATTACGGCGTATTGAAATTATCGCTATCTTTGCATCATCGTTTAACATCAATAATGATTTGTAACTATGCTTACCAAATTTGCAGTTAAGAACTATCGCGGTTTTTCAGATAGAATTGAATGGGATTTGTCGCACCCAAGCAGTTACTCATTCAATAGCCAAGCTATTAATGCCGGTATAGTGAAGAACGGTATAATTTATGGTCCTAATGGTGCAGGAAAATCAAACTTAGCATTGGCTTTATTCGACCTTATCCTCCACCTTACCCAGAAGAACAAAAACATCCACCAGATTGACACTGTCATAAATGTATTTCATCCTAATGATCTGATGGAATTTGAATACACTTTCAAATTTGAACAGTCAATCATTGAATATAAATATGCCAAAGGATCAATGGGCATTGAAAAGGAATATATCTCAGTAGATGGCAGAATAATATTCAATTTGGAGAACAACAAACTGAGCTTGGAGGATGCAGATTTCCCCATGGCAGAAGAAAACAAGAAACTTCTCGCCAACAGTGGTAACAAAGTTTCCATTCTTGGTTATTTATGGAGCGTTTATCCTCTCCCTTCAAACCATCCTTTGATGAAGCTGAAAGAATTCGTTGAAGGTATGCTTCTCTTCTGGAATCATGAAGAAAGAGGTTTTGCCGGATTGGAAGAAGGAGGGACAATATTGGAAGAGTATATCATCTCCAATGGCCTCGTGGACGACTTTGCCGATTTCTTGAAATCAGTAAGTGGACAAGAATTCAACTTCAAAACTCCAAGCACGAATGACAAGCAATTAATCTGCGACATGGGCGTTGGGGTTCCATTCAATAAAATTAGATCAACAGGAACCAGCTCATTGACATTGCTATATGTCTGGGCACAGAAGATGTCAAGGGCATCATTTGTAATGATTGATGAGTTTGATGCGTTCTATCATTACATCCTGTCGTTCAAGGTTTGTCAGAAATTGTTTTCTTTTTCCAACCAGATTTTTGTCACTTCACACAATACATATCTGATGTCAAATGACTTGTTGCGTCCTGATTGCAATTTTATAATCAACCGCAATCAGATTAAGCCACTCAATGCTTGTACCGATAAGGAATTGCGATGGGGCAACAATATAGAGAAGATGTACAGAGGTTATGCGTTTGAGGTATGATATTGTTTATTTTTGAAGGAGCCAAATATGAACCTTCTTTATATGAAGGAATCAAGTCGTTGTTTTTCCCACGAAGCAGCGACCAAGTGCTGTGCTCTTTCTGTAGTAGCATCTATACCTTCTACAAGCGTATGAAGGATGAATTCGGGGAATT
>JABUTU010000006.1 GCA_021443545.1 Marinilabiliaceae bacterium | reverse complement strand
GACTAAAACAAAGTGTAAGATGAAGAGTGTGAGAGGATTGATAATCGTTTGCTCGTTTCTACTAACAAGCGTAAATTCCAATGCGACAGACTGGAAAAGTTTTCTTGATTCACTCTCCGTATTTGTTGAGGGTCGTATTGACTTCAGTGATTCTATGAAATATGACGCCAAGGCAAAACAAAAAATGTATGATATATTTAGGTGTGTTGTTCTGAAGGAGCATCAAGTGCCTGAATTATATGCAGAGTGTTTTGATTATGCACTACGTAAAGATTCATGCAAACTATTGAAAGATGATACAGAGTATCAGAGCTTTCAATTTATAACCGATAGCATATTTAATTGTCGTTTGTTCGAAATAATGACCGATAGTCAAGCCATTGTCTACGCACGTCATAAAGGAATGATGGATGTGAAAATGAAGACAAAAGAGAAGATGTATTATCTCGAAAACTCAAAATTGTATTCGAAAATAGAATTAGCTGCAATGGAGAGACGTATTTTTCAGTATTTGATGCTTGAGAAATTGGTCTATATGCGGGATAAGTATGATCTTGTCAAGCAAAAAATGAATATTCAGAGTCTGAAGAACGTGCAGCCCAAATGTTTGAAAGAGGCTGAAACGAGACGTAAATTGATAAACAGAGGAGATATAGTAGATGGAAAGATTAATTGGAATAGATAGAGCATTAAGAGTGCTCGTGCTGTCTGTTTGTATATGCATCAGCACTATAGCATTTTCACAGCAACTGACACACCAAGACACAGTTGCGTATAAGATGGGTATTAAGAAAAGACTTGGCATTAATACCGACCAGGATTATCGCAAGGCTGGTATTATTTTTAAGAAGTTAGGCGAAAAAGGCTACGCAGAAGCGTGGAAACAGATGGGAGATATGTTAGCGCAGGGTTTGGGTTGTACCAAAAATGAAAATAAATCTTTTCGGTACTACCTGAGAGGGAATGAACTTGGTGATGTCCACTGTGCATCAAGTCTGGCAAATGCTTACCGCAAAGGAATAGGAGTTGAGAGGAATTTTAAAAGAGCATTTGAAATAGCCGATTCTATTGCTGAAAAAGGGTATGGTTTTGCCTATTATCAAATAGGAGAGATGTATTTCAAAGGATTTGGCGTAGAACAGAGCTATACTAAGGCAGTGGAAAATTTTGTAAAAGGTTCTGAATTGCAGGAGAAATGGTCTTCATATATGTTGGGTATATGCTATGCCGAGGGCGATGGGGTATCCCAAAATAAAGATATGGCAATAAAGTACTTCACAGAGGCGATGGCTCAAGGACATACGTGGGTTGAAGATGTTATTGAGAGAGGTTCTATTGATTCGGTAATGGTAGTTGTATCCAATCAGATTAAAGACTTACAGAGAAGAAGTGTAAAGGATAACACAGATGCATCAATGTTTTTTGATCATTCATATTGGAAGGGAGTGATGAATATCTATGAATGGTCGGGAGAATATATAAGAAGCCAGCGTCCTATAATGGTACAAATCCTTCCCGAGTGGGGAGACTGTTGTCATGTAACATGGAAATATCAAGATGGTTCTATAAATACGTTTGAAATTTGCAGACGAGATGGTGCTTGGTTCCTATCAGATTTTTCTCCCAATAAACTACCAGAGACACGTGGCGTCTTTACTGGGTTTACTATGGAGAAGACAGATGAAGGTACTCTGAGAGGGGAGTTAAAGCGCGAGAGTTTAATAACTGGCGATCCATATCAACCGACAACGTTTGTTTTGCATGAAATAACGGAGAATGAATTTAATGATGAGCCGAGTAATCTGAGTATATGCAGATTATACCCTAACCCTATTAAGGATGTATTGAAGGTCTATTTTTCTTTGAGAACAGCCGACAAATTGTCTCTCAAAGTGTATAATCCAATGGGCTTAGAGGTGAAGAGTATTAACTGCGGACAATATCAAGAAGGAGAGAATGTTATTCAGGTTAATCTGGGTGATTTGACAAGAGGAAACTACGTTCTTGTTCTTGAGGGCCAACATTCGAAAGGTAGTATTAACGTGATGAAGGAGGATTAGTAAGATCATGTGTGCGCATGATTATTAGATATACAAAATTCTTATTAACTTTGCTGTGAAGTGGTGGATGGCGTCAAACTCTATGAAGTCATTCTTAAAAGGGAATCGTGTGTGAATCACGGACTGTCCCGCAGCTGTAATATCTGTCACCAATCTATTTGGTGAAACATGTCTCATTTTGGCTATCCACTGGACCTAAGTCTGGGAAGGAAGAGACAATGAAGATAGAGTCAGAAGACCTGCCACTCCATTCATATATTGATATTTTTTCTCGTGGGTTAGAAAAAAGTCTCTTATGCTATATAGTGTCATAACTGAAGGATGTGTGTGCACTCACTATACCTATGTAGTGAGCGCATATGTTACGTCTTATAACTTGTTCAACCATAAATACCAGTATAATAAAATGAAAAAGCTAACAATCATTGCTACCATTTTATGTAGCATCATTTTCACTGCTTGTAATGATGATGACGACGAGAAATTCGTCACAATCACATTTGAATCAGCAAACCTCAACGCAGAAGGATTCATCAACGATGAGACGTACATTGAGAAGGGGTATCAGTTCATTAACCACTATGATGCAACATACTCATCATGGTCGGGATTTGCCATATCAAACAACACTGATATGATAACAGAGGGTTATCTCAATCAATTCAGTGTGTATAATGCCAAAGGTGGAGCAAACAACTCGAAGAATTTTGCCATTGCATTTTTCAGTTCATACTCTGGCAACCCTGTCATAAGTCGCGAAGATGACACAACATTCGCACCTAAGGGTGTCAGTACTTGCCTAACCACGTACACATATCTTTCAACCCAAAACGGGGATGCATACTCAAAGAAATTCGAGGATGGAGATTACTATTGCATAACATTCACGGGTTACGATGAATCACAAAAAAACACGAATAAGGTTGAATACTATGCAATAGACTATCGCAATGGGAGCAAGAAAGAGAATACCGATTGGTCATACGTCGACCTCACCCCTCTTGGCGACAAAGTCTATTATATAGAGATCACTGCATCATCTTCAGATGAAGGCCAATGGGGTATGAATACCCCAGGGTACATCGCTTTGGATAACTTCGTAACGTCAGAATAAAGAGCTATTTGAATAATATAACGGGTGCATAACCAAAAGACGATGCACCCATTATATTTCTTAAATGTAGTTACTCGATTACTACTTATGCACGACATATTCTGCAACATTATGAC
The DNA here is from genome assembly GCA_021443545.1 of Marinilabiliaceae bacterium. GTDB lineage: Bacteria > Bacteroidota > Bacteroidia > Bacteroidales > Marinilabiliaceae > W3P20-009. The sequence goes on along the minus strand of JABUTU010000006.1, from coordinate 10,977 downwards.
AGGTTTCTTCTGAATATATATAGAGAATACTTCTATCCCTCTTTGACAATTCTCCAAGTTGTCACATCTGATTCTATCATAATCTTCATGACATATACGCCTTTGGGATTGGGCGTCAAATCCACAATATGAAACGACTCTCCTTTTAACTGATGGTAGTATACCCTGCTACCATTCATATCATAAACCTCTATTGTAACAGTTTTATCTTCAGCAATAAAGCCAAAATCAACCTTCAGAATACCCTTTGTTGGATTAGGGTAAATCTTAAAAGTGGACTCCAAAAGAGTCTCCTCCAAGAAATAGTTATCCTGATTACTTAGGGCAGCACTTTTGTTTCCAATTAGAATACTACGCTCCACACAGTTTCCAGCACTGTCGTATACATAAGAGGCTGTCTGAGCAACGACTGAAGAAGTCGAAACCAACAGAAATGTCAGAAGAAAATAAAAACAATGTCTAATCATATCTATTTATTAGTAAAGTCTAACACTATTTGATTACTCTTATATTCGTCTCTATATAATTTATAACCAAATAGAATGTTAGGTAAAAAAATAGTCTCACTTTCTATATTAAACGGATTAATATACTCAAGTGTATTTCCTATCCTCACGACATTGTCTGAGAATAAATGCTTAAGTGGAAACTCTACTACATAATAACCTCCAAAATATGCAAGAGCTGACAAATCAAAATAATCAATATGTGACTCCTTATTTCTTAGAAAAATAACCCCTTCCATCAAAGAAGAACAACTATTGCTTAAACTACCAACCTCAGTAAGAAAAGTATTTTCTCCCATTGTTTTTACATAGTACAAGTTATACAGATATGACATTTCTAATGGTGCTTCAACGTCTAATCCTATTTGTAAAGATTCGGAAAACAATGAAGAAGACTCTTCAACTATCCATTTATTTTCTATAGTAATATTAAAAGTGTCTTGTTGAAACTTGCCCTGTTTTATCATATCTAAACCAGACAACAATGCCTTCTTATCCTCTCGCATATTCTTTATAACACGCCAATCTTCTGTGAACAAAGGTCTGCGATATTTTCCAGAAGTCACTTTCTTGAAATAAACGTTGTCATTAGTACCATTATAATACTCAATCTTCAAATATGGTATCTTATCTATAATATCCAATGACATATTGATTTCTACCTGCGAGAATGAACATATAGGCAGAATCAACACCGATACTATAATTACAATAAATCTCATACATCAACACTAAAAAATATTCGAAAAACCTGGCAAATTATTAACCCATGAAAAATTAGTCCATATTATAAAATTATTATATGGATGATTAGTTATCGTGAAAGAATTCATATTTGGACCTCCCAATTTGAAATGTTGAAACGAATACGCATTAAGCTCTAACATTTCATTTATGGCTTTGTCATAAACCTGTCCAGCGAGTGCTCTAAACTGCGAAACGTGTATCAACTCATGTCCCATGGTTAAATACAATTCTCTTGCAGAATCAAAAGCACTTGCACTAAAATAAACACTAGATTCTCCCGTATATATCTTATCAACTCCATACGATTTAGTATAAGGACGAGTGCAAGCAGTTGCACCATTCGTTTGCATTGATTTTATTGCGTTTTTAGGCACATTTTCGACAGTAAAATTACGAACTTTATCCATTTCTGCGTTTGGGAACCATTTTTCTTGAGCTAACCTAAGATTATCATCATTTGCTACAATTACATCTTCTGGAGCAACTCCTATTTCACCACAACCATTCCTAAAAATATAGTCATTTCTCACGGATATTATCCCATTCGTTACGCCTCCTACTATTCCTCCTATACTTGCACCGATTGCGCTTGATACGAATGCACTCTTCATAGCTTCACGGAAGGTTGTTCCGCCATAGATAGCCGAGGAGGTCAAACTTCCAGCAAAGGCTCCCGATCCTCCAGCTGCTGCCCCTGTGATAAAGCCTCCCACGAATCCCGAACCTACTGATACCAATGACCCAACGGCTCCCCCGACTGCTCCTCCCACAGCACCAACTGCTAAGGCTTTTGCTCCGTCGCTAAAGGTATGTATATTCTTCGTCGCTGCTTGTATGGCAACATTGATTACGGCTCCTACTATTGCTCCTACAACGACCGCCGAAATAGCAAATGCGCCCTCGGGGTCGGTATACTTCAAAGGGTTGTTATAACAATATGAATAACCATTATAGTTCTGTGAATATTCTGGAGCTTGCATGATTGGGTCTGGCGAAAGAAACCGTCCAAGAACTGGGTCGTATATTCGCCCATTCATATTTATCAACCCAAACTCTGATAAATGCTCATGCCCCGTGTACCCTCTCCGAAATGACTCAAGTCCTGTTGCCTTCTTTTTGATTGTTTGATTCCCCCATGCATCATAATTGGCAGAGAAGACTATAGTTCCATTCTTGTCTATAAGCGTCTCTATGCTTCCAAGATAATCGGTAAAAACATTATACTTATTACCATCTATCTTTACCAGGACCAAACCATCTGGCGAATTGATATAGGTAATCTTATTCGTTACCGATGACAAAAGGGCACCCGTCTTATGATTATACGATTGTTTTACGACCTCTTCGTAACCATCGTCATAGTAGCGCATCTCCTCTCTGACTGTCTTTCCCGTAGACCTATCTTTTATAGAATAAAGGCTCTTTGCCCGCTGGTTATCTATCCCATACACGAAAGAAAGTGAGGCGTCGTACGTGGCATTGGAATATGTATTCTCAAGATTCAGAAAACTTCGGTCAATATTGGATTCTGTCACGGTTGACACGTGGTTGTATGCGTTGTATGTGAGTTTTTGCTTGCCCAATGTGCGTGCCATGTTGTTGTTAATTGTTACACCTGAGACTGCATGCGGACGTGTTACAGAATAACTATAGGTTCCTACATCTTTCTTCTTAAGTATATTCCCATTTTTGTCATAGGTAATTGAATTATCTGAAACTGTTGAGTTATTTGCATTGATTACTGTATAGTTTTCAGTTAATCTGTCCATCTTATCGTATGTAAAATACTCTGTAAACCCTCCTCCAGTAGGGTCAAGAATACGACAAGTGAGGTTCCCTGTTGTAGGATCAAACGACCATTTTTCACTCTTCAGGCTAACGCTTGACTTATATATCTTCTTAGATTCAAGTGTATTATTTGTCTGACTCCAGTTCGTCACTCCTGTTAGATTTGAATACAAACCAAATTTTCTCTCCTTTCCCGTATTCGACATCAGATTCCAAACCACCTCTCCGTTGAGATAAATCGATGTTTGATAGCCATTAATATCATATGAATACGTTATTACATCTCCATTAGGCTTTTTCTCAGTCACTAACTGATTCTTTGAATTATATGCATATGTAGTTACGAAACTCTTATCTGAAATAGTCTTCGTCTTTTTCGTTATTCTATTATAGGAATCATACTGATATGACTCTACACCATCTGCACGTACAACCGACAGAACTTTATTATATGTAGCTCGAGCAGTTCCATATGTAAAGGAGGTCTTTATTGTTCCACACATCTCTTGGGTCACTCTGCCCCCCGCATCATAAAGCCACGTCGAAACAGTCCCTCGAGAATCTGTCTGCTGGACTATGCGAGACAAAGCGTCATACTCGTAGGTTGTCTTTCCCGCATTAGGATCGGTTAGACTAATCCTTCTGCCATATGAATCGTAAGTCATAGAATAAGTAGCTCCTGCTGAGCTGTAAGTCGACACTTGGCCATTTGAAGCATAGGTATGTGACACTGTTGCAACTGGATCAACTACTCGTTTCAGATTTCCTTGTGCATCAAATGTCTTTGTTATAGTTCTGCCGTTATCGTTAATAGTAATAGTTCTATTGCCATACGTGTAAGATATCAAGCTTCCCACAGATGTACTCTCTTTTATTATACGACCCAAGGCGTCATAAGTATAGGTTGTATAGCTCTCTTTGTCGCCTTCTTTATAAGACACTTGCGAGACTTCGCCCTTATTATTGTAAGTTGTTTTCGTTGATATCTCGATTCCTCCTTCTCCCTTTGAAATACTCTCAACTTCCCGTCCAAGATAATCATACCACACTACAACTTCTGGAGTAATGCTTGATATTGTTTTTACACAAAACTTCCTATTGCTCGTTGTCCCCCACTCATATGAGATTTCTGTTACTACCCCATAAGGGTCTTTCTGAGTTTTTGCCCGTCCAAATCCATCATAAGTCATCTCTGATAAAAGTGGGTTTTCCCGTTTGATTAACTCTCCTTTCTTAGAGTAGGTTGAAGTTTCGAACGTACCAGATGAGACATTGGTATCCTTTGATACAAAACGATTTGTTTCGTCATATTCAAAGGTATGCTTTACTGGGGACACTCCAGTTCCTGTTACCGTTTCACTATTAATATTTCCAAAAGCATTATATGTGTATGTAGTTGTCAATCCTGCTTCCAACACACTTGCAACAGTTCCCGTCGCATTGTATTTCATTTGTTTTGTTGCTGAATATACTTTTGTATCATCTGTATGTTTTCTCTTCACGGTAATGGTTTGCGGTTTATAAAAACCATTCACTTGCAGATAATCTGAATACAAGGTTGTTACATATGACCCATCTGAATATACCACCTTCTCTTCTGTCGGGAAGCCGTATGATGCATTGTTAGTTACTGTCTCAGTGGTAATATTCCCATAAATATCTGTTTTCTTATTGACTATACTTGAAATAACATATTTCCTACCTGAAACTTGCCTATATGTATAATTCTGTTGCTGTATTGAGGTTGTATTTCCTATCTTCGTATTCTCTAATCTCTCTGTTGGTATAAAGAATGTATTATCCCATTTGACTATCTTGTTCTCTGTTACTATACCCTGCGTGGTATTATTCTCAACTATTCCTTCAAAACCAAGTATTCCTCGACCCTGCAGATGCGCTTTCAAGCCATAATAAGTATAATTTTTGGTATATGCAGATGGGCTATATATTTGTGATACTACGTGAAATGGACATATCATATCAGCCATTGGGTATTGAACAGAGGTTCCCCTTGCATATATTGTATTTTTGGTAAGTACATCATAATAGAAATAGGTTTCATGACCAAATTCATCTTTGATTGACGAAACCTTACTGACAGATGGGATTTTGGAATTATCCGTATAGAGTCTCCATTTGGTATCCTTGTATGTGGATGATGTGTATGTATTGTATAAATCTGCACCATAGTTTATAATATCCGCATAACCATTACCAGTAAAATCTCCTATCATCAGCAGTCCTACCTTAGCATCATCCGCCTTATTCGAAGTCAGCTCTCTTGTTTTTGTCAGTGTACCATCTCCATTAGAGGCGAGCCACTTGTAATAGGTAGTAGTGTATTCTCCCCAGGATCCTGTAATATCGCTCTTCTTTTTATACTCGCTCTTTATTACGATGACATCATCCTTTTTATCGTGATTATAATCTATGACAAGAGCCTGAAAGAGATTATCGTCTTTCCCAGTATAACTTCTTTCACAAATTTCTGTCAATGTAATAGCCTTGGAAATTGTGAATGTTCCATTGGCTTTGTTTGTTGCTATATTCCAATCGTAACTTCCCTTTTTATTGTAAAGAATATCTACTTGTCCATCTCCATTAAAATCGCCCAACTGAATAATAAATTTGTTGGGCTCATACATAACGTTCGTTCCTGTAGAATAAACAGAAAATAGTATAGATGCCCCTGTGGTTGCAGTCTGTCTCGCACTATTATTCGCAAATATTCTGTAGCCTGATTTGTATAACACCATCAAATCTACTGTCCCATCGTTATTAAAATCTGATGCTATTATCTGCTCTGGCTTTTCTGGCACCGATAAGAGGGATTGACTTGCTACATATGATTTATTCTCTGCTTTATAAGAGATTAATGATACGCCATATGAAGAACCTGACGTAGAAGAGACATATGGCACCCTTTCCATCATCAAAATGTCTGTTGTCCCATTTGCATCAAAATCCGCACAAGCAAATATCGGCATTTGGCTTTCATTCATTGTTGCTTTTGCGTATAACTTTGTATCTACAATGTTTATAGGCGAAGTTGCTTGGTTCTGCGTTTCTGACACTGCGAACCAAGGAAAATTTGTCATGACAGCACCATCTTCATTACGAGTATATATCAACTCCTTTTTGCCATTTCCTCTGATATCAACATAGTTGATGAATCTAAAATTAACATCGTTACCACCTCTATAAAGTTTCTCCTCTTTTATCTGCTTGAATGAAGGTGTATTTGAACTCGTTGAGGTGTTTTCGTATATGTCTACGTATGTATAATCTTTTGTTTTTACAAAAGCTACAATGTCATCCTTTCCGTCATCATTAATGTCCACACTTGAATACTCTTGATTAACAAAGTTTTCTGTATGTGATTGCGCACCCTTGATTAGCGAAAACAATGTTGCAGTTAGATTAAGGGTGTTTGAACAAATATTCCAGTTAAACCTTATCGGCTCATAAAAATGTGAAGCTCCATCCGATACTTCTATTTCTGACAATCTCGAACTTGAATCGTCATTTATGTATTTAAAGTTGTAAATGCGGAAAATGTTATTGTCAACATAGCCTACTACAGATGAAAGTCTTTTGGTGGTCTTGCAAAGCGTTTGCCTTGTGTAACTTGTTATAATATCTGGACGTGACTGATAAGCAAAAATGACAACGCACGATAAAGAATTGGAGCTCTTAGAATTCTTTCCATACTCAATTTTGCTCAGATAATGTATGTTTTCTGATGTAAAATATGTGTAGGTAAGGTAATTGCCATACGCATCCTCGATTCGTTCTATATACCATGCAAAGTCAGCTACCGAGCGACAAGTTGAACTTTTTCCATAAGTAAATTTTCGGCCATCTGGCATTAAAACTTCAAAATAGAACGATGCTCCATTTACTATCTTTTTTATTTTCACTTGCGCATCATTCTCAAGAGTATATTCCGTTGAACTGCTCTCTATCAATCGCTCCCCGTCAAGAACAAATGCACCTTCATTCAATCCGCCTGAATAACCATCGTAATATATAGTTTTTGGCGTTCGTGTTATAGAAGACAAACCTTGAATACTAAACCCCTCACCTAATAATCCATTACCAACCATGCTATTATAGGAAATGGATATATTTGGTTGTAATCCATTTACACCTTGTGGCACTTCTATAGGTAAAGTATACGTGGCAGCACCATATTGATTTACTCCTACAATGCCTTCTAACTTCCCTACTTCTGTGGCCATCATCGAATCCGCCTTTGAAATACTAATTACCAATATGAAGCACATCCATAGTAAACGGAGTAATCTGTGTTTACCAGCTTCTATTGAATAAGCTGATAAGTTATTGATTGATTGATTGATTGATTGATTGATTGATTGATTTTATATCAAAAAATCTTCCCAAAAATATTTCGTTGTAATTTTCCATATAAGTTTATTGATTTGGCAAATGTAAATAATATTTGATACATCTAACAATGTTTAGCTATTTTTCTTACGATTACCTTTCGTCTCGACTTCCCCAATATATTATTATGAACGTAATAATTGATTCCGTTGGCTCTCAGTGGTGCTTAATAATTGCAAATAAGACACTTAATATAATGGGTGCATCCTCTTTAAGATGATGCACCCATTTTGGTTCTTAATATAGTTATATAGTTACTCGATTATTACAGGATCTGCATTGGGAATAATATCCATAAGTACTGGTGCCTCTCCATCTTTTAGCGCAATACTTACTGTCAGAGGAATGCAATAGGTCTCTTCATCCATCTCCTCCGCCAACTCGACTTTCACTCCAATCTTCCCGGCAACATCCACAACCTTGACTGTTGCTGCATCGCGTTCTTTTGCATAACGCGTTACTTCTCCCATCGGTGCAACCCAATAGTCCGATGCATTATCAGTCAAATATTGAAGCACCTTCCTAAACTCTTCAGATGATATTGGGGAATAACCAGGACCGTTTTCCACTTCATGAATGAGCAATACCGCCCATCCGCCCTTGGCTCGGGCAGGTTCAAAAATACTCGCTTGCATCCCTTCTGCCGTCGAATACTTATATTTGTCACCTAATCCAAACGAACTAATCTGCGAATAGTCAGCTGGCGTTGCATCTTCAATGCGCTCATCGCAATGACGCGCTGAAAGATAGTCGTCAAAGATCATATCCCGATTTGTTGGGGGAACGCAATACGGATATGCTATTGTCAGACACTTGTAATCATCTCCAATATTCTCCTCTATTGCCATTCGACTGTTATTCAGTTCTGAACGAGCACTATCCTCTGGCAATTCAAACAAATTTGGATGAGTCATTGTATGTGACCCCACTTCATGCCCTTGACGAGCGACCTCTTTGAGATTCGAATAATCACCACCTAACCAATTGACAACTGGGAAAAACGTACCTCGCACTCCATACTCGTTCATGATAGGGATAGCTATTGAAAACTGGTTAGGACATGCATCATCAAATGTTATGGAAATGGCAGAGCGAGAGTCTCCTTGCCATGTACAAATTGATGTTTGGATATCATCAACACTAACTGTGTTGTTACAAGCTACAAGCGCCACTCCTAAAAGTGCCGTAGCCAAATAATTAAGCTTCTTCATTTCTCGATTTTATTTATTTTCTGCATTTTTTAAATTCCTTCACTATGGTTAGTATATCATATCCATATGATTCTACTGTTCTCTTTCCAACACCCTTAATCGCTTTCAACTCTGTTTCATTTGCAGGCAAGTTATTTACAATGGCTATAAGTGGAGCATTGGGTAGCACACAAAATGCTGGCTTTTCCTCTATTTTTGCTCTATTGGCTCGCCATGAACGTAAATTATTGTACAACTTAGGGTAAAGAACATCTGTAGACACTTGTTGAGTAACTGCCCTCTTCGGCTTTTCAGGTTTTTCGTCTTCAAGAATTGCATCAACCTTTGCCTTCATATATCCTGAAACAGAAAAGCCATTACTCTCAATATTTTTAAGTATTTTGGTCTTAAAACTGACTTCCTTTTTCAGCTCATCCCGGTAGCGTTCTAATCGCTCTGAAATCTCCTTATTATCAACTGGCACATCACTCTTTTTCAAAAGTTCAGAATAGGTTGAGCTTATCTTCTCCAACATATACTTTGCACCTTTGGGAATGCGTTCAATATATTCAGAATCAATAGCAACAACCTCGTTATTCACGCATACTGGAATTTCCTTTACAAAGCGTTGTGATATTGAGAACACGTCATTCGTAGCGCTATATTGAAGGCATTTCAATTCGTTTAGAAGTTGTGGGTACTGCTTATAAAGCGCCTCGTCAAATAATCGCACTATCAGTAATGTGATACGCTGAAACTCCCCAAAATTCATCAACTCTTTGACAAGACTCTTGGCATACTCAATCTGAAGCGACTGCATCTCTCCTCTATCTATAGTGTGCGATGTCTGTTCCTGTACGAAGTTGACTACATCACGATCTGTCATAACAGAGCGCATATCAAGAGGGGAACTAAGAATCATTCCCTCCAACGTCCGGCAGCGCGACAAGGCAACGTATACTTGTCCATAAGCGAATGATGAGTGTGCATCAATAATAGCTCGGTCAAAGGTAAGACCCTGACTCTTATGTATGGTAATAGCCCAAGCGAGGCGAAGCGGGATTTGCTTGAATGTACCATCCACCTCCTCTGAGATCTCCTTAGTTGATTTATCGATGATATAGCGTGTATTCTGCCACTCTTCAGGTGCGACTCTTATCACCTCTTCGCTACCCTCTGGAACCACCTCGACATAATCATTCCCTAAACTACTTACGTGACCTAATTTTCCATTATAGTATCGACGTTGGCCAGTTGGATCATTCTTCAGAAACATAACCTGTGCCCTCTCCTTTAAGACCAGTTCTTTATCAGCTGGGTAGTTAGTCTCAGGAAATGAGCCATCGACAAGGCATGTGTAGGTCTTAGATTTTCCCTTCAGAGAGTTCAGTTTCCTTACATTCACACTATCTGCTTGTGAATTATGGGTTGTCAACCTGATATATCCCTCATCCGTACCAATCTCGTTTTCTGGCACATACCTCTTGTTTAGCGCCTGGATAAGAGCTCTGTCAACCTGTCCACAACGCACCTTATTCAATAACTCAACGAAGTTTATATCCGACTGCCTATAGACCTTCTGAAGCTCTATTGTAATATAGTTTGTTTCAGCCAATGCCTTTGATGAAAAGAAATAGGGCGTTGAATAGTTTGCATATATGATATCCCTCTCTGCCTCCGTCACTACCGGCGAAAGCTGCTGCAAGTCTCCAATCATCAGCAACTGCAGACCGCCGAAGGGACGATTGTCGCGACGAACCATCTTCAGAACGGCATCAACGGCATCAAGCAAGTCAGCACGAACCATACTGATTTCATCAATTACGAGAAGGTCCATCGTCTTGATGATATTCATCTTCTCCTTCCGCATGTTGAAATCCTTATTGGGCTTCGTGCCAGGCGTAAAAATACCAGGTGCTAATTGAAACATAGAGTGAATGGTTACTCCCCCTGCATTAATTGCTGCAACTCCTGTTGGGGCAACTACAACAATCCGTTTGGGTGCTTTCTCACGCAATCGCTTAAGAAATGTCGTCTTACCCGTCCCTGCTTTCCCAGTCAGAAAAACATTAACTCCAGTCGTTGTCAGACAATCCCAAGCAAGCTGCGCCTCAGCATTAGTATCCTGATTATCAATACCCATACTTGTTTTATACGTATGATAGTTTGTAGCAAATATACTATTATGCGGCTACAACACCAAACGCTGCATAGTTAATATAGTAAGGCTATTCATTAATCCATTTACATAGTTTATCCTGAAAAATCTAAACCTTAGGTTGTCAGCATTACATTGTTAAAGTATGTTAAAAATGGGGGGGGGGGGGGTAAAATTTTTT
>JABUTU010000008.1 GCA_021443545.1 Marinilabiliaceae bacterium | reverse complement strand
AACCCAGGACCCCAACATTAAAAGTGTTGTGCTCTACCTGCTGAGCTACTGATTCAACCTTAACGTCGCTTTGTCTTAAAGCGGTGCAAAGTTACATTTTATTTTTTTACAAACAACTATGTAACAATCTTTTTCTTTCATGCAAGGAGACTCCTCCTCTATCACAACTCGTATGGCGTTGCCTGATATACATAGTAATTCAACCAGTTGGTATAGAGCAGATGGGCATGAGCTCGCCACATCACTGAGGGCGTCGCTGCTGCATCTCCATTCGGGAAGTAATTAACTGGTTGCTGTATCTCAAGGCCTCTACCTAAATCACGAACATATTCTCCCTTAAGGGTATCGCGATCGTATTCCGAATGACCAGTTACGAAAATCTGTCGTCTGTCGGCAGAAATAATGATATAAGCTCCTGCCTCCGACGATTCCGCCAAGAGCTTGAGCCCATCGTTCGAACATATATCTTCGCTCCGCACTGCTGTGTGACGCGAATGTGGTGCATAGAAAAAATCATCAAACCCTCGCATCAATGGCTCCTGAGCATTGAGCACCTCATGACGGTAGATGCCAAACATCTTCTGACTCAGAGGATGCTTATTGATACCATAATGATAATACAAACCCGCCTGTGCTCCCCAGCATATATGGAAAGTATTGGTGACATTCGTTTTTGTCCAATCCATAATCTGTGTCAGCTCATCCCAATAGTCCACCTCTTCAAACTGCATATGCTCAACCGGAGCTCCTGTGATAATCATCCCATCATAACGCTTTGCACGCACCTCATCAAAGTCTTTATAGAAGGTACTTAGATGCTCATTTGGCGTATTCTTCGAGCTGTGAGTTTTAGTATGAAGAAACTCCACATCGACTTGAATTGGCGAGTTGGAGAGACAACGAAGCAACTGCGTCTCTGTCGTGATTTTCGTAGGCATCAGATTAAGTATCAATATCTTCAGCGGACGGATATCCTGCTGCATAGCACGGGTCTCACTCATCACGAAGACATTCTCGCTCTCCAATATCTGCCGAGCAGGCAAACTATCTGGTATTCTTATTGGCATACTTTTAAGTGGCTTCTATACGTCTGCGAAATTACTAATTTTTTCAAAACAGAAGAGGTCGCGCTATCTATTGGAGTACGCGACCTCTTTTTTCGTGAATATTTATCTATATCTCTAATCTCTCTTGAATATGTCGCGAGTATATACTTTCTCTTTCACATCATTCAATGAGGCATCGTAGCGGTTGGCGATAATCACCTGACTAATTGCCTTGAACTTAGCAAAGTCGTTGATAACCTGACTACCAAAGAATGTTGAGCCATCATCTAATGTAGGTTCAAATATAATAATTTGAGCTCCCTTAGCCTTGATGCGTTTCATGATGCCCTGAATGGAACTCTGACGGAAATTATCCGAATTACTCTTCATCGTCAGTCTGTAGACACCTATCACGCATTGACACTCGTTTGCTGGATTATAATCGCCTCTGTTGTAGTAATCATAATACCCCGCTTTCTTAAGCACCTGATCGGCAATGAAATCCTTACGCGTCCTGTTGCTCTCAACGATGGCACGTATCAAATCCTCTGGCACATCATTGTAGTTAGCCAAGAGTTGCTTGGTATCCTTAGGCAGGCAGTAGCCTCCATAGCCGAACGACGGGTTGTTATACTGCGTGCCAATGCGTGGGTCCAGCCCGACGCCCTCGATTATCTTTTGGGTATCGAGACCCTTGACCTCGGCGTATGTATCCAATTCGTTGAAGTAGCTTACTCTCAGCGCCAAGTATGTATTGGCGAACAGTTTGACAGCCTCTGCCTCAGTAGACCCCATATAGAGAATAGGAACATCCTTCTTGATAGCTCCCTCGTAGACCAAGTCGGCATATTTATGGGCAGCCTCTTCAAGATGCTTGTCGTTCTGGTCGTAACCAACGATGATACGACTTGGATATAGATTATCGTACAGAGCCTTACTCTCGCGCAAGAACTCTGGAGCGAATATGATATTCTTTGTTCCCTTCTTTTCTCTTACCGACTCGGTATAACCAACAGGTATGGTTGACTTGATGACCATGATAGCCTTTGGGTTATACTGCATCACGAGGTCTATCACCGCTTCGACAGCAGAGGTGTCGAAGAAATTCTTCTGCGGGTCATAGTTTGTTGGGGCTGCGATGAGAACGAAGTCAGCATCGGAATAGGCTTTTGCCGCATCCATTGTTGCTGAAAGATTCAAGTCCTTCGTTGCCAGATACTCCTCAATCTCCTTGTCCTGAATAGGTGATTTTCGGGCATTCACCAAATCAACACGAGACTGTACGATATCAACTGCCACAACCTCATTATGCTGTGCCAAGAGAGTTGCCAACGACAACCCTACATACCCTGTTCCTGCTACTGCTATTTTCATATTTCGTGAATTTCATTGCAAATTTAGCTATTTTCACTCATTATACGCACAAAAAATCGTTAAACAATATGACTTAAACATTACTGCATCTCTTAGTGTATTACATCCTTGACAAGTACTTCATCGTTTCCTTTATCGCCATTAATTCTTCTACCAAGAGCATAGAAATAATCACTCAAACGATTTACATATTGTGCCACATAATTGGGAATATATACATCTTTAGCAAATTTCCATATACTTCGCTCACAAAGCCTACAGACCGTTCTGCATATATGGGTGTATACCGCAGATTTTGCTCCGCATAGCATTGAAAATCCATTCCAAAGTTTTAGAGTTTTACAATAATTATCAATCATTTGTTCTAACCACTGTATAGGAAGCAGGTAAAACATAAAAAATTGTAGTCACAATCATGTTATATTGTTTTAATCTTGACAACGCTTTATCACATTCTACACCGTCAGCTGAACCTCAAAAAACGAGGTGTTTTTGTTTGTTTTATTCATTGTGATTAACTGCTTCCATTCTTGATTACTATATTATTCTCCTATAGTCACTCTCATCAGGCTCTTCACCACAAATCTCAATATACTCTTCCTTAGTAATAGTGCCAGACTTCCTGAAATCAACCTTGCCCATAGCAAACTTGATACAATAGATAATTGCCTTTGCAAGGAATGGTACGAAAATCAAACAGAACAAGATAGTGAACAGTCTTGAGGTTCCTGTGTAAAGAATGGTGATATTAACAATGCCAATACCACACATGATACACTTGAGGAAGAAACTTGGTTGGTACTTTAGATTTCGAATCTTTGAAATACGAGTGATATCATTAAGCAGAGTCTTTGACGCAGAGTCAAGTGATGTTACAGCAAATGCCAACATTGTCAATGCAGTGAGAGCGTAAATTACCCAACCACGAGAGATTGACAATGTATAACCAGTAGAAGCAGAAACCAAGTGCCAAATAACAGTAAGAACTATCAGAGAGATAGTACCGTACTTGATTATCTCTTTGATAGAATAACCATTTGAGCAGTATGCAATAAATCGGCCACAGAAAATTGCCCATGAAACAACTGTTGCCTCAAAATACCACCAGTATGGATTAGTCAGCAATTCTTTCCAAGGCTCTCTATTAATCATTCCCTGAAATGGAAGAATCTTGCCAGTATCTAAACCCTCGTTACTGAAAGTATTGATGGTTGTAAACAATGCGATTGTTGTAATGATGAAGAGGTAAATGTTGATACGTGAATACTTAACCAACAAGTCGTACTTAACCGACAAAGCAGCTAACAACACAAACATAACAATAGTTGCAATAATAGCAGAGAGACGGATAATATCGCTTTCAATATTCAAAGGTAACAGAATGGTTGTAGCAGCCATAGGAATAGATGTCGAAAGACCAACGATTATTGAAAGCGAGTTGAGTACCACACTCGAACGCTTCTTGAAAGAAGCAAGACTATAGATACCTGCTGTCAACATAATTGTAGTTTGTCCGAGTGTATAGAACAAGTCTGCATTCCATGTACCAAATGTATTCTGTAATTCTGAAGGGAAACTACCAACGAGATACACACCAGTAAAGGTACAAGCAAGCATCGCCATGTAGTTAAACTTGCTCTTTATAACCTTATGCTGATCTACAAGCCACACTACTCGATTGCCATAGTCAGAAACGTAGAGGAATATATTAGCAATGAAGCAAAAAAGGAATATGCCGAGATATATGCAAAGCATTACAGGATAATCGCTACCTTCGCCTTGCAAACCATTCATTTTGGAGAAATGCTGAGTAACAGTTTCAAAATAGTTCATATAAATAGAACTTAAATTTATAACACAAAATCAATACCAACAATCACTCTTGGATGGGGCTTGAAGAAGTCATTTCCCCAAAGGTACATATTCCAATTCTTGATAGTGTAATAAAAACCTACAGCAATATCAACATCATGGTCAAACTTCCAAGAGTGTATTGCACCAATCATTGGAGTGATAGAATGACCATTCTTGAAACCAAATGTGTAACCTAAGTATTCGTAGTTAGAGATAGTATTGTCAGTATCCTTGTTGATACCCCACCATGTATTTGAACACCAAAAGAGTTTACCATCATTGGTGATAGCTCCGTTCATGTACATTGCAGCTGTAGTATAACTATATTTGAAGCTATCATTGAGATTAAAAGAAGGTGTCACTTCACCTCCAATGCCGAAATACTTATTAAATTCGTGGCCATAACGAACATTTGCACCCCAATTTGAAGAACCGACTCCTGTATAAAGATCCATTCCCACAGCCACATAATCACCAAGACCATATTGGAATGTAGAATATGTTTCCTGTGCATTAAAACCTGGACGAGCCTTTACTGATGTGTAACCATAGAGTTTACCATCACCTACTATTCCTGAAAAATAAGGAATCTGAGCAAATGTTACAACGCCCATCAAAGCGAAAAGAGTTAATAAAAATATTTTCTTCACTTTATATATCTCATTTATTTACCAGCAAGACCATCTTGATAAATCTTTCTTAGATAATCAAAATCTGTGTAGCGAATTATGACATCCTCTAAATTTTCATTCTTCATTGTAAGTACATTATTGATATATTTAATTTTTTTTATCATACATTCAACATCTGGAGAAGTGAAAGTCAACACGCCCAATGGCCGATGATAGGCGAAATGAGATCCAATCTGATTAAGAGAATAATAACCAAACGAACTATCATTCAGGATTTCATCCAAACCAGATATTTCAGTAAGAATACCCTCCTTATTAGTCCACAAAGAATAGCAACAACCACACTGTTTATACTCAGAAACCTGATTGTCTGGCATCTCCGAAATTGGTTTCTTTATACCAAGAGCATAATCAACCAACCACTTTGTTACATCAAGATTGAACATGTCAGAATAAGGGATGAATGTCATATCTCCTGGCAAACGATAGCCCATCTCAATGATATAGAACTTATCATCCTCATCCAACATCACCTGAACCCAAGCAAGACCTTGCTTACAACCAACTTTCTTGAGAACTTCTTCAATCTTCGGATTGATTTCCTTGCAGAAACGTTCCACATTATCGGACACTGTAGTAGTAATAGAATAAAGATTTTTCAGTTCTCCTGGTTCAGCATACATCCCATTTAGAGTGAGCAATCGGATTTGTCCATCTACAATAGCATAATTACTATACCACTCCTTACCCTTCAGCATTTTCTCTACGATTATCTTGTCGCTCTTAGATAGAGAACGTGCATACTTGTATGCATCAACAAGTTCATCTTTGTTATAGCAATAACTGATACCACGATTACCACTCATATCCACGGGCTTAACAACAACAGGAAAATCAACAGCATTAAGTTCTTCTTCTGTTAGAGCATTTGTCAGGTAGTAGTCCTTCGCAATAGGGGCTCCAACCTCCGCACACAACTTCTTAAAATCATCCTTGTCACGAGAGAAATGCCAAGCCTCAGGTGTACAATAGCAAGGAAATCCTAAACGCTTACAGAGCTCCATACATACCTCCAAACAGAATTCACTGATACCACAAATTACAGCAGTTACACCTTCTTCACGACATTTTTGTTCAAGCAAGTCTACATCTGCCACATTTATCATCCAATACTCATCTGCAACTAACTTTGCTCGTGATATGTTTGGTTCTAAATAATCAGTTACAATAGTATATACACCTTGAGTTTTGGCATATTCTACCATTTCCTTACTTAATAAGCTCGTTCCGAGCATTAAAAGTTTTCGCATATTAAAAATTGTCAATTGTTTCTATAATTCTTTTAATATCGTCTCCATTATATCTCTGATCAATAGGAATGCAAATCACATGTTCGGCAATCTGATATTCAAACTCGTCTGGTTTTGTCCATTCAAAGACATTTGACCAATAAGTGGCAACAAATATATTGTTTAGTAAAAGATGTTTCTTCAGTTCTTTATTTTCAGTCCAGTATGGATAAACCAATGGACAAGAGAATGTGTCGAGAGATGGTATTTTCAGTTTGTTGCTTTCGCCCAATACTTTATGCAGTTTTTTGAAATTTTCAATTCTCCTTTTGTAAATGATGTCTAAGTCAACTGAACAAAGAATGTTTTGAGAAATAATACTCATCTTTGCCAAAGTAACTTCTGCAATCTTCTTACTATTCGCTTTGAAATCTGCATAACCTTCAGACGGAGTAAGTTCTGTGCGTTTCAGTAGATGTGAGCATCTGTCATGTGATACATCTGTCGGTAGCGTTTCTGTTTTATCGGGTATTGGAGTTACTGCAATACCGCCATCTGGCATACCTACAAACTTTCGAGGACTATATATTTGATGTGATTCAGGGTGTACCTGGCAAAAAAGTGCCTGTGCATTGTCAATAATCAGATGGTCTTTAAAATACTCTGAGAGTTGTGAGACATATTCGTCCTTAATGCCATAGTAATTTGTGTAGAGCATATAGTCATTCTCTTCCAATTGAATCGTTTCTGCCAATTCAAGAGCTTCATTTATATGGTAGAACTTATGATGTACATTTAGGCGTTCAATTGGTTGTAATACCACATCACAAGTGAAATATGGTATGTACAGACATCTGATGCTACCAAGCCCCCTTAGAATGTATTCAAGCGCATGACGACCACTGTTCAATAGAATCGCATTATCATGTAACGTGAATTTTTTCATGGGGGGGAACTCCCATTCAAAATATCCTCCAATTGGTTTGTCCATTATTTGAGATTAATTTTGACATAACTATGATGGTGTTCGCAAAAATCACGCATCTGCTCTGCATTGTCAAAATGCAAAAAGATAATGCCGACAGCTTTTCCTGCACCATCAAAGTATTCTACAATATCGTCGTACTTCTTATATATTACCTGACGATAAACGAATTTTTCAATATTCATATCTATTTCTATTCCTGCAAACTTTCCATATTGGAAAGAATGAAGAACATAGTGCATATAGCAACCTTCAGGTATTGAAGGTTTAATATCTGCTTTCTCTCCCATAGCCACCAGTACATTTGCTTTCACTAAATCAACATTGTAAGCATCGCTTAGCTGGATGGGAATCATATTGCCTCCAGCACGTGGCCCTAACTCAAGGAAATGTGGAGTATCTTTTTCATCGAGAATAATCTCTATGTTCATTTGTCCACCTTTTATTTGTAATGTGGAAACAAGGCGCTGAAGCTCTTTGTGGACAATGTCTATCTGGTTCATGTTGAGCCCGCTGGGGAGCATTTTCCCAATAGGAACCAGTCCCTTACCATCATTATCTCTCAGGCACGACATCTCTCCATAAAGGACAATCTTCCCTTCATCCACAAAAATATCACCTCCTATTACATTGGGAAACCCTCTGTAGATAAACTCCTCTGCAATAAGCACCTTATTCCGAGAATAACTATCAGCCCAAGAAATTGCTTTTTCAAAGTCTCCATCTTTATCAAGTTTTGTTACTCCCTTTGAACCCGAAGAATCTGTGGGTTTAATTATTATAGGAAAATGGAAGTGTGCAACCCTTTCTTTCAGTTCTTCAATAGGAATTGATGGGTGGAAATCTACATGCTTTGGACAGGCAAATCCTTGTTGTTCAAGAAAATCTCTAAACTTATTCTTGATACCCAATATCTCTACTGAAGTAACAGGATTGGTGGGCAGTCCTAACCTATCTGCAACAATAGCAGCTGGAAGAGCAGCTGGATCTGACGCATAAGCAAGTATTCCGTTCACCCGTTCTTCTCTTGCAACCTTATAGACTGCCTCCACATCGGTTGTGCTAAGTTGATAGAATTTATCGACCTCATACTGTCCTGGATTGTCGGGCAGATAGTCACATAGGATAGTATATAAACCGAGTTCCTTGGCAGCTCGTATAGCGACGAGTTGCTGGGCAGAACCTCCAAGGAGAAGTATTTTTTTTTCTCTAAAATCCACAACTTTGTATTATCTTATATTATACTTTAATTAAATTTTTAAGTAATCTTATATTTCATCACCCGTCTGTGCATAGTCCATAGAAAGATATGGCACGCTGTCTTCAATCTTCAATATAGTGTGAATCCGCTATAATAACAAATACACCCACCTTATATGCTTCCTCTATTACTGACAAGAGGTAACGCGAACCTCCTCACACTCCGATACTCCTCAATCATCTCTTCATTATACCGAGGAACAATTTCACCTACCATAATAAGGTCTAACACTCGCCTCGTTGCAACAAATGGATTCCTCGTCCATAAAGCCGACATCAACACATTAGTATCTACAACAACATATACCATAGACTACTGTCTACGCCTGCGGCCTTTCCTTGCCAGTCGTATCTCCTCATTAATCTCTTCTAAGGACAACTCATCCACACCCATATTCTGAGCCTTGGAGCGCATTGATTCAACTGCGCTTATCGCCCTCTGTTGAGATATTATTTCCTATCCAGCCTCTATTGTGAACGGAATACACCTATTTCTGATTACAGCATTGACAAAAACATTGAAAGCTGTATTAGCACTCATGCCAAACTCCTCACAAAGTTTGTCAAATTTCATTTTCACATCCGAATCCAACCGAACAGTCATAGCTACCTGTGCCATAATTATATCTTTTAACGATTGCATAACGCAATCACATTGCATCAATTCGACTATAAAAAATATGGCTAATTTCTCACATTTGCAAACAAAAAAATCTCACTTCCCCTTTGCTTCTTTTTTAAACTCGTAAATCTTGGCCTTGACGTTGAAGAAATATTGCATTTTGTATGCGGCGTAGATAAAGCCCATCGTGCCATCCAGAAAACCTAACTTATAGAAATAGCTATACAGGAAATAGAGAGGTGCACACATCCAACAGTCCAACAGTGAATACTTCACCTTCTGACGGAACGACAGCTCACCAGTCGCACTCCCAGACTCTTTCTTCTCGATGAAGCGACGCGCCTCCCAGTCGGAATACTCATTGTGCTTCTGAATATAATGGTTCAGTCCCTTAAATTCGCGATGAACAATCGGACTCTTTATCTCGCCTATCTTACCGTTCAGTATGGGGTGCTCGTGAATCTCCATGTCGAGATGACTCCACCGTTTCTCATCGATAAACTCATACTCTCCCGCACTCTTTCTGAACAAAGGCAGTTTGGGCATCGCAGCTCCATGTTTAAGCTCCTTCCCCATGAAATCGTTTGTGTAGTTAACCCAGAAACCGACACACTCCGTGCCACGTGTCAGCACTCTCCGCAACTCACTCACAAATTTTGGCGTCACAAACTCATCCGCATCTAAGAAGAAAACCCATTCGTTGCGCAATGGCACATTTCGTAATGTCCAGTTTCTCTTTTTCGGGAACTGCCCGTTCCATGAGAAATCAACATACCTACATCCTCGCTCTTCTGCAATCGTCTTCGTCGCATCTGTACTATGGGAATCCACCACAACGATTTCGTCGAAATCATCCAACCTCGACAAACACTCCGGGAGATTACGCTCCTCATTCTTGACTGGAATCACAATAGTAACTGGAATCTTTTCCATAATATTATATCTCGCTATTTCTTATTTATTCTGAATAGTGCATGATTGTATTCCTGAATGCTTGTGGAATACCCATGTCATACATCTTACCTTCAAGTTGCACCCCGAGCATGCCATGCGCCGAGCGCACCTGTTCAAGTGCTGTGGTCAGCTCAACCTCTCCACGTTTACCTTGCTCCATATTCTCCATGTTCACTCTCAACTGCTCAAAAATCTCATTTGTCAAAATATATTGACCGAAGACAGCATAATAATGCTTCTCATTATGCAGACCTTCCACTCCCAACTTATCCTCAGCATACGCCGATGTCGGCTTCTCTGTAATATTTGTCATCTGCATGACTCTCTTGCCCTTGTCAATCCACCTGCCAGAGATTATCCCATAGTACGACACATCATTCAGAGGAATCTCATGCACTGCTATCATAGGTCTTGAATACTTCTCGTAAGCCTCGATAAACTGAAGCACACAAGGCTTATTCGATTCCGACCTGTAGATGGTGTCGCCAAGCAACAAGAGGACAGGCTCGTTGGCGGCGAAATCGCGACACAGGTAGACAGCATGCCCGAAACCCTTCTTCTCGGACTGATAGACATATCTCAGCTTTTTCGCTATATCCATGATACGTTTCTCATAGGCCTGAGCCTTGGAATTCAGTTTGAGGAGATGCTCGTCGCTCAGTCTCTTCTCGAAGAAATCTTCATATTGTCTTCTCTCCTCTTCGCTGCCCAAGACAAGACATATCTCTTCGATTCCACTATCGACAAGCTCCTCAAGGAGAATTAATATCACGGGTTTTACCATTCCATCCCTGTCCACTATGGGGAAGAAATCCTTTTTCAATATTCTTGTTGCTGGGTATAGGCGCGTTCCGAAGCCTGCAACGGGAACTATGGCTTTTCTCACGGAATGACGTGGTTTTATTGTCAGCGAATAGGCGCTGAGACCCTTCGCCGACAGATAGTCAATCAGTCGTCTCTGGCAATCCTCATCTTTAGCCAAGAACTGAATAGAGCCGTCACCTTGCGACCCAACTCCTTTGGCACCATAGGTCAGACTCTTCACCTCCTCGTCGTTGAGCAAAGCATGGAGCTTGGGCGCCCTTAGCTCGTCCTCGCACATAGGAGCTATATATTTATCAAACACAGCTTGCGCCTCAGTCATCAACAAGCCAAGAGCCTTATCTTCGCCCTCCTTTATGTATTTGACCGCTCGACGCACGATATCCTGATTTATCTCGCCCAAAGCCTTATGCTCCATTCTCTCCAAATCGTTTGTTGGGAATGGATATGCCTTATTCAGACTCGCCAGTATCTTGATGGTATTCTTGACACCTCCAAGGTCGCTGAAGACCCAGTACAACTCTTTTTTTATGTTGAAAGTCTGCACATCCACCTCTTCGGCGTCGAACGACATCAGGACCGGGCGAACTCCGAAGGCACAAGCCTGATCGAGACGACCGCAGCGCGACGAGGTGCGCAGCTCACCCCAGTAGGCGATATTCATCTCGCCCATTGTGTTGAGATTCAGATTATATATTTTATTGAATGCACGGGCAACTAATACACATATAGCGGCACTTGACGACAAGCCGCTTTTCATAGGCAGTGTCATCTCACGTATTGTGATTTTCACGCCTCCAACGCGATACCATTCGAGCATATACGAGGCGACGCCAGCGCAATAGCAGAAGAACGAACCGCTCTTAGCCTCCTCTTTTAGGGCCTGACTATCCATCCTGCACGAGAAATCCCTCCATACGTCAGCTATCTCAGCAGCTGTATTATAGACCTCAAACTTATCTGATGGTTCTATATCGGCCTCTATACCCTGCTCTATACCGGTGACCACAGCTGCTCCAGGCAGTATCTCAGCATTCATGGTTCTGTACTTACCAGCCCAGTCGGAGTGCTCTCCGAATAGACAAAGCCTGCCAGGAACGAATATATTAATCTTCATAAATTACATTTTTAAGGGTCCTCTAAAGTATTACAACCATTCACTCATCACATTTATCATCCATCAACCTCTTCTTAATGAACTTCGCCGGATTGCCCCCCACCACAGTCCATGGGTCGACATCTTTGACTACGACTGCTCGTGCCGCACATACCGCACCATCCCCTATAGTTAATCCTTGCCCGATATAGGCTTCGGCACATATCCAAACCATCTCACCTATCACGATAGGCGACTCAGTCTGATGATTATGAATATCCGTTATGTCATGACCTGCGGTGCAAAGAAATGTCCTCTGACTGACGGTCGAATTTCTGCCTATCGTGACTGGTGCTGCGTTATAACACTGAACGCCATCGGCGATACATGAATAGTCATCCATTACGAGGTTCCACGGAGCAAAGACCTTCGCTGAGGCGTACACATTCGCTGTCGAGGCTATCTTCGCGCCAAACAAACGCAGCAAAAAGCGTTTCCACGACATCGCTGTAGAACGGGGGAATGGCCGGGCAAGCAGAAGCCAAACCGCATTCCACACCATCCTTTTGATCTTATTTGCCTTCGAATATGGAGTCTTGAACTCCACCAAATCCTGTTTCATACCTACTCCACGACACATTCTGGTTTCTCGCCCTCGCCAGTCACCCATCTGTAAACGGAGAGCATCTCAGCGGCAACGGACTCGATAGAATAGCGTCGCACAACTAACTCGCGACCGCGGCTCCCCATCTCGTGCAACTCATTTGCCGACTTTTCCATTGCCTGTGCAATAGCACTTGTGATTGCCTCCTGACTGTAATCGCACCACCAGCCACAGCGCTCTGTCTCCAACTCCCTCCATGGCGCGCCCTTCGTCGCGATGCACGGAATGCGGCGTATGAGTCCCTCAAGAATTACATTGCCAAAATTCTCAAACTCACTCGGCATAGCTAAAACAGAACATGTCGCCAACGCCTTATCCTTCTCCTTGTCGGTGAGGAAACCTACGAATCTGACATTATTCAATCCAAGTCGCTCCACCTCTTTCTTTAGAAAATGCTCATAACTGTCATCTCCACCTCCAATTATCAGCAACTCAGCGTCTCTCGCTTTTTCTCCTAATTCAGAAAAGGCATAAATCAACGATTCAACATTCTTACGAGGCGATAGTCGCCCGAGATAGCCCAAACGGAACACCGCATCCTCTTTTTCTCCCTGATACTCTTTTATCTCAATAGGATTTGGGACGACGCAACACGGAGCTTTCACGCCCAAGGCACGACAATAATTCATCTCCTCCTCACACGTCGTATGAATGCACGCTGCATTGTTCAAGTCCTTCAGCAACCGCAACTTCAACGCCAACTTTTTTAACGGTGCATTGGACTTCATGATATCTTGTGGGTATAGCGTCCCTCGCAACGAAATGATATATGGTTTTCCAATCTCTCGTCCCAACGAAGCTACGACGCATGTTGAATACATCCAGACGCCCTGAATATGATAGAGATCGACATTCTCGATTCTCCGAACATCCTCCTTCAGATGAGGCGTATAGTGAAATATTCCAACATTTGTTTGCTTCCTGGAGAAACGCACAGGAATCTCATCACCAATAAGTCTGTCGCCGCTTTCCAATGGTGAACATACGCTCTCCACATCAGCTCCTGCGGCTTTTAGACCTATCAAAGTATTGTATGTGCTAAACGAAGGGCCTCCTGTTTTTACATTAAGAGAGGCTATATACAGAACTTTCATATCTCTATTCGCCTTAATGTTTATTTAATCACTAAGTCATTTGTATTGCGACAAGAACTCTTTAATTCTCTCATCATCAAAATCAAATCGCTTTTTCAATTCATATATTTTAGAGTCAACCACGAATCTATACCAGAAACATTGCAAAACATACCATCTAATATTTCCATCAAGGAATCCCAAGTAGACAAAATATCTAACAAAGAAATGCAAGAATGCGCGTAAATACAATGGTAAATGCACATAACGTTTCTTTAGCCATCGGCGATGTTCCACCAGATTCCCCCAATAATTAGATTTCACCTCTAATTCCTCATCAGAAATGTCATATTGCATTTTCAACATAACGATTGCCTCTCGGTCTGCATAACGATTATGCTTATCCAGCCACCATGTAAGATTATTCTGATTATCGTCTGTCTGTGTAACGTCAATTGAAATTTCCTGGCCGTCTGTCGTTATCAAATGTTCGTCCATAGGCCTATTTTCGCTGCGCCCATGTCCTCTTCGTATGAACTTAATTTGTTGTGCCGGATACCAACCTCCATGTAATAGGGGCTTCCCAAGAAAGATGATTTTTTTATTTACGTTAATACCATTCACATCATCGGGAACATCTGACAGAGTTCTACGAATCTTATCAAAATATTTTGGTTCAATATATTCATCAGCATCAAGACGCCAAATCCATTCAGTCGTTATTTCTAAATTATCAATTGCCCAGTTGAACTGCTCCGCTTGATTTACGAATTTATGTTGTACAACTCTTGCCCCCATTTCTTCAGCTATGGAACAAGTTTTATCCGTTGAAAACGAATCGACAACTATCACTTCCAGAGCGAGTCCCAACGCATTTTCTACACAACGACGGATATGAATCTCCTCGTTAAACGTCAAAATAATAGTTGTAATAGATGGGATATTACACATATTTATAAAATATTCTACTATAGTTCTTATCTTTTATACCATCCTAATAAATCACACGTGAGTTCAAACAAAACCCTCACTTCATCACCGCCCAGCAAGCGACCTTGCGGGTCTTCTCGTCGAAGACAATTCCGATGGTATGAACAATCTCGCTTTCGTTCTTGTATTTCTCTTCGTAGCCTTTTGTCCTGCCCTGCTCAAT
>JABUTU010000035.1 GCA_021443545.1 Marinilabiliaceae bacterium | reverse complement strand
CCCTCAACCACTGGCAATGGCAGGAGGTGCACGACCCAAAAGCTGTGAGGTTCAAGTGGCTGCAGAAGGAGAAAGAGGGAGAGATAATAACTCGTCTCGAACTTTTTAGAAGTAGAGGCATAGTTTATATGTCCGAAATATGGAATCAAAAATATGGATCATCAGAAGGAGATTCTGAAATCCCTCAGGCTAAAATTTTATCTGGTATATATGATAAGAACTTACTTAATGCAATCAATTGTTATTTATGTAAAACAAAAGAGTTTCAAATTGTCAAAACAATTTTGGAAAGTAAAAAGTGTACTATAAGGATAATATGTAGAAACACTATTGAGGAATCTGAAGTCTTAGGAAGTTCATCTATATTAAATTACGATATAAAACAAGAAAGCAAATATGCTAATCCGATTTACGATATCAAAAGCCTTCAATATGACAATGTAATCAGAGATTCTAACAACTATTATTTGGTACTTAATGTACATATATATCCAGAAGCATTTAATGAAGTCGGGTCTGACGATGATGATAAGTCAATAGCCATGGCAATCACCCTTGGTCATGAATTGTTTATTCATTACCACTTCATAGATGCCATTGATTCATGGCAGAAAGGAAAATACAAGGAAGCATTAGAAAACGCCAAAAGAAACACAGGTCCTAACAATGGTGATTTCGACCATAAAGATTACATTATGAAGAATGTAAATGTTAGTGGCATTAAAAAGATGTATAATTATTTAGACTAATTAGCCAATGTAATCAACAATATAAATAAAGGTAATATGAGTGTCAAATACAAAACTCTTCTTGAAAAACACGACGAAAAATATCTAATATTAAAAAATACAAAGTAATTAAACATGAAATATCTAAATATTATAGGGTTATTGTTGTTGATTGGTATTAACCTTTGTTCTATGTTAAATTCTTCACATTCAATTGGGATAGGAATAGATGAACAAAAGGATATGTACGCAGTTGGCAAGATTAATAGTGACGGTAAGAAAAATGGGTATTGGCATTATCTTAAAAGAAAGGACAACAAGTATCTTACGATATTTTAGAGACGATTTGGCAGATAGTTTGTGGATTGAGAGTTATAATGATGTTTATCCGAACATCAAACAATCTTTTTTTATGTATAATGATACTGTTAGAGGGTATATTTATCAATATGATATTAGAGGTCATTTTCAAAGTTTGAATTATTATAACAAGAGTGGCGTTTGCTTTCGGTGGAATTATCATAACGATATTTGTACAGATAGTATATATGATATATCATTAACAAGTGCTCATGCACTTATGGATAATGATTTAGCCAATATGAAATATGGCATTATTGATTTTTGTGCACGAGATACAATTAAGTATAATGTTTTAATATTGTCAATGATGCTAATTGTAAATTTTACTTCGCATTTAAGGGAAAGAAAAAGCAGGTTAATAGCAGAAATTGAGAAAACAATGTTGAGTATATCAATTTTTTGTCAGAAAAAAATATCGTCCCTATTTGTACACCTTCAGTGTAATAATTAATTTTGTTAATAGTAAAAGCAATGGAACGCAATATCCAAATTTTCGACAACAAGTAAGTTTGCTCTATGAAAGCATTCTTAGCGCTACTCTTAATGTGCTTGGCAAGTACAGCTTCTTCTGCACAAGAGAGTCTGAATGTACATAATCAAGATGTTACAGGACAGGATAGTCCGGTGAAGAATCGCATACAGCAAGTGCTTGAATCGCTAATGCCTTCGCAAGAAATGGAGAAGCGTGTTGAGGCTGCAGTCGCTACCTACAAGATGATGGAGGCTGCAGGCCGATATGTAAGTTCCATAGCAGACATCCTGAGAGATAAAGAAATTCCGCTGCCTGTCGGATTGAAATCGTCGAAGTATACTATTTGTATCGAGCAGCTATATAATGACAGTATCTCAAATAGTCAGAAACAATTCATCAAGGTCGTGTGTCTCATTCCGACAAACAATGGCACCCCTTTGGTATTTCAAGGGGATGTCCTGGTTGAAGGAGATGAAGGGATGGGAACTCATGGCAAAATTTCGATTATTACTCCTGCGCGAAACGACATAGGTAAGGAGGCTACTATAGCTTTCTGCGAAGGCACCTCTCTTGAGTTTGGATGCGATGGTTTTCACGCAATAAATGCAAATCTTGCGTTCATCTTGAAGAGCGACAAGATTTATAGTGTTGATGCAAGTGGAAAAAGCGAGGGAAAACTGATATTTGAAACTCAGGCAAAATTCAGCAATCTTGATGATTTTACGATAGCGATATCATCATCCAAACGATTGGCTGTCAAAGGCCTTGACGGATATTTGTTCACCATCGGCAATGTTGTACTTGACAACAGTTGTGCAACGACACCCGCAACTGCAAGCTTTCCTGTGGGATATTTCGGAGGAGCAAGTGCAGAAGAGAGCAGGAATATGTGGCGAGGGCTTGCCGTGGCGAATGCTATGGTCGAATTGCCTGAATACATGGTGAAAAATGGTGACGAAAATAAAAAAGAGCGCCCATCACTGAAATTGCAGAACCTGATAATAGACGGTAGCGGTATATCGTGTTATGTCAGGTCTCAGAATATCTCAGCGGATAAGGATATAGACCTTGAGTCGTGGTCTATGAGTGTAGCCGATTTTGAGTTAGGCATTGAGCGTAATATCGTCATTAAGGCAGGTTTTGGTGGCAAGGTAAACATACCTCCTTTAGGCAAGAATTCTCTTCGTGACTATCGCGCACGGTATGATATTGTGAAGGAGTCGTTCGAACTGGAATCAAATCTTGGCGGCAACCTTGACTTCCCGATGCTTTGCGCTAAATTGTCACTTGATGAGACCTCAACGATATCTTTAGAGCTAAGGAAGAATGGTATATACCCTGCAATAAAGGCAAACGGAAAACTGAGCATCGGAGCCCCAGTGAGCAACGACACAACCAAGAGTAAGCTTTCGTTGCCAGATATTCGTTTCGAGAATATGCTGATAAGCCGTGAGAAATTTGAATTAGGCACCGCCTCGCTGTCGGGGTCTCTTGAGACTCCCGATCTGGCTGGATTTCAGTTGTCCATAGGTAATATAGCGACGGTGAAAAACGACAAGGGTCAGGGTATTCATCTTGATGCTTCAGTGACTGCTTTTGGAGAACAGATAGAGGCAAAGGCAGGCATAGACCTTTATGGCAATGAGCAGAAATGGCGCTTCAACAAGGTAGATATAAGCAAGATAGGTGTAAAGTTCAAATCGGGACCGGTTTCAGCATCTGGCGAAGTTGAGTTTCGGGAGGGAGATGTGATATATGGCAAAGGATTCCGAGGCGAAATCAAGTTAAGCGTGATGGATAAGTTCGATCTCCAGGCAGTGGGTGTCTTCGGCAAGAAGGATGATTATCACTACTTCCTGACAGACGCACTCTTCGAAGTGCCACCCGCTCAAGGTGTCACGGTGCCTCCTGCCTTGAGTTTCTATGGCATTGGTGGAGGCTTGTATCGCCATATGCAGCAAGATGTTTCAGAGACAAAGAGCGAATTCGGCAAGTCTCTGTCAGGTATAAATTACATCCCCGACAATACTGTTGGAATGGGATTCATGGCCAGGACAAAATTCTGTCTTTTAGGATCAGACAACCTGTTCGATGCCGATGTCAATTTAGAGATGCAGTTTAACCAACATTGGGGTGTCAACTTCATTCAGCTTCGCGGAGAGGCTACAATGTTGAGTATTTCTCAGCAAGAGTCGATGCTACAGGGAATAAAGAAGGGACTTAATGCTGTTGAGAAGAGAGGAGGCGACATAGTGCAGTTTAACAAGGGCTCACTTGAGGCGAAGCCCACTAAGGAAGGTGCACTAACTGCAACAGTAGGAATGAAATACGACATGGAGAATGATGTCTTCACTGCCGATATGAAGGCGTATCTTGATGTTGCGGGAGTCCTAACTGGTCGCGGCCCCGACAATACCTTAGGATGGGCAAGTGCATACTTCGCGAAGGATAAATGGTATACTTATATCGGCACTCCAGAGAATCGTCTTGGTGTAAACCTTGCAAAGATTGCCAATGCAGGTGGATACTTCATGATTGGCAATGATATCCCTGAGTTGCCTGAATTGCCAGATAAAGTAAAACAACACATAACCTTGTCGGGTAGCCGAAAAGATATGGGGCTGTTGTCTGAGGGTAAGGGCCTTGCCTTTGGCGCAGACCTGTCGGTTGATTTAAATGCGAATCTACCACCTTTTTATGCTCAATTAGGTATTGAGATGGGATCTGAGATGCTCCTGAAGAAATACTCAGATGCAGTACATTGCAAGGGCCGTACAGGACCAATCGGTATTAATGGCTGGTATGCAAATGCACAGGCTTGGGCGTGGGTGAATGCTGCAATAGGAATGAAGGTCAAATTATTTCGCAAAGAGCGTAAGTTTGATATCATTAATGCATCCATGGCTTCTGTCATAAGTGGGGAGGGGCTAAATCCAGCCTACTTCACAGGAGCTGTAGGAGGTCAGTTTCGTCTGCTTGGCGGACTTGTCAAAGGAAAGTGTAACTTCAAGTTCGAAATAGGCGAGAGGTGCGAGATGGTTAAGGATAATCAGTTTGGCGAGGATGTTATTGCCCAGCTTACTCCTGCCGACCAATCGAAAGATGTGAATGTCTTTGTTGCTCCACAACTTGTGTTGAATATGCCAGCTAATGAGAGTATGGTTATAGAGGAAGAGAGTGGCGTGAAAGAGACCTATAGAATCAGCATTGCCGAATTCAACATAACTAATACGAAAACAGGCATTAAGTCAACGTGCAGTTCGTCGCCAAGTAAAGATAATCGAATATGGACGTTTGAGACAGACGAACCGCTTGAGAGTCGGTCAGAATATAAGGTTTATGCCAAAGTGACATTTGAGCGTCTTGACGGAGATAAGTGGGTTGTAGTCAAAGGAGATAACGCACAGCCCTACAGCGAAGAGAAGACAGCTGTGTTTACATCAGGTGAGCGACCAAAATATATACTGCCAGAGCATGTGCAGTATGCATATCCTGCGGACAGACAGTACAATTTTCTTTCAGATGAGCATGGTGAAGCCTACATCATGACCAGTAAGAACTATTCCTATCTGTTCACGACCGATAAGCCCAAAGGTTTTGATCAGAAGGCTCAGTTCACAACCATCGACGGCAAGACAATAGATGCGGCATTTACTCATAAGAAGGTCAGTGGTGTCGCCAATGCAGTATTCGAGATAGACATACCGATTAAGAACCTCAATCTGGCAACGAACCAGATTTACAACATGGCAATAGTCAATGTGCCACAGAAACAGGTTAAGATGAACGAGAATATCTCAGATAAGGAGACTAAAATTGCGACAGAGGCTGTTGGTAGCGACATAACTGAGACCAGACACGAGGCAGAGGGTAGCCTTGCACTGCTTGACCAGACCGAAATCTACTCCATCGACTTCCGTACCAGTACATACAGAACATTCCGGGAGAAGATGAAGAGCTTTGATGTTGATGACATAATTCCATGGCAGTATTACCCATATGTCTACAGCCTTCCCTGCAACATATATGACAATACCATCTCAGCTGAATTGTTTGATGAAACAGAATATGGAGATGTAGATTATACCAAGCGCATGGTTCAATTTGATGTAGACTATGATTCAATGCCTTGGTATAAGAACCATGTTGCTCCTACAATATATGATAATGCTGGTCTGAGAGCAATACTGGGTAATATTACTCCGCCATCTCAACCAGGAATCGTTACTGCTGAGTTCAGGTCATTGGAACTACCACGATTAGATGATACTATGATTGCATCTGATAGCAGGCCAAACAAGAGCCATTACGGAGCAATTATCAATAATTGTCTGAAGTATATCGATGAAGACCGGGAAAATTATAGAACCAAGATAGCCAATATGGCTTCTCGAGGTACAAACGTTAATAAGGCCAATGCATTCATGTCAATGGATAATATTCCACCACTTATTGAAGGTCGCTATCCAGTCGTAGTCAAGTATGTATTGCCTGGTAAACAAATAGAAACAAGCAAATATTTAATTAATTTATCATATAAAAAATAGTGCTATGAAAAAGTCTCTTTTCTTCATCTTGACGGTGATTTCTGTTTTCACAATGTGCCGTTGTACAGACGATGATGACAAGGTAATCTTTGACGGCGAATTGTATATTGACGAACGTCTTGAAGATGGTTGTGTTATCTCTGATTCAGTTGTCACCATACAATGTGACTATAGAGGCGATGTCTTTGGTGGTTCTGGAGATAGTCGTTCTTTAAAGTATCTTATTGGAACCAATCCAGAAGACCTGACTGAATACTTAGCTACACATCAATCTGTTGATGCATTTGATACGTTGCGCTTAGAGCCATACAGAAAATATTATTGGTGTGTAAAATTTGAAGCTAATGGTGGCGTTATGACATCAGAAATGAGAACATTCTATTTTGTGCCACCAGTAGTAGCAACAACTGAGAATGGTGATGGAGAGTGGTCTACAACGTTGAAATGGAATGAGTTAGGCAACAAAATGTTGCCTACAACAATAAAGGTGACACCAAATATAGAAGGTTATCCTTTCGAAAATAATGTAGAAATCCAACCCGGTCAGAACTCTTATAAATTCAAGTTGGGCGACGTTAATGACCCGACAAATGCAGCATATACACATTGGTGGGATGATGCGAATGCAATCTATTATGAACCTATTATCTATACCTATGAGTTTACCATTGGTGTAAAGGTTGACGACAGAACTTTTGATTTTCCCCAAGTAGTAAAAGACATTATTATCAACAAACAGGATGTTGTAAAAGATCATGAATTCAACGTCTATCGCCTTGCTAAGATTGGTAATAAAATCTGGACTATAGATGATTACAGGGCAAAGACATATTTTTCGTGTCGGTATGGAGAATACACTATAACAGAAGCAGGCATGACGGTATGTGAAGAGACTGGGGCTGTCTACTATCACGTGCCAGAGATATTTTGTTTTGATTATTATGGAGAGTATTTTGATCCAGAAAGTATAAATCCAAAATATAAAAATTATAGCATACCTGAAGGGTTTCATGTTTCGACCGAAAAAGACTGGTTGGATTTGGAATCATTTTACGGAGTTAATTCTGATTTTTTTCTTGGTGGAAAAGGTGATTCTCACCCAATTCAGGGGGCTTTTAAGGGGAAGATAAGTGAATCTGAGATATTTGGTAGATTTTACTCTGAATATTACGTAGGTCAGGAAATGTTCATCAAGGGCAAATTATCATCCCCACATGGTTGGGAAACCCTTGCCAGAAATGATTCTGTTATTCAGAGTGTTGGCGTTGCTGTTTTCAATTCAAAACCAACTGAAATATACTATGATGTTAATCCTGATGGCAGAGAGTATGCTTATTCGTTCGTTGGTTATTTTGTTCCTGATGGCTGTGATAGATTTTTATCTTCTGAATCAAACGGAATAGCTCGTATTAACTCCGCTTATTATAGGTTCTTGTCAATAAGGTTGGTAAAGAACTAATGCTGTTTTGATTGGTATAATTGAAAAGGGTAATTGTAAAGGAGTATGGTATTTGTGAAAAGTTTTTTGTTGATTTTTTGTGTGGCAATAGCTTCGATTGTCGAAGCACAAGAGTATGTAGTTAGGGTTGAACAGACTTTTCAAACTACTAATCATTGTAATGATGGTCATCCTTATATTGATAAAATGTTAGTTTCGTTTGATGGCCATACAGAATCTGAAAAACAGGGATCTTTCGAAGAAGGTAATTATCAAGGCAGTTCTGACGTTGGCGATAAAACAACATATTGGGCATACCAAGTCTCACGAAATCAATACCCAAATAAAATAACAGTATATAATGAAATACTTGGATTTGGACGAAAAGGCAGAACATGGATACAAGATAAATTGTATACTAATCTAACCGTTGGTCAGAACAATCTTAGTGATTTAAATGATCGAGCAGATTGTTCGGCAAGTCACACTGAAAGCTATACACTAAAGACAATCATTTTCATTGATTGTTCTGCTACACTTGATTATTTAGACGGGAAACAGAAAAGAGCTCCACTTGTTATAGAGAAAGGAGAAAGATTGTTGCTCAAGAACGGCAATTATTACTCTAATGATAAGAAGCCTTACTTGCAAGTGAAGATTAATGGGGTAGAAAAGGAAGACATAGATCGTAGTAAGTTTTGTTATGAACAAGATGAAAATGGACAATTATGGATAGAAGTAAATAATGTCAACATAACTCCTAATGGACAAATTAGTTTATCTTACGAAGATATTGTTGGTAATAAGACCGATAAAAATAGTTTATACTACAAGGCATCTGGCAGAACGATGTCTTTTAGAATAAAAAAGATGTTGATTAATGGTAAATATGCGTATAGCGACACAAAAGAAGCAAGGTTTTATCACCAAGGACCAGATTTTTCATATAATAGTATCCGACAGGTTAAGTGTCTTGGAGGACCAGGTTTGAAAATAAGTGTACGTCTTGCAGACCCTGAAAATATCAATGTATACTTGGAGAACCCTTCAGTCTTTCATTGGGTTTTGGCGCATTATCCAAAAGCTGCAAAATACGACAATGATATAATGTTGGATAGCAATGGAAGAGAATGTGAAACAACACAAATTTATAATTTGGAGGCAACTTCTTGCTCTGTCAATGGAGACATGGTATTGGCAGGAGTAAATAAAGACAATCCCAAATTTACACTTGATAACTATTTAAATGAAAAAAGCTCAGAGGATCTAACAAATGGTCTGTGGTTATTGCAGTTGCAATACGATGAGACGAATTATATAGACTTAAAAGTTTTAAAAGATAATAAAGAATTAAGCTTTGTCTCCCATTGGTTTAAATTAGTGCCTCCCGCCTCTCAAATCGTCCCAAAGCATGAAGTCGGGAACTATACAACTTCTGACAGCTACAGCATAGTCAGCACCTTCCAACCTACAATCAATGTCAAAATTGAGGATTCTGATTACAGATACCGAATGAGCTATAACATCTATCAGTTTGGCGATGGAACATCTTCAATATTGGGAAATGGTTCTGATTCAGAGAAGGTGTCAAAATTCAATAAAAAAAAAGCCTCATCATCTCTCATTACAACAGTCTCACAACCACATTATAAAACAGATGGCATATACCCCATTAACAATCTTAAGGTAGACAAAACAGCAAAACAACGATATTTCTACGTTCAGGACCATGACAATTGTATATATGAGGTAAAGTACAAGTCAGTTCAAAAGGATTTTACACCTAATATAAACCAAGATTTCAATAAAACATCAGGTTCATCATTATGCGATGCAAGGTATTCGACATCCATCACGTACGACGGCGGAGCCTTTCCGTATTCATATAATGGGAAAGAATACAACCCTAAAGAAAAAATAACGATATCAAATCTTCGATATAGCATTTTCAACGGGGTAGTCTCTGGAAATAATACACTAACACTCACAGGTAAAGATGGTAAGAATGAAACTGTTGTTATTCATCTCCCCAACTTCGTAAAGCCCTCTTTTACTGCAGTAGCCCAAACCTGCGACAAAGCTAATGGCAAGATATTATTGGCAACCCCTGGCACATTCTCCCCAAGTAAGTACATCATTGGAAATATAGAGTCCGCTAACGGCACTTTTGAAAATTTGGCATCCGGGACTTACAAAGTTGTTTGTTACTATTCCGAAGGATGCAGTATAACGGTGGATGTGACAGTTCCTGCAAAAATTTTCAGCATCAATAAAATCAATGATATTTCCTTGCAGGATTTTGATGAAAAGAGAGTGATAAATATTCAGCCCGTAAATAAAAATCAATTGACATGGGAGAATAACTCATACTACAATATCACCAAGGAGGGTAAATGGACTTTGAATTCCGGAATCTATCACTACAAAGTAACAAATTATAGTGATATAACAAAAGACCAATGCACTATAGAAAACGGATTTACAGTCAAAGCTCCCCACGCGCAAGTTAACTTCAAGGTCGAGACATTCGCTGAGAACAATGCGGTCAAGACTAATATTACCCAAAATGATATCACAAACTCAGATGAGATAAAGAATAGCTTGAGGTGTTTTGTAGAATACAATGGTGATGAGAGACCTGTAGTATCACAATTCACTTATTCAAATAGCAAGATGCTGTTTGGAGCGGATTATAACATTAATAAGAATCCTAAACGATATACGATTTCAGAGGGTATAATGCCAATACTACTCTTGGGAGAGAAGGAGGATTACTTTTCTGAAATGCCACAACCTAAATGTTATAATCAAAAGGTTGTATGGAAACTCAAATCAGGATACGAAGTATGCAAGAAAGGCAGCTCAGATTGGAGTAATCAAATTGAAC
This sequence comes from Marinilabiliaceae bacterium, assembly GCA_021443545.1. Classification (GTDB taxonomy): domain Bacteria; phylum Bacteroidota; class Bacteroidia; order Bacteroidales; family Marinilabiliaceae; genus W3P20-009. The sequence goes on along the minus strand of JABUTU010000035.1, from coordinate 4,560 downwards.
TGTCACAAGGAAATAACGAAGTGACAGTTAGAAAGCGTGAACGTAGGAGTCTTGGTTCATCTAATGATTTTGTCGCCACTGTAGATAATATTGGATATAAGAATTTCTCGATAGAAATTGAAACAATCCCTCCTATCAGTATAGCCATAAAGGAGAGTGCTGTTTCCTGTCTGGGGTATAAGGATGGCAGTGTTGAAATAGTCTCTGTTGAACCACGTAAGGATGGTGATAATACATATTCCTATGCCATCAAAATGGACGACTATTTCTCAAATAGTAAAATACTGAAAAACATACCGTCAGGTAAGGGAACAATAACCGTGACGGACAAGTTTTGTAAGAATGAAGGCAGCGTTGATTTTTCTATTGAGAGTCCAAGTGCCGAGCTTGTGGTACATACCACAGTTGTTCAGCCAGATTGTCACGATGATGGTGGCTCTATAATTGTCTCTGCTAACGGAGGATGGAATAGTGGTTATTATGTATCTATTGAAAGAATTGACGAACAGAATGATGTGAAAGAAAACCAAGAGGTTAGGTTTAATCATATAGTACCTGACAACTATTCCATAGTTGTTAAGGACGCTAATAATTGCAAACAGAAAGAATCAGCCACCATTAAAGAATATATCCTTCCACTTATCTCTGCTGCTGAACCAGTATCTGTTTCTTGTTATGGATATAATGATGGCAAGATAAAGAATATCAAAGTAGCAACAAATGGAACTCTCAATGGGGAAGATGTTAATGCAGAAAAGCTTTTCTACGTATTTTCTCCTAAAGACAAATACCCGTATGATGACGCAGAAAAGGAGATGTCATATACCGACAATATAGACAATCTGCCATCTGGCGAGTATGGGTTATGGGTTATTGATAATAATAATTGCCAGAGTGATACAGCAATTGTTCATGTCCCCGAACCCGATTCAATAGCGGTAACCACGTATGCATTGAACGATGGCAAGATAACAGAAAAGGGTGGCAATGACGGAAAGATTCGCGTTACAGTCGATGGCGGTAATGCTGGTTATAAATATGTTAGTGTCGGTAACACCTCAAGTCAGGTTACTACATCTAATTCTTATGACTTTACTGGGTTGACTGCAGGCACATATAGTGTGAGTGCAACAGATTCAAAGGGATGCATGTGTCTTGAACCCATTGAAGTATCATTAAATGAGCCGAAGGAGAAACTCAGTGTTTCAATAAGTACGACAGATGCACAGTGTCATGCCCGTACGGGGTCTGTGACTATTGCTGTTACTGGCGGTTGGGAAGATGAAGGCTATGTTGTCGATATGGTCAAAGAGAAGGAGATACGATCGGGAAAGGGAAATAATGTAAAATGGGAGGGACTGCTGGCAGGAGAGTATATGCTCCATGTGACCGATAGCCGCAAAGCCAGACTGGATACGGTCGTGTCGGTTTTCGCACCTGACTCATTAAAGTTTAAATACTCACTAAGCCCTATTCAGTGCTCTCCTAACAGTGGTGCCATAGATGTCGTGATAGAAGGCGGAACGCCAGGCTATACTTCATTCTTTGACGGTCAGAAAGAGGGCTTATTAGGCGATACTCTTCACATCGACAACCTTTGCAAGCGGAAGGGCGGCTACGAAATACGTACAGAGGACAGCCATCAATGCCAGGCGGTGCTGAAGTTCGACGTGGAGGATACAGGTCTGACGATTGAGGACGTAACCACACAATATGAAGATGACAAGTGTATTCTGACGGCCTATGTCAGAGGTGGTGAGGCTCCTTACTCGTATCAATGGACTTCAGCTGTAGATTCTGATACAATACTTTCTATAGACAGTTCAATGACATCCAAGACCAGTGGAGTATACTGGCTATCAGTTTCAGATTCTAAGGATTGTAATGAAAGAATCCCTGTCTCATTATTGTTAGAGGGAGATAGACGAATGTCAGTAATTGCAACACAAAGGGAGACGGGTGAGAATCGAAAAGACGGGTGGGTAAGGCTGCATTCCAATCTTGTGGAAGATTCAGATCTAACCTGGATTCTGTATTCTGCAGACCAGACATATCGTGAAGTGTCGGTTGCTGCCGTAGGGGACGGAGACTATGAAATCAATGGTCTGGCTGGTGGCGATTATTCCGTTGAGGCAGTGAGCGAAGATGGTATACGAAGATTCGCAGATTTCAGAATAGAAGACTATGAACACATGACAGTTATGGCTGAAACGCCAAGACACGTAAGTCGTCCGTATGCAAAAGACGGAATCCTCAAAGTGTATGTAAATGGTGGCATTCAACCTTACAATATAACACTGTTCAAATCAGGCGATGAAATGCTTTCTGTTAAGAGTGAAGATGGCAGCAAGTCGTTCTCATCTCTGATGGCAGGAGAGTATCTTATTCAAGTGAAAGATAGCACAGAGAATATATGTAAAACCGACACAATAGTGATATTGGAACCTGAGAATGCAATCAGACTGACATCTGAGGACGATATAGCCAAATGTTACAATGACAATACAGCTTCAGTTGTTCTCAGAGCTACGGGAGGATGGCCTGGTTATCGTTTTGCAGACATAAAGGATGGGCGCTATCAGTATTCACATGTATACTCAGGGTTGCCTGCTGAAGCCAAACGCTTTTATGTAATGGATGAATATGGCGTGATTGACAGCGTTGATGTCAGATTAAGAGAACCCGAGGAACTGAGGGCGTCTATAAGTGCTGTTGACAGTGTGAAGTGCAATGGTGGTCATGATGGTGCGATAGCGTTCAATGTTACAGGAGGCAACTCAAACTATAAAACCATAGTTCTGAGGGATGGAATGCCTTATGATATGAGAGAGGATGTCAAATTGGAAGGATTGCCAAGCATGAACTATGTCGTTACCTTTACAGATGCCAATATGTGTGTCTCTCCAGATACAATTACATTCTTTATACCACAGCCCGAACCACTTACAGTCGGGGTAACTGACCTCGTCAATACGACTTGTGAAAAGGACAATGGAAAGATAACTTTTGAGGCTGAGGGTGGTTCATTGCCTTATATTTTTGATTGGAAGGAAAACGGTCTAAGGTATGATGGTGCAAAGAAAGCGGGTATGATTAGGTCATTCGCAGAGGGTTTGTTGCAGAACGGGAAATATACAGTGCAGGTAACAGATAAGAATCTATGTACAACCAAGTCAGAGGAGATAACGATTAAGGCTTCGAGAAATCCTGTTGTCAACAAGGTGGGTGTGGTAGATGCCTTGTGTTACGGCTCGTCGGATGGAGTTGCATTTGTAGATTCTATGGATGTCGTTCCAGGTCTTCCATATTCGCCATACTCATTAGAATGGCCTCAGGGGCAGAAAGCTATTATGGGCGTCAACACTCTACATGCAGGTTCTTATAAGGTGAAGATTGTAGATGCGAACAAGTGCTTCACTACAACAGACTTTACAATCGGCGAGCCAGAACCGTCATCAATCGTCTGAAAGCTCTTCGGGATGCTCACTGCTACGGATATAGTGATGGGTACATCGCGACACGAACTGAAGGTGGAATGGGTGACTATCGTTATTTATGGAATACAGGAGCTACCTCAAGTTATGTTGATAGTGTCAAGGCAGGCTCATACACAGTAGTTGTAACTGACGGACATAATTGTCGTGATACAGCATCATATATGGTTAGCGAACCAGAAGAACTTCAAGTCAATCTGGGTGATGACATAATGGTGTGTCCTGGCAATTCTTATCAGTTAGATGGAGGAGAATATGCCTCGTACTCATGGCGAAGTGTCGAGACAGACAGGGAGATAGAAAAAAGTAGATATTGCATGGTTAGTGCTGAGGGAGATTACGCAATAGTAGTAACTAACGATATAGGCTGTTTCGCTCGTGATACGGTGAACTTCAGCATCGGCAACGATGCCCTTATCGCTAATTTCCTTATGGCTTCAGATGCAGCGGTCAACGATACCATCGCTCTGATTGAATTGTCAAATATTCCTGTCGACAGCATACGTTGGGAGTATCAGACTTCATCATTCAAAGATGTGACAAATAATGTCGGTGTTAGCGATTTGCTACATTTGTTTGCTGAGGAATCTGGAAGGTTCTATATAACGATGTGGGCCTATTCCGGCGGCTGTCAGTCGTATGAAAAGAAACAGATTGAAATATTTGATTCTTTCGAAGATGTTCTGGATTTCAAGATAGGTTATGACCCTCTCATCAAATTGGTTAAAGTCAGCCCTAATCCTAACAACGGAGAGTTTGTATTATCAGTCAAATTACGTGAGACAGCTGATATTGTGATTCAGATTAATTATGTCAACACGAGTCAACAGATTGAACGTTTAGTCATGAAGAATTCTGATACATACAGTGCACCTCTTGACATTAAAAAATGGGGAAGCGGCATGTATGTACTGACAGTTTTTGCAGAAAATGAGCGCCGTGCTGTAAAAGTTATGAGTGTGAGATAAGTGTAATTTTATAATTAAATCCTCTTGACCCGTCTCCTTAGCATATTACTCCTCTTCCTTGCATGCTTCACGGCACTTGCCCAGCGCATGCCCGTGAC
>JABUTU010000093.1 GCA_021443545.1 Marinilabiliaceae bacterium | reverse complement strand
ATTAATATATTAATAATATGAAAATTAGACTATTCGCACTTGCAGCTATCATGCTGATGCCACTATTCTCAAATGCGCAGGAAAAGTCTGCAGCAGATTTCAAGAACGAAGGAAACGAAGCACTTCGCTCAAAAGACCTTCAGAAGGCTTTAGAATGCTACGAACAGGCTATTACTCTTTGGGGTGATGAGGCTGAGATGGCAACAGTTTACAACGCAGCCGATTGTGCTCGCAAACTCAAGAAGAACGAACGTGCTATAGAGCTCTTCACAATGTGTGAGAACAATGGCACATACAAACCTGACTACTGCGCCTACTACATAGCAAAAGCGATGGAAGACATCGAGGGTAAAGAGGCTGAACGCCAGACCAAGCTCGAAGCTTCTAAAGAGAAATACACCGAGGGAAAGGCTGTAGCTTTCATCAAGAAAGACCTTGCCAAAATCTATCTAAATGAGGGCAAGAGTCATTACGACAAGGCAAGCGAGATTCTCAAGGAGTGTGAGAAAGCAAAACCTGAGCAGTATGCAGAGATTCAGGGTCGCGCTAAAGAGGAGTTCAAATTGGCTCTTCCACTTTTCGAAAAAGCAGCCGCAACAGACGAAACAAACAAGAATGCTCCTGCATTCATCAACGCTACGAAAGACCAGTTGAAATAATAAACAACAGGTCCTTATAACCAAAGATTTCAGAGTGCGTCAGAATATTTCTCTGACGCACTCTTTTTATCATTTCCTCTTAATTGACACTGATATAAAAAAGCATAGATAGTGATGAATGACAATAAAAAGATGTTTGGCATTGTGGTGGTTTAGTCGTAACTTCGCACTCAATATTGAATAACAAACTGACAGATGAATGTACTTAAGTTTGGTGGCACGTCGATGGGTACGGCGAGCAGCATTAACCAGGTAAAACAAATAATATTAGGGCATACTCAGCCAGTATGTGCCGTTGTTTCTGCCGTTGCCGGTGTAACAAACATGCTCATAAGGGCTGCTAATACGGCATGCGCAGGAGAAGAGTATAAATCTCTGTTTGATGAGATTAAGGTCAAACACGACAATATAACATCGCAACTATTCATCGAAACAGAGACTATTAACGCCAAGCTCTATCCGCTATTCGAAGAGTTGTCGGATATGCTGAAAGGTGTCTACCTTCTCAAAGAGCTCTCCGACCGCAGTCTCGACACCATCAGTGGATTCGGCGAACGCATGTCATCACTGATTCTCAGCGAGTTAATCCAGGGCTCTACCCTAATCAACTCACAGACTCTCATCAAGACTGAGAAACGTGGCACACGAAACCAAGTCATAGACGACATAACAACAAGTAATATCGCGGCTCTCAAGTCATCTATCATAGGCGTAAACATCTTCCCTGGCTTCATCTCGTCTGACATGCAGAACGAACCGACAACTCTCGGTCGCGGTGGCTCTGACTATACAGCTGCCATACTTGCAGCTGCTCTCGATGCTGAGGAACTTGAAATATGGACTGACGTTGACGGCTTCATGTCGGCTGACCCTCGTATCATATCACGTGCATACACGATTGACCATCTCACATATACCGAGGCAATGGAACTAAGCCACTTCGGGGCTAAGGTCATTTACCCTCCGACAATTCTTCCAGCTCTGAAGAAGAATATTCCTATATACATCAAGAATACATTCAATCCCTCAGCTCCTGGCACACGTATTGACTCGCAAGAGAATACAGCCTTGACGACAAAAATCAAGGGCATATCAAGCATTCCGAATGTGAGTCTTATCACGATACAGTGCATCGCAATGGTCGGAGTATCAGGTATGTCAATGCGACTCTTCCGCGCTCTTGCAAGTCGCTATATTAATGTAATTCTTATTTCTCAAGCCTCTTCTGAAAACACTATAAGCATTGTCGTTGAGAAGAGTGATGCTGACATTGCTGCTGAAGTAATCAATAACGAATTCAAGTCAGAAATCGATAATAGCCACGCAACAGCTGTTCGCATTGATAGCAATATGGCTGTGGTTGCAATTGTGGGCAACAGAATGCGACACAATACCGGAGTTGCAGGAACACTCTTCAACGCTGTAGGCAAAAACGGTATCAACGTGTACGCTATTGCCCAAGGAGCAAGCGAAGTAAATATATCATTCGTAGTTAAACAAGAGGACCTAAAGAAGACTTTGAACGTAGTCCACGACTCTTTCTTCCTGAGTCAGTATAAAGTTCTCCACCTCTTCCTCGCTGGCGTTGGAACTGTTGGCGGTAAACTTATCCAGAAACTCACCTCGCAAGCTGAGAAACTTCGCAATAATGACCATCTGATGATACGTGTCGCTGGCGTAGCCAACTCTCGCAAGATGCTGCTCAACCCTCAGGGTCTGAACCTCACCGACATTAAGAATCAGTTGCAAGAGGGGGAACTATCTTCTCCACAACTCTTTGCTGAGGCAATTCTGAAACTAAATCTCGCCAATAGCGTCTTCGTCGATTGTACCGCATCTTCCGACATAGCAGCCCTGTACGACCAGATGATAGAAAACAATATCAATGTGGTAACAGCCAATAAGATTGCATCGTCATCGGCATACAACCACTATCTAAAACTCAAACAGACGGCTAAGGAGAAAGGTGTAAAATTCCATTACGAGACCAATGTTGGAGCAGCTCTTCCTATCATCTCGCCTATCAATGACTTGATAAAGAGTGGCGACCGAATTGTTCGTCTTGAAGCTGTTTTGAGTGGTACTCTCAACTTCATCTGTGGTGAGTTATCCGAAAATAAACCTCTCTCTAAGGTCATTGCAGAGGCCAAAGCTAAGGGCTACTCCGAACCAGATCCACGCATCGACCTTGGTGGTGTTGATGTAGCTCGTAAGATTCTGATTCTCGCCCGCGAAAGCGGATATCCTCTCGAAATGTCAGATATCGAAAAGGTACCTTTCGTCCCTCAACAATATCTCGACACTCCCGATGTTGATACATTCATGAGCAAGGTTGCTGAATTGGATGCTGAATTTGAAAAACGACGCAAAACGCTGGCCGATAAAGGCCTTATGATGCGATACGTCGCAACTCTCGAAAACTGCAAGGCCAAAATAGGCTTCAAAGAGGTTGGGGAGGACGATCCTCTCTATCACCTCGACTCTTCCAACAATATAGTCCTTATATGGTCTGACAACTATAACGCTCATCCAATGGAGATTAAGGGCTATGGAGCTGGTGCTGACGTTACGGCTGCCGGTGTTTTTGCAGACATTATAAAGGTTGCAAACCTATAATACGACAAGCTATGAAATATCTCGTCATACTAACAGACGGTGCCGCTGACGAACCAATTGCAGAATTCAATGGCAAAACGGCTTTTCAGGCAGCCAACAAACCTAATATTGATGCCCTTGGCAAAATGAGCAGGATGGGCATGCTGAAGACTGTCCCCGACTCTCTTCACCCAGGTTCTGAAGTTGCAAATATGACCATAATGGGATACGAGACAGAGAAGCTCTATCAGGGTCGCGGTGTCCTCGAGGCAGCTGCCATAGGTATCGACTTTGAACCAACCGACCTCGTCATGCGTTGCAATGTATGTACTGTCGAGGGCGACATACTCGTTAACCATTCGGGCGGTCACATCACAACAGAAGAGGCTGGTGAACTCATTGATGAACTCAATGATAAGTTAGGCTCCGACAGAGTTCACTTCTATAAAGGGGTCAGCTATCGCCATATCCTCATAATCAAAGGTGGCAAGAATGACTTTACCATGACTCCTCCTCATGATGTCCCAGGTGCGAAGATTAAAGACGTCCTTCCTAAATCTGACATTCCGAGCGAGACAAAGGACCTCATCACCGACCTTATGTTACGCTCACGAGCTGTGCTTGAGGCTCATCCTGTAAATCAACGACGTAAGGCTGCAGGCAAGTGCATGGCAAATACAATATGGCCATGGTCAGCGGGCTTCAAGCCTTCAATGCCAACACTGCAACAGATGTTCCCACAAATAAAAACAGGTGCCGTCATCTCAGCTGTCGACCTCATCTTCGGTATCGGCCGACTTGGAGGTCTTAACCCAATTCAGGTCGAAGGAGCTACTGGTCTGTACAATACCAACTTTGAAGGAAAGGCTCAGGCGACCATCGAAGCACTAAATAAATACGACTACGTATATCTCCATATGGAGGCACCCGACGAGGCTGGTCACGAAGGTAAGGCTATGCTAAAAAAACAGACTATCGAGGATATCGACAAGAAGGTTGTCGGTCCTATCCTGAATGCTGTCGACCTCAACAACACGACAATAGCTCTTCTTCCTGACCATCCAACACCATGCGCTATCAAGACTCATACTAACACTGAAATACCTTTTATCCTATATAAACCAGGTAATAAGGCCGATGGTATTGAGCACTACGACGAAGTATCCGCTCTAAACGGCTCGTACGGACATCTCGTCTTGACTGACTTCATGAAAGAAATGATGAAATAAACATACACTATATGAGATTCTATAGTACAAATAATAGACAACACACTGCAGACCTTAAGACTGCAGTTCTCAAGGGCTTGGCACCCGACAAGGGCCTGTATATGCCTGAGAGCATACCCGTTCTCGACCAGAAATTCTGGGATTGGCTCCCAGGTCGCTCTATGGGAGAGATTGGCTTTGAGGTTCTCAAGCACTATTTCTGTCCCGACATCCCAGAAGACAAGTTCAAGGCTATGGTTGAAGATGCTTTCAACTTCCCAATACCTGTCGTCAAAGTCGACGACCGCATCTCATCGCTCGAGCTATTCCACGGACCTACATTAGCTTTTAAGGATGTTGGTGCTCGATTCCTCGCTCGCGTCATGGCTTATTTCGCTGATTTCGGCGGACGACCTATCAATGTCCTTGCAGCTACTTCTGGCGACACGGGGTCTGCTGTAGCGAATGGATTTCTCGGCGTTAAAAACGTATATGTCCACGTTCTCTACCCTTCTGGTTTGGTCAGCGAGATTCAGGAGAAACAGTTTACAACACTCGGTCAGAATGTCACCGCTTACGAGGTGGATGGTGTCTTCGATGATTGTCAGCGCACTGTTAAAGAAGCCTTCATGGACCCTAAACTTTCGACAGAGAAGGTTCTGACATCTGCCAACTCCATAAATCTGGCTCGCTTCCTGCCTCAGTCAATATACTATTTCCATGCCTTGGCACAAATTCCACGCAGTGAGTGGGAAAATCAGGTTATATGCGTTCCAAGCGGCAACTTTGGAGATATAACAGCTGGACTGATTGCATGGAAGATGGGTATGCCTGTCAAGCGATTCGTAGCTGCTGTCAATGCTAATAAGGTATTCCCTGAATTCCTGAAGAGTGGCATTTACAAACCAGCACCTTCCATTGCAACAATCGCTAATGCAATGGATGTAGGTGACCCTTCAAACTTCGCTCGCGTCTCAGAGCTCTTCGGTGGCAGTGCTGAGGAGATGAAGAAACTCATATCAAGTTTCAGCTACAGCGACAAGCAAATTGGTGATACTATCACCGAAGTGAAGAAACGCACAGGTTATATATGCGACCCTCATGGAGCAGTAGGTTATGCTGCTCTGCGTGACGACCTAAAGGAGGGTGAGCACGGTATATTCCTCGAGACAGCTCATCCAGCTAAATTCAAAGCCACTGTTGAGAAGTTCATCGGCGACACTGTTGAGATTCCAGCACGACTCCAGAAGTTTATGGACGGAACAAAACAGAGCATCCGCATCAAAGCCGACTTCAACGCTCTGCAAATCAAGTAACAAAGCACTAAACAAAATATAGTGCATCAAAATAAAACCCCGAAAGTTATCAGATTACTTTCGGGGTGATTCTCTCTGCCATTATACGACAGAATGTTACCATTGTTGTCGTACTTCAGATTAATCTCAGTTTTAAGTTGATGACCATCAATATGTTAATACTATGAATCTCAATACTCTTTCTAATTGTCCAAATATTTCTACTACCAACTATTATACTTATCTTCAAGCACTTTGTTAAAGGCTACCCTGTCGCTTGTTTGGGCAACATCTCTCAATTCTGCGGTGACATCCTCTAAGGATATGGTCACTGCTCGACGCTTCCTTAGAAAGATGGTGCAGGTCACTATCTGAACGAAACTTGATAGTAACAGAAGTATTATTGAAGGTGTCGCTTTCTTCCCTTTCCGGCTCCATGCACTGCCCCACAGCCCTTTGATGTGTACGAGGATTACACGAGTATTCTCAGGCAACTCCTTGCACGTGTTATAAGCCATCTGACGGGTTCCGATGCTCTCCCTCCCATCAGTTGTAATATGTCCCGAAGGATAGAAGAGAACATTTGTTCCCTCTTCAAGTGCTGCGTTTACGATGCTACCCAACTGCATGACCTTCTCGACTCCCTTGCGCGATTTTCGCAGGTCAGGAACGGGAATCGCTGAGAAGAGCGACAAGACATGTCCAATTAATGGTATGTTGAAATATCCCTCATCAACAAGCGGGCGGAACTTTTCTCTATAGAACGTCGCAAATAACATAAGTGGGTCGATGACTGCCTGATGATTAGGTAATATAAGCAGATTCTCATCTCTCTTAGTTTCAAGCATTTCTCGACCTGTAACATTTATATCATAATGCCATCTCATGAAGTAATAACCTATCCAACATACGACCTGTCGGCACGAAAAGATAAAAACAAGCGATGAGACAAGAAAGATAACTCCTGTAAAAAGAAATACATATCGGGATGGCAGATAGGTCATGACGCATAGATTTGTCATTGACGCTACAAAGATATATACAAAGGATATCAGGTTGAAATAAGCCAGTACTGTCCCTTGTTGCTCAGCCGGAACTGTCCTCTGTATGTATGCATCCAATGGTATCTTAAATACGCCACCAAGAAAGGCAATACCGACCAATGCCGGCAGTAAGACAACTATTTTTGTTCCAAAAACAAAGGCAACGACAAGTAGTGCGGATATCAGAATTCCGATGAGGGGCGTTGCTCCGAAGAGAAATCTCTTACCATCGAGGAAACCGCCTGCAATACAGCCAATCGTTATACAAACAGCCATGAGGGCAAGAAGCAGTCCTGTTTGCGTATGCGACAAAGAGAGAGGTTCCTCCTCACAAAATATGATAAGTAACATCTGCAAAGATGCTGACAACCACCAGAAGAGCGACAGATAGTTAATGACGGAGTTAAGACCTGGATAACTCTTGACCATTTGATAACTCTCCCGGATAAAGCGTATCGGGTTAGCAGATGTATCGTCTCTCTGTGGCTCTTCCCTAACCTTTATTGTCAATGACAACAGATAGCCCACAACAGCTAATCCCATTAGTACAGAGTACCACAGCATCGGCATATCATAATCAGCCATAAAGCTGGCTACAACCGTTCCGAGCAGCATTGCCATGAAAGAGAATGCCTCCATACCTCCCATACCTCGTGCAACTCCCTCTGTTCCTCCGATGTCACGTATCAAGGCATATTTTGATGGCGAATAGAGTGCACTCTGCAACCCCATCAACAAAACACTGAAGAGACACAAGCCAACAGACTGCACAACGAATCCGGCAATAGCTATTGCCATGATAAAGAGCTCTGCAAATTTTGCAACTCGCAACGTCTTGAGTTTACCGTACAAGCCTGGCAAACGCGAGGCAAGAGGAGAGAAGAGCAAGTACGGAAGAACAAGCGCAGCTGCAGACGCATTAACAATCGTTGCCTTCAGTTCTGGAGCCGTCCATGAAACAGCCACAAAACATGTCAGTATCTTGAGCACATTATCGTTCATCACGCCACAGAAATTCGTGGCGAATAGAGAGATAAAAGAGTTTTCCTTAACCTTCATAGTTTAGAAGAGTTCAAAATTTTGTATTACACCAATCACAGATTTGTCTTGAGCCATTTTAGCATCTTTTCGTATAGACCGACACGATAACGAGGAATGCTATGATTTTGGTTAGGATAGACAAACATATCAAACTCTTTATCTGCGTTCAACAACGCTTCTACAAACGCCATTTGATTCTGAAAGTGAACATTATCGTCAGCTGTTCCGTGAATAAGGAAGAGACGTCCTGTAAGATTTCTGGCATTGTTAATAGGGGCATAATCATCATACCCTGAAATATTCTCATCAGGCTTACGCATAAACCTCTCGGTATATATCGTATCGTAGAAGCGGAATGATGTGACTGGTGCCACAGCAATACCAGCTGCAAACTCTTTATGACGGCACATGGCAAGCGATGATACGAAGCCACCATAACTCCATCCCCATATACCTATTTTTTTCGCATCGACATACGACAGGGTACCTAATTGCTTGGCTACTGCTGCCATATCGTCGGTCTCATACTTACCCAGCTTCTGATAAGTGCACTTCTTGAACTCTGCGCCTCTTGCGCCTGTTCCTCGAGGATCAACAGAAACTACTATATAACCCTTTGACGCCAGCGTCTGCTCCCAGTCGACTTCCCATTTATTCAATACCTCCTGCGATGCCGGACCACTATATTGAACTATCAATAGCGGATATTTTTTATTTTCTGAGAAGTTTGATGGCTTAATCATCCACGCATTGAGTTGTGTTGTTCCGTCAGCCGCCTTAAACTTCATGAACTCCTTTTTATAAATGCGGTATGCACTGATAGTTGATTTATACTCTTTATTATCCTCTATCGTACGTATGACGGTTCCATCACAATCACACAATGTGAAGACGGGGGGTGTAGTCGTATTACTATACTTAACGAGCAGCATCTGATTGGAATTACACATCTTTGCTTCGTATGTTCCAATATTATCAAATAATACTCGTCGTTTCTTGCTGTCGAGCGAGACAGTGCATATGCGGCGTTCCATAGGCGTCGGTGATGCAACAGAGTAGATTACGCTCTTACTCGGCTGGTGATATCCAACAATGTTCATGACATCTTTTTTGTCGTTGGTAAGCTGACTCTTCAAAACACCGTTTGGGGCATAGTGATAGATGTTCATATATCCATCCTGCTCACTTAGAATCAGAAATCCCTGCGATTCAGGAAGGAAATATATGTTATCGAGCACAAGTTCATCAACATAGCATTTATCTCTATCGGTATAGATTGATTTAGTTACCGTCGACTGAGTATTTGCCATCAGTAGTTCCAACTCATTCTGACGTCTATTCAGTCGCACTATACATAGCTCATTCTTAGCACCTGTCCAGAAGATGCGTGGTATATAAATATCCGTATTTGAACCTATCTGCATCTCTTTTGTCTTGCGCGTTTCAATATTGTAGACACACACTTTGACAATAGAGTTTTCCTCTCCAGCCTTTGGATATTTGAATGTGTAAGAGCCTGGATATGACTCCCCCTCTTTTTCCAGATTATGGCTGTAGGTAGGGAAAGAGAACTCTTTCACTTTCGACTCATCATACTTTATATATGCTATCTCTTTGCTGTCGGGCGAAAAGCAAAGACTCTTATTCGTAGAGAACTCCTCCTCATAAACCCAGTCGGGAGCACCATTCGTGATTTTATTCAACGCACCATCTGTTGTTATGGCTGATGTCGAGTTATACTTCATCTTCTTCAGATATATATTGCCATCACGCACAAAAGCCACATAGGCACCATTTGGAGACATCTCGACACATCTCTCACGACCGCCCTGCGACAATGGCGTCAAGGTGTTGTAATGTGTATTATAGATATAGTGATCAGCTTCATACGAGTGCCGGTATATTCTCTTTTTCTTTGTCCTAACTATAAACTGTGTCTCTGATGACGTCGGCTCAATTTCAGAAATATATTGAATCAGACCCGCTCCCTCGGTAAGACTCTTCAAGTTCATAAGAGTTTTCTTCTGCTCTTTACCAGCATAGTCGTATAAAGCCACTGTTAACCCTTCACGAACAGCATATAGACCCGAACCATTTCCAATATCTACCATATTGTTCATTGGATCTTCGGGCCACATAAGAGCACTATTGTAGAGATCATTAATCTCCACATCTCGCTTTGTCTGAGCCTCGATATATACAGAGACAATAGCCATCAACGCTATATAACACAATATTCTTACCATAATATGTAGTATTTTATTTTTCCAATTTTAAAACTCCGTTATCTATTACGAGATGTCCGCTTTGTTTTGTTCCTGTCTCATCAACGAACCCGTTTATCACAGCTGTCCTCCCCTTTTTACAAAGGACGGCGAGATGTGTCATTGTAATCTGTTTATTCATGAAGACGAAGGGAACGACAAAGCGACAACCATCCTTATAGCGGGAACATCCCCAAGCTGAACGTCCTTTCATCAACGGCGAACCACATTGTGGGCACTTCAGTTCTGATATATCGACAGAGCTCGAATCCTCCGCCTTGACAATCAGTGAGAATGTCGAATCGAATGCCAGTCTGCCATCAAACTTGTTTTCACCTACTGTCAACCCCTTGATGACTGAGGTCTGTCTTTTAGTCAACAGAGAACGCACATGACTCTCCGACAATGACTTTCCATAGACCTCGAATGGGACAATCAGTGTACACCCTTCTCTATAACCACTACATCCCCATGCACTTTTTCCCTTCACAAAAGGACGACCACATCGCGGGCATACCATAGGCTGGTTGGTTTTGACGCTCTTCGTCTGACCGCCAGACTTCTCTTTTATATTGTCTGACGCATCTTTTCCAGAATTACCCGAACGCTCTGTTGGTTTTTTATTTCCGACAGAGACGAGTTCAATACGATGCACCATATTATCGCTTAACACATCCTGCACAAGAGCACTGACCATCTCGCGCATTTCATTCACGAATGCTTTGGCTTCATATTCACCCTTTTCGATCTGCCGTAGTTTTTTCTCCCATTGTCCTGTCAGTTCGACACTCTTAAGCAATTCATTTTTGATAGTTGAAATCAATTGCAGACCCGTCATTGTCGGGATTAGATTTTTCTTCTGTTTCTCGATATAACGACGTTTAAACAGCGTCTCGATTATTGCAGCGCGGGTTGAAGGGCGACCTATGCCATTATCCTTCATCAAATCGCACAATTCATCATCGTCTACCTGCTTACCCGCTGTCTCCATCGCCCTGAGAAGTGTCGCCTCGGTGTAGGGCTTGGGTGGTTGCGTCTGTTTCTCTTGCAACGATGGCTTATGTGGTCCCATCTCCCCTTTCTGAAAATCTGGCATAACCTGTGTCACAACCTGCTCCTCTGTTCCCTTTTTCTTCTCCTCCTCCTGTTCAGGAGCCGACTGACCATAGACAACTCTCCATGCAGGCTCTATAATCTGACGTCCGACAGCTTTGAAGGGCACGTCGGAAGAGATACCTATCACAGTCGTTGTAGATACCTTACTGTCAGGGTAGAAATTGGCTATAAAACGACGGGCAATCTGGTCGTATACCAGTTTCTCCTCGCGTGTCAGCGATAGAGTCAGAGGATTGACTCCTGTCGGTATGATGGCATGGTGATCTGTAACCTTTGAGTTGTCAAATACCTTCTTTGATTTCTTCAGGGGCTTACCTGTCAGCAAGGGCTGTATCAACGCCATATAGGGAGCTAAACCAGATAGAATCTTAGGCACCTTCGGATATATATCGTCAGAGAGATATGTCGTATCGACACGAGGATATGTCGACACCTTCTTCTCGTATAGGCTTTGGACTATTCTCAATGTGTCGTCAGCCGAGAATGAGAATTTACGGTTACACTCCACCTGCAGGGATGTCAGGTCGAAGAGACGAGGAGGAGCCTCGAGACCATCCTTCTTTTGAATATCGGTAATTAAGAACTGGTTGTCCCCAATCTTAGCCAATGCCTGATTTGCCTCCTCAATATTGAGATACCTTCCCTTTGTTGAGTTAAAGACAACATCACGATATATTGTTTTCAACTCCCAGTATGTCTCTGGCTTGAAGTTCTGAATCTCGTAGTAACGATTGACTATAAGGGCCAATGTTGGGGTCTGGACACGTCCGATTGAAAGCAGTGCGCCCCTACCAGCAAAGCGCATTGTATAGAGGCGTGTTGCATTCATACCCAACAGCCAGTCGCCTACGGCACGTGCGTAACCCGCAGCATACAACTTATCAAAATCGCTTCCTGGTCGCAGGTTATTAAAACCCTCCCGTATAGCCTCCTCCGTCAATGACGAAATCCACAAACGTTTTACAGGTCGTTTGATTCCCGTGCAACGCAACACCCATCTCTGAATCAACTCACCCTCCTGGCCAGCATCACCGCAGTTGATGACCTCGGTGCATTTCTCAACAAGGTTCTTAATGATATTGAACTGCTGACTTATAGATTTCTCACCCTTCAGTTTGACGTCGAAACGCTCTGGCAGTATAGGCAACAGCGACAAATCCCACTTTTTCAGAATCGGGTCATAGTCATGAGGTTCCTTAAGTTCACATAGATGACCATAAACCCATGTGACGCAATAATCACCACCAGAAAGCCATCCATGATGATTTTGGGTACACCCCAATACAGATGCTATTTCACGAGCCACTGAAGGCTTCTCGGCTATACAAAGATACACGATTACTCTTTTGGTTCGTTACCAACTGGAATATCTTGTATCAAGATATCAAGACTCTTCTCATCATTGAATATATTGTCAAGATAATCACTAATCCATTTAAAGTTCCCGTCAGTACTGAGTCTCAGCTTTCCTAAATTTTCAACTCTGTCTAAGAATATTCGCACTGTCATCTGTCTGACATCGAAGGCTGGCTGATAGGCATCATCAGCGTTTGTAATCACCTTGCTCAGCAACCCACACTCCTCAAGCATCGGCATTAGATTCTTGACAAATGAGAATGGTAGCTTCAGGTCGTTAGCAATCTGCTTGACCGAAGGAGCAGATTTACACTCAGCAAAGCGGACTATAACATATCTGACAATCTGCAACGATACTTTGCGACGGTCTGAAACACTATAGCGCGATGTATCAGCATTATGTCCGTAACTCGAGAAATTCTGTATGACACAGACAAGTTCGCAGCCAAGTATTATTATATACCACATCGTCTGCAGCCAGATAAGGAAGAGTGGTATTGCTGCGAAACTACCATATACAGCATTGTTACTATTCAATCCTATCTGGAACTCAAGATATATGAACTGCATAATGACCAGAGCTATCGTTGTGAAGAATCCGCCTGTTATGGCTGCTCTTAGCGACACTTTGGTATTTGGAAGTATATAATATATCATCGAGACACCAAGCCACATCATTATCATTGGTACGAAACTGAGAACGATCCCCCATACCCTGGCCAAATTTATATCCGAGCTTAACTGATTGGTTACATTAACGAGCGAACTCGAGACAGCAACGACAGCCACCAAAGCCAGTATAATTATTGTAATGTAGTCCGACAACTTACGCACTAAGCTTCGCGACTTCTCGACTTGCCATATCTGATTGAATGTCTGCTCTGTGTGACCGAGAAGGTTCT
This sequence comes from Marinilabiliaceae bacterium, assembly GCA_021443545.1. GTDB lineage: Bacteria > Bacteroidota > Bacteroidia > Bacteroidales > Marinilabiliaceae > W3P20-009. Next base: position 1,681 of record JABUTU010000093.1, on the reverse strand, counting down.
TCACAGTCCATATCATCATTGCAAAGCCAATACCAGCAATCCAGCCTCCCTTCATGTTGGCGATGTACTTATCTGAGAAATCCAAAAGGTATTGAGCTACAACCTCTTGTCCCTTAAAACTATCCGTTATGAAGGTTCGAAGTATTTCGTTAAATCCAAAAGCACTTGCAATACCAAAGACCATAGCAACCAATGGGACAATCGAGAGAATGGTGTAGTATGTCAGAGCAGAAGCCTTATCCTTGCATCTGTCATTCTTATACTTCTCAACCGCCACGAGAATAGCCTGTCCTGGTTTTATCAACCAATACCACCTTCCGGCTTGCTCCTTAGTCATACTCCAAATACCACCACCAGCAAGCTCCTTTACCTTTGTCAGAATATCATTCCAATTCATAGTTTTTCATTATCACTTATCAATTACCCCAGAACCGACAACGACATCTCCATCATATAGAGCGCAGAACTGTCCAGGCGTTACCCCTCTCTGAGGCTTATCAAAGACCACATAAAGAGCGTCCTCACGCATCAAAACCCTACCCTCTTGCAACGGCTGACGATATCTGATTCTTATCTGAAGTTGAACCTCTTCATTATTCTTCAATTTACGTTGAGGCACAACCCAATGCATCTCATCTCTTCGTATGCGCAAAACTCGTCGGTATAGACCTGGATGAGTCTCACCCATACCAAGATATATCTGATTGTATTCTATATTCGTTCCGATGACAAAAAGTGGCTCTGGGAAGCCTCCGATATTAAGCCCCTTTCGTTGTCCAACAGTGTAATACTGAGCACCATGATGTGTCCCCACTTTTGTCCCATACTTCGGGTGTAAGTCATAGGGCGTTGACAAAAGTTGTAACTCTTCATCCGTGACCTCTTTCCTATCGGCTATAGACCAATCCCTCTGAAATATCTCAGCATTTTGGTCTATCAGAAAGACCTTACCCTCACGCGCCTTCAGTTTCTGCTGAAGGAAAACCGGCAAATCGACCTTTCCAACGAAACATATTCCCTGAGAATCCTTTTTGTGAGCTGTAACGAGATTCAACTCGGTTGCTATTTTCCTCACATCAGGCTTGAGCATATCCCCGATAGGAAAAAGTGCTTTTGAGAGTTGTTGCTGCGAGAGTTGACAGAGGAAATAACTCTGATCTTTGTTAGGGTCGCTGCCTGCAAGAAGATGGTAAGTCTCATTCCCCTCTTGGTCAACAATTGTCTCTTTACGGCAATAATGACCTGTTGCAACGAACTCAGCGCCAAGTTTCAAAGCTTCGCGAAGGAAAACATCGAACTTAATCTCGCGATTGCATAGCACATCTGGATTTGGAGTCCTACCCTTACCATACTCATCAAACATGTAATCGACAACGCGTTCGCGATACTCCTTAGAGAGGTCCACCATGAAGAACGGAATCCCCAACTTCCGAGCAACCGCCTCAGCATCGAATTTATCATCCATCCATGGGCAGTCACCCTTTAGAACACCTGTCGTGTCAGTCCAGTTGCGCATAAACAGACCAACAACCTCATGCCCCTGCTTTTGCAACACATAAGCAGCGACACTTGAATCAACACCTCCAGAAAGACCAACTACAACTTTTGCCATATTGCAAAGTTACGATTAAGTGAGAGAAAAGCAAAGCTCGCTTTAGCTTTTCCGAACGTGAGGAACTTC
>JABUTU010000086.1 GCA_021443545.1 Marinilabiliaceae bacterium | reverse complement strand
TTTGAGTTTAAGTACGACGGCAAGGTGGAGAAAGCCTTGCTCCAAATCGACGAGAAGGGCTACACAATTCCATACGAGCGTGACGGAAGGGAGGTCGTCAAGATTGCAGTTAATTTCAACAGCGAGTTGAGAACGATAGATGAATGGAGAATTGAGTGAGTGTGAGTTTTTCGTTATAACGATATTAAGATATAACGCATCGCACAGCTACGAAAACATCGGCAAACTCTTTTTTATGTCATTTTTTTATGCGAAATTGCGCCCGAAAACAACTGCATAAATGAATACAAATAAATCTCAGAAAATTTTTACTGCTACAACCATGAACGTAGCGTGGGGGGGGTAAAATCTCTAATTTTCAACGAGTTACAAGGCTACTTAATAATCGATTTTTGCTTAACAATTTAATACAAGTGTGCGGATGCTCTCTAACGCGTATCCGTACACTCTTTTTTTGTGCTAATTCTAATTAATAATTGCGATATGAATTCCAAATTTTCAAAACTCCGATTGCATTGCACAATCATAACAGCCTTGTTGCTGTTGGTTTCGTCCACCCTATGGGGACAAACGCAGCCTTCGACGACAAATATCGAAGGTAAGACCTTTTATCAAATAGCTGATGCAAGTAATCTTTTGTGGTTGGCGAATAAAGTCAACTCTACTAATAGATTAACAATCAATGCAATACTTACTGCAGACATTGACTTCAGCAGTTACAATATAGGTATTGGCCAAGAATTTGGTATAAAATACTACTCAGGCACTTTCGACGGCAACGGCAAAACAATAAAAGTCAACATTTCGCACTCTGGTAAACTCGCATCTGGTTTATTTGGTTATGTTGTGGATGGTACAATAAAAAATCTTACTGTAGAAGGCTCAATAACTTATGTTGAAGCAGATAATTATCGTTTGTCTACTGGTGGTATTGTTGGAATTGCCGAAAATACATCAATAACAAATTGTCAAAACTTTGCAACCGTTTCGGGTGCTAATGGTGTTGGAGGCATTTGTGGATATTCAGAAGTTGGAGTTACTATTTCTGATTGTTCAAATTTTGGCAATGTTAGCGGTACATATGCTGGTGGCATATTAGGCTCTTCAAGAACAGATGGAGCGGTAATTAAGAATTGCTACAACATGGGAACTCTTCATGAAGACCGAGCCCACTACGTTGGCGCAATAATTGCAGATCAACAATACAAAGAAATGACAAATTGTTACTACTTGGAAGGTTGTGCAACATATGGTACAAATAATGAATCTGCCAATGGTATTCGCGATTATGACGATGTTGATGGTGCCACAATGTCAAAACCATCTTCTGCCTTTGAAAGTGGCGAAGTGGCTTATCTCTTGGGCGGCTCATGGGGGCAAAACCTCGATTCTGAAAAGTATCCTGTATATGGTAGTGACAAGGTTTACAAAGGATTAGCAACAAATATAAGTTGCACTGTTTCTACTATCCCTTACATTTACAGCAATGATGAAGATGAATTAAAAGGCTCTATAGTTCACGGCGAAGAAGTGTTGATGTCCGACACAGAATACCATTGGCATGCATGTAAACTTTGCGGAGAAGTATTTGACACTAAAACGGCTCACGATACCAACGGCCCGAACGACGTTTGTTCTGTTTGCGGATTTTCTATGCCTAAGAAGGTTGGTGACTACTACGAGATTGCCAATGCCGACAATCTCTATTGGTTCGCTGCGCAAGTTAACGCTGGTCAAAGTTCTATAAATGCAAAACTTATTGACAACATCGTTGTTAACAAAAATGTGTTGAAAGAGGATGGTAGTTTGAGTGATGATCCATCATCATTCAAAACCTGGATTCCAATCGGCTTGAACAAGAAAGAAAAAAGTTTTGGTGGCATATTCGATGGACAAGGACATACCATCAGTGGACTTTACATCAATGATTATGGCAATACAGATGAGACTCAATATATCGGTTTATTTAGTAAGGTAGAAGACTCTGGTGAGATTAAGAATGTTGGAGTGATTGATAGCTATTTCTACGGATATGTTGTTGGTTCAATATGTTGTATTTTAGAAGGTAAAATCACAAACTGCTTCAGCACAGCAACTACCAAAGGATACAGCGCGAACACAACGGGTTTTGTAGGTCCTGGTACGACGGGAACTATCACAAATTGTTATTTCGCAGGGACAACCAGTAGTATGTATCAGATATGTAGAACGGACGAAAATGCCAAAATTGACAATTGTTACTACAAAGAAACAAAAAATAATAATTATGGAGGAGGTACTAAAAAATCTGCTGAGGCCTTTGCAAACGGAGAGGTGGCATATCTCTTGGGCGAAGCGTGGGGACAAGAAATAGACGTTGACCCAACACCTGTCCTTGGAGGTTTGAAAGTTTATAAAAGTCCTATAAACAATTGTATTGGTAATGGTGTCTACAGCAACGAGAATATTTTTTCAGATGCTGTAACCCATGGCGACCTTGAATTGAAATCCGATAATGAAAACCACTGGTATGTTTGCAAACTTTGTCATGTAATTATTGGAGAAGAAGAGGCTCACGACACTAATGGTGCAAATGGTGCTTGTTCATTATGTGGTTGTTCGCCATTAAAAGATGGATTTTACGAAATCGCAAATGCAGAACAACTCAAATGGTTCGTTTCACAAGTCAATTCTGGGAAAACATCCATCAATGCAAAACTCATTGCCGACATCGATTTCAGCGATTATAATATAATGATTGGAACATCGTCAAATTCAAATTATTACATAGGCACATTCGACGGACAGGGACACACCATTACTCTGAATTACAATACCACAGAAGAAAATACTGCTCTCTTTAGGTATTTAGGCCCTGGTGCGACCGTTCAGAACCTCGTAACAGACGGTACTATCACGACAAATCAAAAATTTGCAGCTGGTATCGCTGCATACACATCGGGAGATAATGATATAAGAACTATCAAAAATTGTATCTCGAAGGTAACGATTGTATCTAACATTTCTTCAGATGGTACGCATGGCGGAATTTTGGCTGTGCAGAATAAAAATCATAAGGTTGTCATCGAGAATTGTGCATTCGTTGGCACTTTTGCGGAATCAACGACCAATTCCTGCGGTGGCATTGTTGGCTGGTCGGATAGCAATAGTGCTTCCTACATGACAATCAAAAATTGCTACGTTGATGCAACCTTTGGTTTTGACACAAAAAATGCTGCAACAATTTCCAGAAACAATCCTACTAATATTTCAAACTGCTATTATGTTGCTGCTCACGGAAGAGAACAAGGCACGAAAGTGACAAGGGAACAAGTTCAGAATGGTGAATTGGCATACCTCCTCAATGGCGACCAAAGTGAAATCAGTTGGTACCAGAATCTTGGCGAAGGTGGTGATGAATCTCCTGTTCTCGACAGCACGCACAAGCAGGTGTTCTCTAATGTTTACGCAAATTGTACCGACACTGAATTGTCGTCGTATGGTAATTACGAAGACCACACCGAGCAGGGCCATAAATTCCAAAATGGAGTTTGCATCTATTGCGGTGAGGCAGAAAACTCAACCGCAATCAAGAATGTCGTTCTTGAAAATGCTGGCGACGACACGCTCTATGACCTTGCTGGTCGTAGAGTAAATGAGAATTATCGAGGATTTGTTATCACCAAGAGCGGTAAGAAATTCTTCAAGAAGTAAAGAAAATCTTAGTGTTTAGATAAAAAAGGGTATCCAAATTTCGGATACCCTTTTTTATTTTACTTGATGCAGATTACTTATTCTTTATCATCTCCTCGAATGTTGCTTGTTGCTCTTTAGTGAGAACATTCTTGATAGAGTTGTTTAATTCCTTCTGCTTTTGTAGCTGTTCCTCATCAGCCTTGTCCATAAGGTTTTTGATTTCGGTTATCTGTTCCTCAGATAGGTTGAGTTTGTCCTTCAGAGTCTGAATCTGTCCGTGAGGGTCGGGTGCTAATTGATGCCCATGGTTTTTTCGATTCATATCTCCGAGTCGCTTATGCTTGTTTTTCCCCACTTTCTGCATGTCGGCATATTTAGCTTTCTGCTCGTCAGTAAGAATGGCTTTTATCTTCTCATCCTGAGCCCTACGGCTCTCCCTCATCTGCATAGCTCTCTCCTCAGAAGAGGATGTGGAGGTATCCTCATTCAGGATTGTTGTAAGCTGACTCTTCTGTTCGTCAGTGAGCGAAAGAGTCTTATCCATCAAGCTGATACGTTGTTCAACAATTTGTTCTTTTGTCATCGTTCTGTTATGACATCCATGGTGTTGAGGACCCTGAGCGTAGAGAACCGAGCTACAAAAGAGAGTAGCGATAGCCAGTGAAATAATCTTCGTTTTCATGTTGTTTAAATTTTGATGGTGATACATATTTTTTAGTCATCTGTCTAATTCATAGACAAATATAGAGCCAAAAAATATGCCGAATCATCCGTAATAGACGAATCGGCATATTTTATCGTTTAACGCTTCAAGGTAGTCGTCAAATGCCCAAATATCTCTTCGCGTCAAATGCTGCTTTACATCCTGAAGCAGCTGCTGTGATGCACTGCCGATAGGTGGGGTCAGCTACATCGCCACAAGCGAAGACACCGTCAATATTCGTTTGCGTTGAGTTAACCTTAGTTTTAACATAGCCCTCTTCATCGACCTCTATATTTGGCAGAAAGAGTTGTGACTTAGGTGTATGTCCAATGGCGAGGAAGAAACCATCTATGTCGATTCTTTTAACCTCTTCTTCAGGCGTTCCTGCCTTGAATATGAGAATAGCACCTTCAACTTTCTCATTTCCAAGAATCTCTTTCGTTTGGTGTTCAAACAAGATTTCAATCTTGTCATTCTCTTTTAGTCGCCTCTGCATGATCTCGGAAGCTCTGAGTTGGTTGCGACGAACTATTAAGAATACTTTTTTTGTTATGGAAGCCAGGTATAGAGCCTCTTCGGCAGCTGTGTCTCCACCTCCGACGACAGCTACAGTCTTACCTTTGTAAAAGAAGCCATCACATGTGGCGCAGGCCGATACGCCTCGACCCTTTAGGCGTTCTTCAGATGGAAGTCCGAGGTAACGGGCTTCGGCGCCAGTAGCGATAATAAGCGCTTTGCATTCAAACGATGAACCATCATCGAGAGTAATGGAATGATGCTCTCTATGGAAAGAAACCTTATCTACTATGCCACCGACCAGATTTGCTCCAAGGCGTTCCGCTTGTTCTCGCATTTGCATAACGAGACTTATGCCATCGATACCGTTGGGAAATCCTGGATAATTCTCAACAATAGTGGTCGTGGTGAGTTGACCTCCAGGCAGAGGTCCTTCAATGACCACTGGCTGAAGTCCAGCCCTTGAGGCATAAATAGCAGCGGTGTACCCTGCAGGTCCACCGCCGATTATTATTATGTCGTGTTTTTGCATACTATCTGTTAATAGCAACGCCTCGTATCCTCTTATACTTTTCTGCGTTAATGAGTTTGCCAATATTCTGTAGTGCAGCCGATTTATTATTTGAACCTTTGACTGAGCCATACATTATGTAATTGAGAGCCCCTATTGTTGTTGGGTCTGACAATGTTCCGACCTCGCCTCTGTCGGCGTAAGAGTATTCGTTTAAGCGTTCGTCTGGATCCATACCATCTCCATCGGTCGTGTCGAACGATTCGCCCTTATCGTTTTTGTAGAATGCAACGAGAGGTTCAACGAGCCAATTGTCTATATCTTCAGGAAAGATACGTTTATTCTTATCTTTGAAGTCGGATGGAGAGAGAACGAGCATTGCTGTGTTTTTACCACCACTTGTGGTACCAATGGTATGGACATCCATATAAGCTTTCAGACCGATAATTGTTGCCTCAGACGCAGAGTAGGATCCATGTCCCTGGAGGATGATAACCCTATCGAGGTTCAGATTGCCAGACATGATGTTTCCGCTATTAGAGAAATGAGTGGTGTTGTCTTCGCCCCATCCATCTTCAGTAAGATACTCATTGAATTCGTAGTATATGAGACGTTTTTTTGCATTTACGATACTTGACGGAGCGATGAGAGAAGCCAGAGTCTGACAAGCCGCCATTGAGCCGCCAGGGTTATAACGGAGGTCGAGAATCAATTCCGTCACTCCTTCAGCTTTGAACTCCTTGAAGACATCAATCATGTCGGCATTGAATTCTTGATAGAAGTTGAGATATAGGAAATAGCCGACTTTAGTGCCATCGTCGAGAGTGAAGATGTTGTGTTTAGCAACAGGGGATGTCGTAATGTCACGTGCAGTGAGGTTATATGTGACCAGCTCTTGTTTCTTGCTGGTTGGGTTGTATCGAGCAGCAGTGTATTCACCATCGGCATCAAGAAGTTTTCTGTAGTTAGAGGTGTTAAGAGTCTCTCCATTAACTTTGAGAATCCAGTCGCCACGCATTGCGCCCGACTCCATAGCGGGAGTATTAGGGTAGACATAGTCGATGATTTGTACCACATCCTCTTTGCCATCTTCGAGTAGCGAGAGGGTATATTCCCATCCCATACTGGTTGTGTTGCCTTTCTCTTCGGCTTCAAGAGCGGCTGCATCGTCTGTGATGTACGAGAAACGATCGTGCTCTTCATCGACCAAAGAATAGAAGTATTCTTCGGTATCCTCCTGAGTCAGCCAATTGATGACTGGGTCGCCATTTTCATCGCTGATGCCCTCGTTGTAGAGGTAGTAATAGTCCATTATATTGTAGACAAAGTAATTTGCCCATTGAGTAGTATTACTTATATCTTTCTCGCTTGGAACTTTAGAGGTATTGGGCGTGTTGTTGTCGTCGTCGTCACAAGATGTGAAAACCGAGTTTGTTAATGCTAATGTCAATACAAACAAGCAGTAGCGTAATGAGTTTTTCATATAGATTATTATTTGTAGGAATTGTAGAAGAATTCCCGTTTTTGATTGTTAAACATTAAAGGACCAATAAATAGCTTTTTAGGAAGTCATATCACCTCTAAAAACAATTCATTTTAGTTCCTCGGATATGAGAATATGCAAAGTACGCAAAAAATTTTCAAATGTCATTCCGCTTGTATAATTTTGTTCCCATAAATAAGTTAGTCAGTTAATAATAGGAAAACGATACGAAAATATGAATCAGTATTCATTGACAGTTGCTAAGCAACTTCTTGACATTAAGGCAATTCGACTCCAGCCTAACGACCCTTTCACGTGGGCATCTGGATGGAAGTCTCCAATCTATTGTGACAATCGCAAGGCGTTATCTTATAGTGAGACGAGAACATACATAAAGAAAGCGTTTGCAGATATAGCAAAACAGAAGTATTCCGACTTTGATGTTGTAGCGGGAGTTGCTACGGGAGCGATAGCTCAGGGAGCGCTTGTGGCAGATTTGCTTGGTAAACCATTCGTTTATGTGCGTTCTTCTCCGAAAAATCACGGATTAGAGAATCTTATAGAGGGCGATTTGAAGGCAGGTCAGAAGGTGCTTGTAATAGAGGATCTTATTTCTACAGGTGGTAGCAGTCTGAAGGCAGTCGAGGCGTTGCGGAATGCTGGAGCAGAGGTTGTAGGGATGCTTGCAATATTCACCTATGGCTTTAAGGTGTCGGAAGAGGCATTCAAGGCAGCGAATGTTGAGTTGACAACCCTAAGCAACTATGCCGATATGATTGAGGCAGCTGTGGAGCAGGGTTATGTTACTAAAGCTGACATAGAGGCCCTTAAGCAATGGAGGCAATCGCCAGAGACATGGGGAGTTAAGTGATTGTTGTCTTGATGTGAAAACATTATAGGGGCTGTGTCAGTTTTCTGATGCAGCCTTTTTTGTCACCCCTTTCAGAAAGTTTTTACATGAAAGTTCATTGAGTTGTAAAATGAAATGTCTACTTTTGTTAAAATTGTGACAGAGCATTAGATATGAAATAATGTATGTAAGCAATATCAGAGAAAGTAATAAATATTTATTCTATCAAATACATGAAGACGAAACTAAACAAGGTATTGGTACTCGGTTCGGGTGCTTTGAAGATTGGTCAGGCGGGAGAGTTTGACTATTCGGGCTCGCAGGCCCTTAAGGCACTTAGAGAAGAGGGTATCAGCAGTATATTGGTAAATCCAAATATTGCAACTATCCAAACATCAGAAGGCATTGCAGACAAGGTCTATTTTCAGCCTGTCAACGCACACTTTGTGACAGAGATAATTAAGAAGGAACGTCCAGATGGTATTCTGCTTGCATTTGGAGGTCAGACGGCTCTCAACTGCGGTACAGAGTTGTTTCTCAATGGAACATTGAAAGAGTATGGTGTTCAAGTTTTGGGTACCTCTGTGGAGGCTATAATGTATACAGAAGACCGCGACCTTTTTGTAAAGAAGCTGAATGAGGTGGCACTCAAGACGCCAATCAGTCAGGCTTGTGAGAATATGACAGATGCACTTGAGGCGGCTCATAGAATAGGATTTCCAATCATGATTCGTTCAGCGTATGCGCTTGGAGGTTTGGGCTCAGGCATATGTCCGGATGAGAAGGCCTTTAGGGAACTTGCCGAGAGTGCATTTACATTTGCCCCTCAGATACTTGTGGAGGAGTCGCTCAAAGGATGGAAAGAGATAGAGTTTGAGTGTATCCGCGATGCTAACGATCATTGTTTTACAGTCGCCTCTATGGAGAATTTTGACCCACTTGGCATTCATACAGGTGAGTCGATAGTGGTTGCTCCAACATGTTCTTTGACAGAAGAGCAGGTTAAATTCCTTCAAGAGACAACAATCAAGTGCGTTCGTCACCTTGGCATAGTAGGAGAGTGTAATATACAATTTGCATTCAATGCCGAGACGAACGATTATCGTATCATCGAGGTCAATGCGCGTCTCTCGCGTTCGTCAGCTCTTGCATCAAAGGCAACGGGTTATCCTTTGGCATTTGTAGCAGCTAAGATTGCATTGGGATATACTCTTGACCAGATTGGCGAGATGGGAACTTCCAACTCAGCGTATGTAGCTCCGAGTCTTGACTACATGATATGTAAGATTCCACGTTGGGACCTCACAAAATTCTCGGGTGTCAGCCGACTTATAGGCTCATCGATGAAGTCGGTAGGTGAGATAATGTCGATAGGTCGTTCATTTGAAGAGATGATACAGAAGGGACTTCGAATGATTGGTCAGGGAATGCATGGATTTGTAGGTAATGACCATATTAAGTTTGACAATCTTGATGAGGAACTTCAAAATCCAACAGACCTTCGAATTTTTGCTATAGCACAGGCACTCGAGGAGGGATATACGACCAAACGAATTGAGGAACTGACCAAGATTGATGTGTGGTTCTTGGACAGACTAAAGAATATCGTCGACATAGAGCATAAACTTCAATCGTATAGTAAGCTTGAGGAGCTACCTGACGCTCTTCTAAAGGAGGCCAAAGTGGCTGGGTTCTCCGACTTTCAGATAGCGCGTTTCGTGATGAAGGGCGAGGAGGGTAATATGGAGAAAAAGAATCTCGAGGTTCGTAAGTATCGAAAATCAAAGGGTATTGTTCCTGCTGTAAAACGCATCAATACGGTTGCAAGCGAGCATCCAGAACTTACGAATTATCTCTATATGACATATGCGGTAGAGGGTCATGACATTGAGTATTACAAGAACGAGAAGTCGGTTATCGTCCTTGGATCAGGTGCATACCGAATCGGTTCGTCAGTTGAGTTCGACTGGTGTTCAGTTAATGCTATCAATACTGCTCGTAAGCTTGGTTATAAGTCGATAATGATTAACTATAACCCCGAGACTGTTTCGACGGACTATGATATGTGTGATCGACTCTATTTTGATGAGTTGTCGCTCGAGCGAGTTCTTGATGTCATAGACCTTGAGTCACCGAAGGGTGTTATTGTTTCCGTTGGAGGACAGATACCAAACAATCTGGCGATGAAACTTTATCGTCGTGGTGTGCCAGTTCTTGGAACCAGTCCTGTTGACATCGATAGGGCAGAGAACCGCGATAAGTTCTCAGCAATGCTCGATAAGCTTGGTATTGACCAGCCTGCTTGGAGAGCTTTGACATCGATGGACGACATCAAGTTGTTCGTTGCTGAGGTTGGATTCCCTGTGTTGGTTCGTCCTTCTTATGTCTTGTCGGGTGCGGCAATGAATGTTTGCTACGATAACGACCAGCTGGAGCGTTTCTTGAAAATGGCAACAGAGGTGTCGAAGGATTTCCCAGTTGTAGTGTCACAGTTTATGCAAGATACTAAGGAGATAGAGTTTGATGCTGTAGCTGATAAGGGCGAGGTTGTTGAATATGCCATATCGGAGCATGTTGAGTATGCTGGAGTCCATTCAGGTGATGCAACAATGCTCTTCCCTGCGCAGAATATTTACTTTGCTACGATACGTAAGATTAAGAGTATAGCCCGACAGATTGCCAAGGAACTCAATATCAGTGGTCCTTTCAACATACAGTTCCTCGCTAAAAATAATATGGTGAAGGTGATTGAGTGTAATCTGCGAGCATCACGTTCTTTCCCATTTGTTTCGAAGATTTTGAAGCACAACTTCATAGAGACAGCAACTAAGATAATGCTTGATGCTCCATATACAAGACCTGATAAGGGTGAGTTTGATATCGACCGTGTCGGAGTTAAGGCCTCGCAGTTTTCATTTGCGCGTTTGCAAAATGCCGATCCAGTGCTTGGCGTTGATATGTCATCAACGGGAGAGGTAGGATGCATAGGTGACGATGTCAATGAGGCGCTTCTCAATGCGCTTATTGCAACGGGTTACTCATTGCCAAAGAAGTCAATTCTGCTCTCTTCGGGAGCCCCAAAGGGTAAGGTCGATCTACTCGAACCTGCTCAGGCTCTCGTTTCGAATGGGTATGAGATATATGCAACAGCGGGTACTGCAAAGTTCCTTAACGAGAATGGGGTGAAAGCCATAGCGGTCAATTGGCCCGACGAGGAGGGTGAGAACAATGTCATGGATATGATTGCGAATCATAAGTTTGAGCTTATTGTCAATGTTCCAAAGAATCAGACGAAACGCGAGCTCACAAACGGCTATCGTATCCGTCGTGGTGCCATAGACCATAATATTCCATTGATGACAAATGTTCGTCTTGCCAAGGCCTTTATTAACGCCTTCTGTTCAGTGAAACTTGAGGATATCAAGATTAAGTGCTGGCAGGAGTTTGAGAACTAAAGAAACGTAACAATGTTATAGTTGTGGCACTTGTCGGGCAGGAGGCTCGGCAAGTGCTTTCTTTGCACTTGATTGAAGAAAAAAAAGGAATCAACGTCCTCACGGAAGGTTGACTCCTCTTGTTTACGTTTAAACAGTTTCTGTTTTCTTTACGAACACAAAAATACTTTTTTTGAACTCTAAAACATTGAAAACAGAACGAATTAACAACGTTTAACAAAAAGAAAAGAGAGAAGTGTTGGTACGATAAGGATGTAGTATTGTCGTTGGTATGTCGAATATAATTGACTTTCAAATGCGATTATGAGGATTGATAAATCATTCTATTTGACTAATAAGAGTTCTTCCCAGCTGGTTGTGTATCGTTGTGACATATGTTCGCGTCTGAGGTTCTGAGTAAATAGATGAGAGTCGGCTGTTGATTTGCTATCTTTGTCTGTAGGTAGTTGGATGGCGAGGCATATTGTGTCGTGTCCGTTGGCGGAGTTGATGCTATCAATAATAGCCGATAATTTATCGTTACGGTCGCGTTTTGCCTCATTTTCATCAAACAAGGCAGTCTGTATTGCAGAGTCTGGAGTAATGCTACTTACCACGACACCAGCCTTTTTATAGAGAATTCCATTTTTGAAGATTCTTTTGAGGAGTTTACAAGAAGCAGAGACAATCTCCTCAGTATTAGCGACAGGGACGTTAAGCATCATAGACATACCGTTGGCATACTGTTCAAGTTCATCACGAAACCTGTTAGACATTATGAATACAGTGACGGTCTGAGCAACAGAGTGCTGCTTCCTAAGTTTTCGGGAACACTGAGCCGCAAAATTGGCCACGAGGCTCTCCAGTTGATTGTAGTCGGATACCATATTTGCAAACGACCGAGAGGTGCAAATACTTTGTCGCAATACGGAATTTTCTGAAGCTATGCAATCGATACCCTGTAGTTCCATCCAGGTGTGCAAGCCTCCCAGACCGAAGAGTTTTCTGACGCAGTCATGAGTCATTTTCTGGACGAAATCAGAAGCTGTTGTTATTCCGCAGTTCTTAAGTTTCGGTAGGGAGCGTCGTCCTATTCCCCACACATCATTCAGCGCGGTGAGGGATAGTGCTTTCTTGAGTTTCTCTTCAGAGTCAATTATACATGCCGATTGGTAGCCTTTATACTTCTTGGCAAATTTGCAAGCAGTCTTTGCAAGTGTTTTGGTTGTGGCAATTCCAATGCTGACAGGTATGCCAGTATATTGCAGAATGCGTTTTGCGAGCTCTGCAGCCTTGTCATGAGGCATCTGATTGAAATCGTCAAGGACAAAGAATGATTCGTCGATGGAGTAGGGATAAATATTCCCGACTGATTCGGCGATTAAGCTCATGACCCGATGTGACATATCTCCATACAGAACGTAATTGGATGAAAAAGAGACAACCTCACTTTTCGAGTCGAGTTCGCGTAGCCTGAAATATGGCATTCCCATAGGGATTCCCATTGCTTTTGCCTCGTTGCTGCGTGAGACGATACAACCATCGTTATTGGAAAGAACAACGACGGGGCGGTTCTGTAGGTCGGGCCGAAAAACACGTTCGCACGAAACGAAGAAATTATTACAGTCGACAAGTCCGTATACCATGACAAAGATATGCTATACCCTTCTGTTACGTTTCTTTATTGTGTATGTGACAACACCCCAGACTACGAAATCAGAGCCTGGAAGAATCTCGATGTCAGGGTAATTCTTATTGCCAGAAACCAGGAAGATTTTGTCGTCGCGTTTGTCAATGAATTTCAATGCGAATTCATTGTCGACATAGCACACTGCCATATCTCCATTTTGAGGGTCAAGCGACTTGTCTACTACAAGAATGTCGCCCTGGTCGATTCCTTCGTCAATCATAGAGTTGCCAACAACGCGTGCATAGAAGGTACTTGCAGGGTGCCGAACTAATTCTTTATTTAGGTCTATGGAACCCTCCGTGTAGTCCTGTGCGGGCGAGGGAAAGCCAGCGTGCACTTCTCCAGATAGCTCAATAGAGACAGACGACTCAATGTCAGGTTCAAAAAACTCAATTTTCTGTTTTTCCATAGGAAAATAGCTCGTAAGATGTTGCAATAAACCTCCAAAGATACAAAAAATAGATTTATGGGAGGGAAAAAATTCAAAGGTTAGAATGGTGAAGGAAGGTTGCGGTAGAGAAGAAGAAGATAATTCAATGTAGGATGCAGCACAACGCAAAATATTTGATTACCTTCGTGGTCATTAATCTTGAAATATGTCAGTTAGAAAGTTGTATAAGGTTGGGGGGGTATTGCTCGTATTGGCGCTTACTCTGAGTTTTTGCAGTAGAGAAAAACACTTCATACATAATTCGGGTTTTGTATTCGGAACGGTGTATAATCTTAAATACAAGCACGATAAAGACCTTTCGCAGAAGGTCAGGACTGTCTTGGATGCGTATGATAATTCAGTCTCAACATACAACAAAGAGTCGGTGATCTCCAGGATTAACAGGAATGAAACGCATGTGGTGGACAGCTTTTTTGTAACGGTCTTTGAGATGGCACGCACCATGAATACATTATCAGATGGTTATTTTGATATTACTATCAGTTCTCTTAGCAATCTTTGGAGGTTCAACCGAGAATTACAGTTTGGTGATACTATAACGAATGCACAATATGATGCTATTGCATCACGAGTAGATTCAGTGTTGCAGTTTACTGGAATGGATATGGTGGATATAGTAGGAGATAGCGTAGTGAAAAAAGATTCCAGGATAAAACTTGAAATGTGTGCTTTGGCAGAGGGTTATGGAATAGATTTGGCAGCCTATGAGCTTGAGAAGAACGGAGTTGAAGATTATATGGTGGAGATAGGCGGAGAACTGCACGTGAAGGGTAAAAGTCCGAGTGGTGACAAATGGCGTATTGCGATAGATAGCCCGACTGAGGGAAGTACAATTTTCAACAGAACCTCACAACACATCATTGCAGTTACTGACTGCGCTATTTCAACCAGCGGAACATACAGGCAGTACTACTATACGGAGGACGGACGACGGATAAGTCATACCATAAATCCGATTACAGGATATCCGGTAGCTCATGATTTGCTTAGTGTCACAGTAGTCGGACCGAATACAATGACGACCGATGCCCTTGCAACCGTTTTTATGGTGATGGGTAAGGAGCGAGCAATAGAGTTGGCAGAGAAGATGAAGGAAGTGGAGGCGTTCTTTATATATGATGATGGAAACGGTGAGCAGAAAGAGCTTATGACCAAAGGATTTGAGGAACTTATAGTGAAATAATGAGAAATTATAACAATGACTATTTAAAAAAACTAATGAAAACGATTTTTGATATAGTTTGTGTATTGGGTGTAGGATTGCTTTTTGCGGCATGCACTGGAGTTGGTGTTTCAAATGTTGCACCCAAGGTGGCTCCAAAAGTGAATTTTGACGCAGATTCGGCATATCGCTATACTCAGGAACAGGTGGCGTTCGGTCCGAGAGTTCCTGGAACAGAAGCGCATAAGAGATGTTTGGAGTATTATGTTGAGACGTTTAAGCGTTTTGGTGCAACAGTAGAGATTCAGCAAGGAACAGAGACAAATCTCTATAATAAGCCCCAAGAGGTAATGAATGTCATAGCTTCATATCAGCCAATGAAGGCAAATCGCATAATATTGTGTTCCCATTGGGATAGTCGGCCATTCGCTGATCAAGATGCTGATAGAAAGCAAGTTGACAAGCCAATAGATGGGGCAAATGATGGTGCAAGTAGTACGGGTGTTCTGATGGAGATAGCAAGACAACTTAATTTAAGGCAACCCAGCATAGGTGTTGATATAATCTTGTTTGATGCGGAGGATATGGGAACGCCTGAGCACTTGAAGCTCAAGTATATGCCAGATTCGTGGTGTCTGGGTTCTCAGTCGTGGGGAAAGAGCGATAAGGGGAAGAGTAGTGAGGCTCGATATGCAGTTTTGCTTGATATGATTGGCGGTCCAGGAGCAACTTTCTGCCGGGAGCATTTCTCGCAACAATATGCCTCAGATGTTGTCGATAAGATATGGCGAATGGGGTCGCGTCTGGGATATGGATCATACTTCGTAAATGTGGATGGAGGAGCTATAACAGATGACCATCTCTATATTAACAGACTTACAAAAGTGCCAGCTATTGATATTATTCATTATGATGCACAAACCTTAACGTCGTTCCCAGCATACTGGCATACACATGACGACAATATGAGCAATGTAGACAAGTCGTCGCTGCGGGCAGTCGGCGAGACACTGCTTGCTGTAATTTATGACGAACGATAGAGAGATATGCTTGAGAGGTATTTGAATGAGGGCGTATTAGAGTGTGGCGTCGATGAGGCAGGTCGCGGATGTCTGGCTGGTCCTGTCGTGGCTGCAGCAGTGATTCTTCCCTCCGATTTTGAATCGCCTGTGTTGAATGATTCGAAAAAACTGACAGTTAAACAGCGCAATATATTGCGCATACAGATTGAGGAAAACGCCATAGCCTGGGCAGTATGCATGGTGGATAATCATATCATTGATGAGAAGAATATTCTACAAGCCACATATGATGCTATGCATGGTGCTATATCAGAGTTAAAAGTTGTTCCGGAGTATATTCTTGTTGATGGAAATCGGTTCAGACCATATTGCGATGCCGAGGGCAGGACGATTCCCCACAGTACGATAGTGAAGGGAGATGGCAAGATGATGAGTATAGCAGCTGCAAGTATACTTGCAAAGACACACAGAGATGAGTATATGGAAAAATTGTCCAAGCAGTTTCCACAATATGGATGGCAGAAGAATAAAGGCTATCCTACGGCAGATCACAGAACGGCAATTCTCGAGAATGGTTTTTCTTCTTTTCACCGCGTAACATTCACCGTGAAGTAAGGAAATAACCTGTAATTTATGTAATGCATTCTGTTTTGCATGATGGCAAATGCTATGGCAAACGCACCGAATTTTATGGCATACCCAATGGGTAACCTAATCGAATTCGGTGCAAGATAAAGATATAGATAAAGAATTAAAGAAAGAGATAAAGAAAGAAAATGAGGTTGCATACTGCAACCTCATTTTAGCAATCTGCTAAAAATATTTTTTGGAAGATATTAGTTCTTAGTTTGCTGATTACAATTTGAGTTTTTTTCGATTGCAACTCGTGCGAATGAGTATGCCGAGCTATATGACACAATTTAACACGAGATGTAACGTGTTGAAAGATACCGAATAAAGGGGAATAAAG
>JABUTU010000049.1 GCA_021443545.1 Marinilabiliaceae bacterium | reverse complement strand
TCGACGAAGAAGAGGCGGCTTTCAAACATCTTCTGGTGTATTAAGACGGAGCCGTTGGCTTGTGTGGCAAGGACGAGGAAGACACTGAGCAGGTCAGGTGTGAGTCCAGGCCATGGCGCATCAGCAATGGTCATGATAGAGCCATCGATAAAGGAGTCGATGGTATAGTGCTTCTGCATAGGGATATGCAGGTCGTCACCATGTACTTCGATGGTTATTCCCATGCGTTCAAAAGCCAATGGGATGATGCCAAGGTGTTGCACTCCAGCACCGCGAATCCATAGGTCGCCCTGTGTCATCGCAGCCATGGCAATGAAGGAACCGACCTCAATCATATCGGGTAGTATAGTGTGTTCTGTGCCATGTAGAGAAGTGACGCCTTTGATGTGCAAGAGGTTACTGCCAATGCCAGTAATCTCAGCTCCCATGCCTGCCAACAGATAACAGAGTTGCTGTACGTAGGGTTCGCAGGCGGCATTGTATATCGTTGTTTCTCCTTTGGCCATTGTTGCTGCCAAGAGGATATTAGCTGTTCCAGTCACGGATGCCTCGTCAAGAAGCATGTATGTTCCTTTGAGATTCGGAGCATCCACTGAATAGAAGACGTCGCCAGCATCGAAATTGAAGCGTGCACCGAGTTTCTGAAATCCATAGAAATGGGTGTCCAAACGACGGCGTCCTATTTTGTCACCTCCGGGTTTCGGAAAGTAGGCTTTGCCATAGCGGGCGAGGAGTGGTCCCATAATCATTATGGAGCCACGCAGTGATGAGGCCTCTTTTTTGAACGCCTCAGTCTGCATATATTCAAGATTGACATCTTTGGCTGTGATGATGACGGTGTTGGCATTGATTCGATTCACATCAACACCAAGATGACCCAATAGCTTGAGCAGGTTATTGATGTCGAGAATATTAGGGATGTTGTTGATGCGCACTGGTTCGCTGGTCAAAAGAGACGCGCATATAATCTGCAGTGCTTCGTTCTTTGCCCCTTGTGGTGTAATCTCTCCGCAGAGGGGTATTCCGCCTTCAATCTTGAATGTACTCATTAGTTGTTGCCAAAAAATAGTTTTTCTTTGTTACTTCCAACGTTTGAATTTGCCTTTGTTCTTATTGTTATTCTTCCTGCCCTGTTTGTTCTGGTGGTTATTGTTCTGACGTGATGGCTCGTGGTAATATGCTGTCTTAACCTCGCCATCGATCTCAAGTTGGTCGTTGGTGAGCAGACGGATTTCCTTCATGAGACGGTCGTCAGTGGCATAGTCCTTATTCAGAGAGATGAGTGTCTTCTTCATGTGGTTGGCTATGTAGCCGACGAGGACTTTCCGCAGTTGTGGGTCTTCGATTTGGCAAGCGCGATTAGCGAAGCGCTCGGTCAAGTAGCCGTAGTGGCGCAGACGCACGTCATGCATAGGGTAGGGGACGCGGTTAGGCTTGGCTGAAATCACCTCAGGTGTTGGTTTCTCGAATGGACTATCGACATCCAGTTTATAGTCGGAGATGGCGAAAAGATGGTCCCATAGCTTATGGTAGAAGTCGGGTTCCGACTGCTGACTGGGGTACATATTTGCCATGACATTGACTATAGTATTTGCACATGCGTTGCGCTCATCACGATTCTCAATCGTCATGGCGTGCATTATCATTTTTTGTACGTGTCGCCCATACTCCATCATCTGGAGGGGCTGACGTGCCGAATTGTAGTCCATTGTATATGAATATGACGAGAGTATGGATATTCTCCATACTCTCTGTTATTGTTTTTTAAAACTGCTTGAAGAAGTCGTTGCCCTTGTCATCAACCAAGAGGAATGCGGGAAAGTTCTCCACGTAAATCTCACGTACAGCCTCCATGCCGAGCTCTTCAAAGTCGACAAGCTTGATGCTCTTGATAGAGTTCTTGGCGAGGATGGCAGCAGGACCACCTATTGAGCCGAGGTAGAAGCCTCCGTTAGCCTGACATGCATCGGTGACGGCTTGTGAGCGGTTACCCTTGGCAACCATAATCATTGAACCACCTGCTTTCTGGAAGCGGTCGACGTATGGGTCCATACGACCAGCTGTTGTCGGACCGAATGAGCCGGAAGGCATTCCAGCTGGGGTCTTAGCAGGACCGGCATAGTAGACAGGATGCTTCTGGAAGTATTCAGGCATTGGCTTGCCCTCGTTTAGCATCTGGTTAATCTTAGCATGTGCTATGTCACGTGCAACTATGAGGGTGCCCTTGAGACTGAAACGAGTCTTGATAGGGTATTTCGACAACTCCTTGCATACCTCAGCCATAGGACGATCGATGTCGAGTTCCACTGCTGGAGCCATCTCAGGAGCTTTAGCTGGGAGGAAACGAGCGGGGTTCTTCTCGAGTTTCTCGAGGAAGATACCATCCTTGGTAATCTTAGCCTTTATGTTGCGGTCGGCAGAGCAACTGACGCCGATGCTGACAGGGCATGATGCTGCGTGGCGGCTTAGACGGATGACGCGTACGTCGTGAACGAAGTATTTGCCACCGAACTGAGCGCCGATGCCACTCTTCTGGCAAATCTCGAGGACACGCTTCTCCCACTCCAGGTCGCGGAATGCCTGTCCGCCCTCGTTGCCCTCCGTCGGCAGATTGTCGTAGTATCCTGCTGAGGCCTTCTTGACGGTTGCCATATTTGTCTCAGGCGATGTGCCGCCGATGACGATGGCGAGGTGGTAAGGAGGACAGGCTGCTGTGCCGAGGCTCTTCACCTTTTCGGTGAGGAATTTCGTCAGTGACTCCTCAGTGAGCAGGGCCTTGGTCATAGGGAAGAAATATGTCTTATTGGCTGAGCCACCGCCCTTGGTGATGAAGAGGAATTCATATTCGTCGCCCTCTTCAGCATATATATCGGTCTGTGCTGGTAGGTTGTTGCCTGAGTTCTTCTCGTCAAGCATATTGAAAGGAACGACCTGTGAGTAGCGTAGGTTGCGCTCCTGATAGGTGTCCCAGATACCCTTCCAGAGATGCTTCTCGTCGTTGGCGCCAGTCCATACATTCTCTCCCTTATGACCTATGATGATAGCTGTTCCTGTGTCCTGACAGGTAGGTAGCTGACCTTCAGCAGCGACGCACTGGTTCATGAGCATTGTGTGTGCTACGAAGCGGTCGTTATCCGAAGCCTCAGGGTCTTCAAGGATATTGCGTAGTTTCTGGAGGTGTGCAGGACGCAGGTAGAAAGAGACGTCGGAGAAGGCACGTTTCGAGAGGAATTCGAGACCCTTTGGGTCGATTTTCAATATTTTTCGTCCCTCGACCTCAATAGTAGAGACGTAATCCTTAGAGATGCACTCATACTCAGTGTCATCTTTCAAGACCTGAAAGGTCTTTTGGTATTTGAATTCAGCCATAATTTATGTCTTGTGTAGGGGGTATTAGTCCCCTTATTTTAAATTGTTAGCGTATGTGGGATGTTAATCCTCTTAGAGGTGTAAAGTTATGGAATTTTTCTGAATATTCGGCAACTATGCAAATTCGTTGAATGATATGTGTAGTGAATATTTATCCAATCTTTCCCTCTTTAATCATTTCGGCGAAGTGGCGGATGGAGAGGCCTGGAATCTCAGTAGTGGGGATGTCGGAGGGTTTGAACCATATTATTTCACTGACGTCGTCATGGACTGAGATAGAGGCGCTTAGCTTTTCTGTCAGATGGCAGGAGAAGAGGGCGTCAGTGGTGTGTATCATGACATTGCTGTAGGGATATTTGTTGTAGTCGGAGGTGATATATTGGAATGTGTCAATATCAATATCTAACTCCTCTTTCAACTCTCGCTTCAGTGCCGTCTCAAGACTCTCGTCGGGGTCAACGAAACCGCCTGGTAGGTCATACATACCTTTCCATGGGTCGTGAGCTCTGCGAGTGAGCAAGACCTCACCCTTGTCGTTAAAGATGACAGCAACAACGGCTGCTGCAGCGTTGAAGTAAATCTCGTGGTGGCAGTCGTAGCATCTGCAGCTCTTATCAGAGCTCTTTTTCAGATTTGATGAGCCACAATGGGGACAATAACTGTAATATTCTGTTGCGTTTAGTGCATCCATGGTTATATCTCACTAAGTTCCAGCCATCGCATCTCAAGCTCATCGAGGCGTTCGCTCACAATCTGATACTCTTCTGATAACTGCCTTATCTCGTCGGGATTACTGATTTCGCCTGACGATAGTTTGCCCTCAATCTCTTTTTTTCGTTTTTCAACTTCTGGCATCTCGGCATTTATGGATTCGAGTTCTTTGTGCTCTTTGTAACTCATTTTTCGCTCGTGCTGACGAGCAGGTCGTGCTGATTCCTTCGGATTGCTTTTTTTGTCGGATGAGGCTGGTTTATTCTCGGGCAGTTTGCTATATGCAATCCACTCGGAGTAGTTGCCTGGGAAATCCTGAATATTGCCAGAGCCATTACGAACAAAAATATGATCTACTATTTTGTCGACAAAGAATCGGTCGTGAGAGACGATGATAATAGTGCCACCAAATCCTATCAGATACTCCTCGAGGACATTAAGCGTCAGGATGTCGAGGTCGTTGGTGGGCTCGTCAAGAATCAGGAAGTTAGGGTTGCGCACGAGGACGGTTAGTAGGTATAGCCGTTTCTTTTCTCCGCCTGAGAGTTTGTTGACGCGGACGTGGTGCATCTCGTTAGGGAAGAGGAAATAGCGCAGAAATTGAGGCGCAGTCATACTTTTGCCGCTGGCACTGATTGAAACATTCTCAGCAATGTCGGTGATGACCTCCAGTACGGTCTTCTCTTCGTCAACGACAATTCCCTCTTGCCGGTAGTAGCCAGTTACGACGGTGTCACCTGTTTCGATATGCCCTTTATCGGGTGACAAAGAGCCTGTAAGCATATTGAGAAGGGTTGTCTTGCCGCTGCCGTTATTGCCTACGATGCCCACCTTTTCGCCCTTGGCAAACTTATAGCTGAAGTCGTTGACTATATTATGAATGCCATCGAACGACTTGCTGATGTTGTAGGCGTCTACCACCTTATTGCCGAGGCGGGAGTGGGTGAATTGGAGTTCAAGTTGTCGCTCTTCGCGTCTCTTCTCTGCTTTCTGCTTTAATTCGTAATAGGCATCGATACGATATTGAGCTTTGCTACCACGGGCCTGAGGCTGACGTATCATCCAATCGTGCTCTTTCCTCAACAGGTTGCGTGCCTTGTCAGCTTCAGCATCTGAGGTCTCAAGTCGTTGCTGTCGTTTTTCGAGGAAGTAGCTGTAATTGCCTTCGTATTGAAAGATTTGCTGGTTATCGAGCTCAAAGATATGGTTGCAGACGCGGTCGAGAAAGTAGCGGTCGTGCGTCACCATGAGAAGGGTCATTCTGGATTTTGTCAGATACTCTTCGAGCCAGTCTATAATCTCAAGGTCTAAATGGTTCGTGGGCTCATCAAGGATTATGAAGTCGGGCTCGCTTATGAGGAGTGCGGCTAAGGCAACTCTCTTTTGCTGACCTCCGGAAAGAGTGTTAATCTGTCTTTCAAAATCAGATATTTTGAGTTGTCCGAGAATTTGGCGTATTCGCTGTTCGTAGTCCCAAGCGTTAAGAGCATCCATACGTTCAATGAGTTCCCCCATTATATCTGAATCGCCATTAGCAACGGCTTTCTCATACTCCTTGATGGTGTTTGAGATCTCATTTTCAATGCCGATAACCTGCTCGATGATTGTCTTGTTGCCCTCGAAATAGGGGTTTTGTTCCAGCATACCGACACGTATCTTGTCGTTAAAGACAATGCGTCCTTTGTCGGCCTCCATCTCTCCCCGAAGAATCTTCAGAAGTGTGGTTTTGCCAGTGCCGTTACGAGCAACGAGAGCAACTTTCTGTCCTTCGTTGATTCCAAAACTTATGTCGTTGAAGAGGCGGATGTCACCCCAATGATATGTCAGATTCTCTACAGATAGATAATTCATTGTGAATATGTTCTATTCGTTCATTATGCGGACACAGGCCTTAGGAATAAAGGGAGAGATATCCTTGCCCTCTGAGAACCAGCGTCTTATTTGGGTTGATGATATGTCGAAGCGAGGAGCATTTTCGACAATCTGCATGTGAGCGCTATCGAATTTTTCTATTGTAATGCCATCTCGGGGGTATACTATGATGTTAACCATCTGGAATATCGCTTCAGCTTCGCGCCAATGGGGCAGTCCGGCGACGTTGTCGGCTCCCATTAGTAGGGCAAAATGTTTGTCGGGGTTCTCTTCCTGAAGCTTTCGCAGTGTATTGATTGTGTATGATGGTGTCGGAAGACGCAGTTCTACGTCGCATGCCTTCATGTGGGGATTGCCCTCGAGGGCTTCCTGTAGCATCTGCAGGCGTCTCTCTGCATCCATAAGTCCGTCTTGTCGCTTGAAGGGGTTTTGAGGACTGACCACGAACCATACCTCGTCGACAATGGCTTCGTTAATAAGCCATTGCGCAAGCATGAGATGTCCGTTGTGGACGGGGTTGAAAGAGCCGAAATATAGAGCGATCAATTTGTATGGTTGTTATGCCCAGGTCATGTACTGCAATCGTAGGGCCAGTTTTCGTTTTCGTTATAGTTATTGTTTTTCGTTATTTCGTTCGATGTTATTGTTGTAGTTATCGTTATTCGTTATACGCCAAGAACTCCCGGACAATCTGTTCTGCTTCTGATTTGGCAGCGTCGAGATTATCGTTGATGACGACTTTGTCGAAATTGCAAGAGTGTTCAATCTCTTCGCTTGCCTTTGCGACACGTTGTTCAATCTTTTCCATTGAGTCGGTTGCTCTGCCAATGAGACGTCTGCGTAGCTCCTCAACAGATGGTGGCATAATGAAGATAGAGAGCGCATTATCTCCAAATATGCGTTTCAGGTTTTCGCCACCCTTGACATCGACATCAAACACAATGCTGTTGTTGTTTCCCCAGACCCTTGTCAGTTCGCTCTTAAGAGTTCCGTAGAAGCAGCCTGAGTAGACCTCTTCGTATTCAACAAAATCATCATTGTTGATTCTATTGCGGAACTCCTCAGAGGTGAGGAAGTAATACTCCTTGCCATGCTTCTCGTTGCCACGTGGAGCGCGACTGGTTGCCGAGATGGAGAACTCGATGGGAAGTCCTTTGGTCAGCAGGTGGTTGATGATGGTTGATTTGCCAGAGCCCGATGGAGCTGAGAAAATAAGTATTTTGTTCATAAGGCGATGACTGCTACAAAATGTTGAGAACCTGTTCTTTAATCTTCTCCAATTCGTCTTTCATCTGAATGACGAGTTTCTGAAGATTTGCCTCGTTTGCCTTTGAGCCGAGAGTGTTGATTTCGCGACCCATCTCCTGAGCGATGAAACCGAGTTTCTTACCGGGCTCATTCTCCGTATCCATCGTCTCAGTGAAATATTTGATGTGTTGTCCCAAGCGCACCTTCTCTTCGTTGATGTCGAGTTTCTCGATATAGAATATCATCTCCTGTTCGAGACGATTCTTGTCGACGGCATTGTTGGAGAGAATCTCGTTGATGTTTGATTCGATGCGCTGACGGATTCGGGGTATGCGTTCCGACTCATATTTGGGCACTTCGGCGAGGAAGCCAGCTATGTTGTTGATGCGGGTGAGGAGGTCCTTGCGAAGGGCTTCGCCCTCTCTCTTGCGGTAGTCAGTAATGGCTATGATGGCATTGCTTAGGGTGTTTTTCAGGTTTTCCCACTCCTCCTCTCCGAGAGTTTGGGTCTCAACCTTTATTGTTTCGGGAAGAGGCATAACGAGACGAAGGAGGTCTGTGCGGTCCTCAACACCCAGCTCTTGTGCGATTTGTTTGAGTTGGTTGAAATAGGCCTCAACAACTGGTTTGTTAATCTGTCCGACTCTGTCAGAGCCCGTCTGTTCAACATATACGCTTGCGTCCACCTTGCCTCGGGTTAGCTCCGCAGTAATCATTGAACGCATATCCAATTCTTTCTCACGGTATATGTTGCTTAGACGCATCGAGAGGTCCATCTGTTTAGAGTTGAGCGACTTGAGCTCAACGGTAATCTTTTTGTCTGGCATTTCGCATACAGCCTTGCCATAACCTGTCATTGAGAGTATCATATATCTCTTATGTTAGAGTCGTTGATTTCTTAAAACTTTGCAAATATACTCTTTTATTTGTTATGTTGCTAATTTGAACTGAAGCTATTACCTTTGAGTCGTATCTCACGATAGGTGGTATCAATAGTGAGCTAAATAGAAAATATACGAATTGTTAGTTATATGATGCATTTTGCAGATGCTCTTGAGGTAAGTGGCTTCAATGACAGAATGGATTATTTAGAGGAGTTGCAGGTTAAGAATCGTGCTATTGAACTCTTCTTTTCTGATAATCGGCTTGGAGTGAAGCTAATGCCTGTCATTCCGAGCCCTCTTTCTGAAGGATATAGAACAACGACAAAACGCAGGGCGAGAGTCACGCACACGGGTTTCTCCTTTGGCGTTGATGAGCCACTCCTGACAGAGCCGATGGAGCATCATATTATATACTCTTTTATTGAGCAGAAATTAAGAAGTGTGCCATACAGACCTTTGTCAGAAGCACTGAACTGGGTCGTAATAAGAGGCTCATATACAAACAGGGTTGTCATCTTCAATGTCAGAGAGTTAAATGGTTCAATAGTCCGTAAACTAAAGCAGATGGCTGAGCATCTTCAGAAGATTGAGACATCTGTTTCAGCAGCACATGTCTATGTGGCTAAAAGTTCTGACTACTATCTCGAGATGGAGAGACCTGCTGACTCGCTATCGTTCAAGCAGCTTTTTGGTCCTAAGGAATTATCACTGCGACTGGATGGTTTTTCGCTTAAGTATCCAGTGACAGGTTTCAGTCAGATTAACGAGTCGCAAGTGCCCAATATGTTGTCGGCTGCTTCGGATATGGCGCAACTCGATTCGGCGACGCGTCTGATAGATTTGTATTGTGGTTATGGCCTTTTCTCGTTTGGTATTGGAGATAAGGCGAGCGAGGTGATGGGGGTCGAATGGACTGGTGAGTCCATCGATTGTGCTAAGCGTAGTGCCTCCTATCTGAAGCGAAATGCTTCTTTCACAGCGGGACGGATTGATAGTAAATTCATTGAGAAGCTCCCGAAAGCTAACGGTGATGAGGTTATTCTTCTCGATCCTCCACGCAAGGGTACTTTGCCAGGCGTCATAGCTGCTGTAGCAAAACGTCATCCCAAAAGAGTGGTTCATATTTTTTGTGGGACAGATGAGATACCGCGTTCTGTCGAGGAGTGGCGAAAAGGAGGCTATGAGATGAAGAGAGTGCAGCCGTTGGATATGTTCCCTCATGTGCGCCATATGGAGACGCTGATTCTTTTTGAACCGAGAAACAGAGTGTAGACAGGTAGACGATATATGGTTATTATGGCCTGTCAGAGATGATGGGAAGAGTAGCTTTTTAATATCTTTGCAAATACAACCAATAATATAACATAGCATGAAATTGAAAAGTTTTTTACTGGTCGCAGTTTTACTGGTGATACAGTTTTCGCAGGCACAGACGCAAGTCAGTAGTGGTGTGCCGTATCTGCTTAATATGCCTCGCGATGTAAGTGCAGATTTTGCAGATTTGTCCAATACCTATTTTGCAGCCGATTCGATAGCATCGTTTGATGCAAAAACGGGCAAGGGACAGATTAAGTGGCAGCGTTTCACAATAGTGCCACGGCAGGCTTTTAATACTAATGGGACATGGCCAGTTGATTTGCAGATGTTAGATTTTCCAACACCAGCCTATGATAACGATCCATGTATTGACTTCTCGCTTGATTTTGTAACAGAGAATACACTTCGTCTTCGTATCTATACAAGCAATATCCGTCCCAAAGAGAACCCCTCGGATGAGGTTATGCTGGTGGAGCAACCGGAAATCAGCGATAAATGGGTGCTGAAGAGTAACGATGCTAAAGCTGTGACATATGCATCATCCAAAGGCTCTATCACTATACAGAAATACCCTCTGCGTTTTGAACTCAGGGATGCAAGAGGAAGGGTTATTCAGGAGACGCGTCATATGCTCGATAACGACACGACGCAGGTCAAATCGTTGCCATTCTGTTTTATAAAGAGAGGCAGTGACAATTCCCGTTCAATAGCACCTATGTTGTCGCTGAAACCAGGCGAAAAGATATATGGTTGTGGAGAATCGTTCACGTCTCTCAATAAGGTCGGACAGAAGTTGCATCTCTTTGTTACAGACCCTCAGGGACCTGAGACCGACATGATGTATAAACCAGTGCCTTTCTTTATGAGTAATAAAGGTTATGGAGTCTTCCTTCACACATCAGCACCTGTCACTTGCGATTTTGGAGCTACCTATGTGGGGACGCAAAAGCTCTTTATGGCAGATGAACAGATGGATATGTTTATTATCCTTGGAGACCCTAAGACAATCCTCGATGAGTATACATCTCTTGTCGGAAAGCCTTCATTGCCACCGCTATGGAGTTTTGGAACATGGATGTCGCGTATAACATATTTTTCTGAAGAAGAGGGCAGGGCAGTTGCAAATAGTCTGAGAGATAATAAAATTCCGTCTGATGTGATTCATTTCGATACAGGATGGTTTGGTGTTGACTGGCAGTGCGACTATAAGTTTGCGTCGGACAGATTCTCAGATCCAGCAAAGATGATAAGCGATTTGAAGTCGCAGGGTTTTCATATCTCTTTGTGGCAACTGCCATATTTCACACCTAAGAACAGATATTTCAAAGAGTTGGTCGATAATGGAATGGCTGTGAAGAATCAGGCTGGAACATTGCCATACGAAGATGTTGTTCTTGATTTTTCAAATCTACAGACGGTCAAGTGGTATCAGGATAAACTGGCGGGATTGTTAAAGCTTGGTGTCGGTGCGATTAAGGTTGATTTTGGTGAGGCAGCGCCATTCAACAATGGATTGTATGCCTCAGGAAAAACTGGTCTTTACGAGCATAATATATATCCTTTACGTTATAACAAGGCTGTAGCTGAGGTTACAGGGGCAACAAATGGTGTTGAAGAGCAGATTATTTGGGCACGCAGTGCCTGGGCAGGTTCACAGCGTTATCCTCTTCACTGGGGAGGCGATGCAGCAAATACAAATGAAGCTATGGCATCGTCACTTCGGGGAGGTCTTTCGTTCGGTCTTTCAGGCTTCTCTTTTTGGAGCCATGATATTGGCGGATTTGTCCAGTCTACACCTGAAGAGCTATATCGTCGTTGGTTGCCCTTTGGTTTCCTTACATCACACTCCCGTGTGCATGGCGCACCTCCTACAGAGCCATGGCTCTATAATAAGGAGTTCACCAACTATTTCCGTCAGGTGGCAGAGATGAAGTACAAGCTTATGCCATACGTATATGCACAGGCGAAAGATTGTTGTGATAGGGGACTTCCTATGGTTAGAGCTCTCCTCTTAGAGTTCCCTGATGACCCTGGTGCGTGGGATATACAAGACGAGTATATGTTCGGAACAAATATTCTCGTTGCACCGATTTTTGAGGATAATGCAACTGAACGTGTAGTATATCTGCCAGGAAGAGATAAATGGATCGACTATCAGACAGGTAAGGTGTATACACCAGGTTGGCAGACTATACAAACAGCGCAGATACCTGTTGTTATGTTGGTACGTGATGGTTCTGTAATCCCTCATGCAAGTGTGGTGCAGAGCACCGATAAGATTGATTGGAATAAGGTTGAGATGAAGGTGTATAGGGTTGATAAAAAAGCTAAGGGACTCTTCTTTAAGCCAGGGGACAAGAGTGTTTCAGAGGTGAAGAAATAGAGATTGAGTAATAATAATATGTCGGGCGTTTCGCGGTGTGACTCTGCGAAACGCCTTTCTGTTATCTTTATGATATACGTTCGTGTGACGACCGCGAGGTTGTTTTGGTTGTAGTCATTGGTGTGTATATCAACATGAATGCGAAGAGGATTTTACGTAGACATCCTCCTCTTTTGTCGTAGCAATGTAGCCTATAGCAAGGAGTTGTCGTAGAGCATTTGTTATTAATTCGATTGTTTCCCGAGAATTGCTTCCGACGAATGCGCATAGGTCGCTAAGGGAGTGTTTGTCCCCATCATTGAACAGCTTCATAGCTCTTTTAATATCTTCTTCTGTTACCCTTCTTACAACTTTGCCTCCGTTTAGGGCGGAACATACGTCGCAGTGCCCACATGGTGTCGCCGTTGAGTCTCCGAAGTAGTGCACGAGGCTGATACTCCGGCAAGTATTTCGGTCAGATATGTATTTAAGCATTGACGCGGCTCTTCTCTCTGCATCCTCTTTGCGGTCGGAGTAGACCTCCTTAGATATGTAGAAATATTTATCACCCACCCTGTCGCGTAACCAGCGAACAACAGATGCGTGCTTGGGAGGATTATATATCAATACTCCTAATCGGCTGAGAGCCAATAGTCTGGTGTATAGCTCCTGATGAGGTATATTGCATTTAAGACATAAGAATTCCTCGTCGATGATTCGATACTCAGTATATAGGCCCTCGTATGTGCGCAGCAGTGCTGTTATCACAATATCTAAATCGGGATATTTCTCTCTGATTTTAAGAAGTTCGTGTCCATCCATTGTAAATATGACACGAGGAGGAAAATCTGCATCTTCCTCATACTCAATGTAGCCGGCAAGACTGAGAATCTTAAGGGCACTATGGATGTGAAGCATTGAGAGATGACGGGTCTTGGCGATTTTCCATAGGTCTATCTCGTCAATCGTACCCTCTCCCGATTCGACGCCAATCGTCATGCAGTCGCCAATAGCATTGTAAACCTTCAGGATGATATCTTTCGGAGGGTATGCATTGCTTATGCGGTTTTTGATTTTGGTTGAGTCGGAATTGCTGTCGGAGAGAAGCACTGCGTAGGCCTTCATGCCGTCACGTCCTGCGCGTCCTGCCTCTTGAAAGTAAGCCTCGATTGTATCGGGCGGTTCAGTGTGTATCACCATGCGCACGTCTGGTTTGTCAATGCCCATGCCGAAGGCAGAGGTGCATACCATGATGCGAGTAATGTTATTCTTCCACGACTCTTCGTTGTTTTTGCGTTGTTTCATCGTCATACCTGCATTGTATGGTAATGCTGAGTATCCGCTATTGTTAAGTTCGGCGGCGAGAGAAGCTGTCTCGCCCCTCGTGCGGACATAAATGATGGTGCTTCCTTGAGAGATGTCCAAAAGTCTTTTGACAGAGTCTAATACATTTGCTTCGCGTTGTTTTACTATATAGGCTATATTGTCGCGTACAAAACTCTTTTTCAGAACATTCTCTTCGCGAAACTGAAGGGATGACATTATATCTTTTACAACATCAGGCGTTGCAGTTGCAGTAAGGGCGAGAATGGGAGGTCTGTCGGGATATATGTCGTCAAGACATTGAGAAATGTTCAGGTAGGAGGGACGAAAGTCATGACCCCATTGAGATATGCAATGAGCCTCATCAACGACGAGGATGCTCACATCCATCTGTCGCAGTTTTATTCGAAAGATTTCAGATGAGAGTCTTTCAGGGGATATATAGAGAAATTTGTTGTGGCCCAGAATGGCATTGTCCATGGCCACAATCATCTCTTCATATCGCATGCCTGTGTGAAGGGCGGATGCCATGATGCCTCGCTGACGTAATCCTCTGACCTGGTCTGTCATAAGAGCTATCAGGGGTGTTATGACGATACAGACACCTTCCATAGTCATAGCAGGGACTTGAAATGTTAGAGATTTTCCTCCGCCAGTAGGCATGAGGGCCAGAGTGTCTCTTCCCTGGCCTATGGATTGAATAATCTCAGGCTGTAGAGGCCTGAAACTATCGTACCCCCAATACTGTTTTAATATTTTAAGATATTGTTCCAAATATTTTTTCTGCGCAAAGTTCTCCATCAATAGCGGAAGAGACGATACCTCCTGCGTAGCCTGCACCTTCGCCACAAGGGTATAAACCTTTTATCTGAGGATGCTGCATCGATTCGGGGTCGCGAGGAATGCGTACAGGCGATGAGGTCCGGCTCTCTACACCGACAACCAAAGCTTCGTTTGTAACAAATCCTTTTGCATGTTTGTCGAAGTCCGAAAAACCTCTGCGTAGTCGCATTCCAATGTGTTCTGGTAACCAGAAATGAAGAGGTGATGATATGACGCCTGGTATATAAGAGCATGGAGGAAGCTCTCTTGAGACACGTCCTTTAACGAAGTCTTCAAGAGACTGAGCAGGTGCAACAATTCCATGACCGCCATTAACGTATGCCATGCGTTCGAGTTGTTCCTGATATTTCAGAGCTCCTAATGGCCCCTCGTTTTGAAGAGCTCCAATATCTTCGGGATGAATTTCAACGACGATACCTGAATTAGCAAAAGGTGAACCTCGATGAGATGGACTCATTCCATTAACCACTTGTTCCCCTCCGGAGGTCATGGCAGGCACTATGAATCCGCCTGGGCACATGCAGAATGAGTAGACTCCTCGTCCTTCCACTTGAGTGACAAACGAATAAGATGCAGCTGGTAAGTAGTCGCCCCGCCCCTCTTTCGAGTGGTACTGCATTTGGTCAATCAAATCCTGAGGGTGCTCGACTCTGACGCCCATAGCCCATGTTTTGCTCTCAAGTTGGATATTCTTTTTGTCGAGCATGTGGTATATATCGCGTGCAGAATGACCAGTGGCGAGGATGACATTACGAGATAATATATTATCATTTTCGTTAACTACGACTCCCGTTATATGGTCGTTCTCAATGAGAATATCAGTTACTTTGTGTTCGAACAAGACATGACCACCACTTTGGATTATCGTTTCGCGCATATTCTTGATGACCGTCGGCAGTACGTCGGTTCCAATGTGTGGATGAGCATCTATCAGAATGTTCTCGGAGGCACCATGATGACAGAATACTTGAAGAATCTTGCTTACATCGCCACGTTTTGTGCTTCTTGTGAATAATTTGCCATCAGAGAAAGTGCCAGCACCACCTTCGCCAAAAGCGTAATTGCTCTCAGGGTCTAATTCATTACTTCTGCAGAGCTTTGCTATATCAATCTTGCGTTTGCTTACCTCCTGACCTCTTTCCAGAACGATAGGGCAGAGACCTAATTCAATCAGTCGAAGAGCAGCAAATAAACCGCCAGGACCAGCACCTACAACTATAACCTGTTCGGCATCGTGTACATCTTTGTATCCCGGAAGATTGATGGTTGGTTTCGTTGGTTCTTCTCCCGCCCATATGCCATACGTGAGCAAAACCTGAATGCCAAAGCGACTTCTTCTTGCGTCGACGGAGCGTTTAAGAAGACGTATGTGGTTAATCTCTTGTTGAGGAATGTCAGATTTTTTTGATAGACTCTCTTTGGCATATTGGTCGTCGGCCGACATGAGATATGCCTCTTTAGGATTTAGCGAGAGTGTTATTTCGTTGTACATGCTTTTCCCTGTATTGATTAATAACAAAAGGATTCAAAAAAACGAATGCGAGGCCACTGAGTTTGCTTCGCATTCGTCTGTTCAGTCAGCATCTTTCGATGCCTTAGTTCTTTTTGTTGTTTTCTTGACGTGGCGTTCCATTCGGATGAGCAATGCTCTCCCTCATGGAGGTGTCGGCCTGCAGATTCTGATAACGAGCATAGTCCATGATGCCAAGGTTGCCGTTGCGGAAGGCCTCTGCCATTGCTTTCGGCACTTCAGCTTCAGCTTCGATAACCTTAGCTCTTGCCTCTTGTGCTTTGGCTTTCATCTCCTGTTCGAGGGCTACGGCCATTGCTCTGCGCTCCTCAGCTTTTGCCTGCGCAATGTTTTTATCGGCAATAGCCTGGTCCATCTGCAATCCTGCACCAATATTCTTGCCTATGTCGATGTCTGCAATATCAATTGATAGAATTTCAAATGCTGTTCCGGCATCGAGACCTTTGTCAAGAACGACTTTTGATATGCTGTCGGGATTCTCAAGCACAGTCTTATGAGAGTCAGATGAACCGATGCTTGATACGATACCTTCACCAACGCGAGCGAGTACAGTCTCTTCGCCAGCACCTCCTACAAGTTGTCTGATGTTAGCACGAACAGTGACACGGGCTTTTGCAATGAGCTGAATACCATCTTTTGCTACGGCAGTTACTGGAGGTGTGTCAATAACCTTGGGGTTGACGGACATCTGAACAGCCTGGAAGACGTCACGACCAGCGAGGTCTATCGCTGTGGCCATCTGGAATGTCAGATTGATGTTGGCCTTGTTGGCTGATACAAGGGCATGTACGACGTTACGAACATGACCTCCTGCGAGGAAGTGAGCTTCGAGCTCATCTCGACGAATCTTCTCAAGACCTGCTTTGTGAGCCTCAATCATAGCCTGAACTATTATTGATGGGGGTACCTTACGTATTCGCATGAGTACCAACTGGATGAGTGAGATGTGTACTCCTGATACTATGGCTGAGAACCATAGCACAATTGGTACATAATAGAGCAGAATAGCCAAACCTACTATTATTATGGCTATAAGTATTACAGGTCCAATCATAAGTGATTTGTGTTTTGTATTGTTTGTATTAATAACGATTGTGGCGTTA
Source organism: Marinilabiliaceae bacterium (assembly GCA_021443545.1). Taxonomy (GTDB): domain Bacteria; phylum Bacteroidota; class Bacteroidia; order Bacteroidales; family Marinilabiliaceae; genus W3P20-009. Next base: position 192 of record JABUTU010000049.1, on the reverse strand, counting down.
TATCATTATGCGATTTCAAAGATACAGAAAAAAATTGTTTGGCAAACAAAATAGTAGTTTTTAATCCATGAGCCGCTATGATAAAAAGTGTGTGTCCTGAAAATAAGACACACACCCTAAACCTTTGTCGGGGTGAGGCGACTCGAACGCCCGACCCCTACGTCCCGAACGTAGTGCGCTACCAACTGCGCT
>JABUTU010000015.1 GCA_021443545.1 Marinilabiliaceae bacterium | reverse complement strand
CAAAGTACGATTAAGTGAGAGAAAAGCAAAGCTCGCTTTAGCTTTTCCGAACGTGAGGAGTTCCCTTGAGCGAAGCGAAAAACTTCGGAGCGAAGCGACAAAGTAGGATTAACACCCCCCCACTCGCATTCGTAATAAGGTTGCATAACAACTAAAATATGCAAAAATGAAAAAAACGCTTACCCACACAAAGGTTTCTGTGCGCCTTCGAAAATCGGACAAATCTAATCGGTGGTATCTTTACATAGAGTCATACCCCATCTTTTTAGGAAATGATGAAAAGCCTCTCAGATTACGCGAGTATATTAAGAGAACTATCACAACCCCAATATGGGAAAATGTAAATAAAATCCACCGCCATCCCAAAAGGGATACGAATGGAATCATACAATGCAAATCAGAAATCGACAAAGAGTCGTGCCGCTATGCCGACGAGATTCGCAAACTCAGACAATATGAATACGACTGCGAATCGCTCTACAACATACCTCTTCACATGAAAAAAAATAACGAATCATTCTTTGACTTCTTCGACAATCTCAATAATCAACTACACTCTAATAGTTCAGATGCAACTATTACTGTATGGAACAGAACACGCGAAGTCCTGAAGCAGTTCATACATAAGAAACAGCTCACCTTCGCCGAGATAGATATACCATTCGTAGAAAAATTTCGCTCATATCTTCTGAAAGCTCCATTAGGAGGCTTTCGACATGGTTATATTGCTCGAAATACCGCTGCAATATATTTTACGGTATTCAAGAGTGTTCTTTCACGTGCATACAAGAATGGATTTCTTGCTGAAGACATCGCAGCAAAAGTGATGGGTATCAAAAATCAAGAGACTCATCGTGAGTACCTAACTGAGGTCGAACTCGAGAAGCTATCTGAATGCCACTGCGACAAACCTGTCGTGAAACGAGCTGCGCTCTTCTCAGCTCTCACGGGCTTGCGTCATTGCGATATTCAGAAACTCAAATGGTCAGAAATACGTGAAGAGAATGGCAAATATTCCATCTACTTCACTCAACAAAAGACTAAGGGTGTTGAATATATGCCCATCAATAAGACTGCCTTCATGCTATGCGGGGAACGTGAGAAAGACAACAAACTTGTCTTTGAAGGACTTCAAGACACCTCTTGGATAATGCGCACTATTGACAGGTGGATGAAACGAGCAGGAATTAGTCGTCACATCACATTCCATTGTTTCCGCCACACCTTTGCAACACTCCAGTTGACTAACGGGACAGACATATACACAGTCAGTAAAATGCTTGGCCACACAAACGTAAAAACTACACAAATCTACGTCAAAGTTGTTGACGAAAAGAAACAGAAAGCAGCTGAGGCTATCAAACTCGACATATCCCACATGACACAGTTATGACCTCTCCTTTTTGGGCAGGCAGCTACTTCATTGGGATGCGCTCAGGCGAATTGATGAGACAAATTCCCAAATATTTGGTAATTAATTTCAAAAATTCTACAAATCATATTTGAAAAAATTTGGTAATTTCAAAAGAGACTCGTACCTTTGTAGCAAATGAGAAAAATGGTGAAAATTTATTATAATAATAAAGACATTGAGAGACTTGTATCGGGTTGCAAGAGTGACACATATAAGAATATCAGGAATAAGATAGTATTCATGAAAGTTCTTTTAGCGTTTAAGGCAATCCTTAAAGTAATAGGCAATGTGATAGAGCTTGAGAACTACCATTGGCTACGATATGACAGAAACGATAAATATAGCTCTGTCAAATTAGAGACAACTGGAGTTTCAGGAGAGTTATACTTTACCGAAAAAGATAATGGGACTCTCATCATAATTAATGATTTAATTATTAAATGACAATGGCAAAGAAAGAAGCATTTAATGTGCTTGACAATGTGCATCCAGGGTTCATTATTAAGATGGAACTGAGAGCTCGCGGAATAAAGCAGAAGGATTTCGCCGAGAGAATTGCCATACAACAATCTCATTTATCCGAGATTCTTAAAGGCAATAGGAATATCTCTGACCAAATGGCTGAGACGATAGCAGACGTCTTAGGCATTCCTGCTGCACACATCATTCAACTGCAAGCAACATTTAATTACAAGAAGAAGTCTGCTCAAATCAAGGATATCGCAGAACATAATGCTGAAATGGAACTCAGAGAGTACAATGAGATTTACGATATGAGGGTCATCTTTAGACACCTTGGTATTATGTGTCAATCATCGAGCGAGAAATTACAATTCTGCAAGAGCTATCTACGTTTTACTTCACCTACCGAACAAGCACATAGAGCATACGGCTATTTCAGAAAGTCTGAAAAAACAGGACTGGATAATCGCATGATTTCCACATGGTCCCTACTGGCTCAGTATGAAGCAGAAAAGCAACCTACACCAATGGCAAAATACGACAAGACTCGACTTGACCAGCTATCAAATGAATTGTCTGAAATTTTCAATGATAACTATAACACAATTAATCGAGTTGCCAGAAAATTTTCTGATTACGGGATTAAGTTTTGCATTGTACCAAAGGTAGAACGAGCGTCAATCGATGGTTATTCTTTTATTTTCAATGGTCAACCATCTATTGTTATTACCAAGAGATACAACAGGATAGACAATATGGCCTTTGCAGTTCTACATGAAGTGGGACATTTAAAAATGCACATTGAAGGCGATGGTGAAAGAGTTACTATTATAGACGATGACGAACTTAACACTAAAGAGGAGCGTGAAGCAAACAATTATGCATCACAAGTACTACTTCCAGATAGCATATGGCAAGATGCTCCGGAAGTTCTTATGATTCCCCATCTGATTCAACAGAAGTATTCTGCATGGGCAAAGAAAAAGGGGTTAAACAAATGGATTGTCCTTGGACGAATTTCGCATGATACTGGTATGTATATGTTTAAGTCCGACAAATCTCGAGAAATACAATAACTTAAAAATGAACATAATGAAGAACCAGACATAATAGTTGGAGACGAAAAATCCTCGTGCTACCTACGAAATAACACGAGGAGCAGAGGTTTGCTTAGTCGATTGCAGACCTTTAGTCTCACAAAAGCTTGGGCGCGTGCCTCTATAATCATTGCAAATTTACTGAAATTTTGTTCTAAAGCACAGTTTGCCCAAAATATCGACTCTTAATTGTTTTTTTAATTACATATAAAAATATGATACAATTAGAACTATTTAATCCTTTTGAATATACTACTGATTGCAATAAAAAACAAGAAAAAGTCAGCAATATTGTTAAGGGATCGTTTTTTGGTCTTGGCTTGTACTCAGGAGCAATACTTTCTGGGAAATATGGTATTCCCAGACTAAAACCATACTATGACTCTATTCCGAATAGTTTTATTACATACAGCGAGTGTACAACGACTAAAGATTATTCTTGTGGGCTTGCGAGTTTTGATGATGACTTATTTTTGGAAAGAGTTTGGAATAACTATAATAGGTATTCTTCTACATTTTCAAAATTTCATTGTGTAGGAGAACCAGACTTTTCATTAAAGCTCGAATACCCGCTCGCTGTACAGATTGCAAACACATATCGCAATCATGCTCTTGCTTACAGAATGCAAGAATCTGAAATAAAGATAATACCATCCCCATCGTGGAGTTCAAAAGAGTCGTATGAATTCTGTTTTGATGGTTATGGGAAAGGCGGTGCTGTGCTTATTTCTACAATTGGCACATTAAGAGACGAACGTTCAAGAATGTATTTTAAACTAGGTTTTGGCGAGATGCTGAAGCGACTCTCGCCAGAAGCGGTTGTCTTATACGGTGATATAAATGATTCACTTATGAAGTGGTTTCCAAAGCAACTTCATATATGTCAAGTTAAACATAATCGATTTGTAAGAGCACGAAGTCATGGGAGCAAGAGGCGCATTTGATTCAAACTACGGCAGAAGTGGTGGGATCCCAATAGAAAAACGTAACTATTCTTGTATCGGTTCATTGAATAACATTAAGATTATTCAGTGTGATAAGTTCAATAATAATCCAACTACTACCTATTCAAATACGTCTAATACAACTTATTATGCGTATTCGAAAGAGAACAAAAGAATCGAGCATATTTACTATTTTCGCAACCACAAATTAGTAAAAAGCGTTGATTTTAAAGACAATGAAACACCTCATGCTCACTATTGGAATAATAATCAAGTTGGACGTAAAAAGCATGATAGCCACAACTCTCACAACTTAAGTGACAGGGATAGAAGGCTCTTGCATGTAGCGCTGAAGTATAACCAAAGTATCTAAAGCAATGAACCAAAAAGTAATAAAAGAACATTTTTGGAAAACAGGTGTTAACGGAGATGTCAGATTAACTGAAGACGAACTTGGCTGGCCAGATATGCTTAGAGAAGAAGCATTATCTGATTATCCTGAAACGATTTTTCGCCACTGTATAGAGATTGTAGGATTCAACATCCTATTCTACTGGATAAAAGACGAAAACTTCTATACTATTGAGACCGAGAAAGATCCAATAGAAGTACGCCGAATATTCCTTGATCCTGATTGGGACGGCTCATGCGAATTTACGAAGGCTGGAGTAAACAAATCTGGTCCTAATACTGCATCTGCTGGTGAGCTGTTAGCTTCTTTTGAAGACCCAACGTGTATCTGGACAGAACTTAAGATAGAGGGCGTCCCTATATCGCAGGTTATAGAAGAGTCTGCAATAATAACATGGGATTAGATAAACTCGACATACCCCACATGACACAGCTATGACCTCTCCTCTTTAGGGTAGGCAGCTACTTCATTGGGATGCGCTCTGGCGAATTGATGAGACTCTCTGCCCTCACATCGTCAAAATTGACTTCCGTCGTCACGAAATCTGGCACGTTGTAACTCATGAATAGTTCGTCGTAATAACGTCTCGGATTGGCTTGGGGAAGTAAGAAGGGTTTACTGTCGTTTCCCTCTTCGTCGATATGCGAAAAATATAATCGTGTGAAAAGTCCGTCGTCTCTGCGACTTGAGAAGACTATCCAACGACTGTTGCTGCTCCAGTTGTGAAAACTCTCCGTATCGTCTGAGTTTACAGCTCGCATACGATACTGCTCAATATCGTCGATTGGTTTTTGTAAATCCCCTATAGGAACCATATAGAGGTCGGCCTCATGATGCCATATCGGGAACTGCCCATAATCTGCAAGCGTGAACATCAGAAAACGTCCATCGTATGATGGTCGTGGCATGGTCACCGATTGGTTCAACGTCTCTGCCATAAAGAGTGTATCAACCTTATCGCCGAACGTTCCAGTCGCAGTATCAAACGATATACTACAGAGATTATAGCGTATCTGCTGCAACTCTCTGCTGTCAGCAGGAAGTTCTGTTGCCTGCACGAAAAATAATTTCTTTCCATCAGCTGAAAATGCAGGGAAAGTCTCCATGATAGAGTCTTTAGCAATCAACGGACATTTGGTCAATTCATTCTTTTCGGTGTCGTAGAGCAACAGGTCGGATGCCTGATCATAGACCTCAATGCGATTGGAATCACATACATGAAACACCTGTTGAGTTACATTCGTGCTATATATTATAAACCGACCGTCGGGATGCCAATAGGGATAGACACACGAACCAAGATTGCCTGACTTGGCTGTATTATATGCCGCCATATTCCCATCAAGCCGCAACAGCGTAGCACCATGCTTCCCGCGTATGTGCAGACTCATATTCGTCGGTGAGCAACGGTTAAAACTATGACAATTCACACACCCACTAAACTGCGTATTTTCAATCAATGCCGTCTCGTCGAATGTCGATAAATCTCTCTCATAAATACCCATCTTACTATATACCTCATAACCCGGCTCCAGTCGGCGATAAACCACACCATAATCCATTTCATCGCGACTGACATAAATCGAGAAGGGTTTATAACTGTGCCAGCCGTCATCATACTTAGCTGAAACATTAACGACAATCGAATCGCCTGCATTCTGCTCTAACAACTTATGCCACTCATCAATATCGAATCCTGTCGTCTCTACGCCTTGACCGTGTAACTTATTCCCGTGACTATCAGTGACAACTGCATCTACTATCCGAACCGAACGATCTGCCATGCAGAAATTCAATGGTGCTATCCCGACTGGAATAGTAACGCCTACATATTCTGGAAATATTTCGGGCAACGTTGCCTCACTCTTCGCATTATCGACTCTTTCAGAGCATGCTGAAAGAATTGTCATCAAAAAAAGAGGTATATATATTAAAGTCTTTCTCATTTTTGAAAAAAGTAATACGACCAATAGGTGTTAGCAAATCTCTTTTGGACCAGTTTCGGGTTCCCATTTGAAAACTGCAAGGCTGAATAGAAATCATTCAAGCCCTGTACCATTTCAGGCTGAAAAAAAGGAGGAACAGCTTCTGCATTCTTATAATCCTGACTCCACTTGAGCAATAGCGCCTGCTGCACGTAATTCGAAATAATCTTCCCTTGCGCTGGTACGCCATAGTATTTCTCAAGTTTATCAAGTTCCTTTTCAAGCATACACGATGCCATGAGGTAGTCAAAGGCCATTCTATTTTCTGGATTCGACTCCAGTTGTCTTGCAAGAATCTGACTCAACTCATTTCCTCCAAAGAAATAATTCTGATTACTTCTGCAACGACGAAGAGTGCCATATTCAGGATGAGCATTTACCGCTGCATCATCATCAATCAACGCCAAAGTCGCTGTTGCCCACGACCTATAAAACAACGTATGTTGCAATGAAATGAGGTATTTACGTGCTACGTCATACGCACCATTGATGATATTTGTCTCTGCCAAACGCTTGTAGCACCTTGCGCTCTTCTGGAAATCGGGAATTGCCTCCTGGGCCTCAAAGACAAAACGCTGCGCCGAGTTAATCATTCCCAAACGGTAGAGCACCTCAGAGGTGACAAGTGGCGAAACATAATCGCTTGTAAATCGTGGCAATAATCCAGCTATACCATTCTGAGGAAAATCGAATATATGTTCTGTTAGTAAACCACGCTGTGCGAGTGCCAAATTGAGAGCAACGGCTGCCACCTGATTCTTCGGCGCTTGTTTCTGTGCTTTCTGTATGATGCGATTCCACTGCGCATTACGTGCCATGAAATCGTATGCCATAACGTTCTCCTGAGCCTGCGACTGAACTCGTCCAACCATTACAACACCCACAACCATCATCACAAGCCATAATGTAATGAATACAGGGATGGGGCGACGAGCTCTCCACTCTCGTATCCACTGTGGCAAAAGCATAATCAATGGCACTACTACCATTGCACCCCATGCCCACCAAGAGAATTCATCTGACAGACGATAGTAATGAGGTCCGACATAGAATTGCTCAAGTGATAGATGAACAAAACGATGCCATATCACTGGCACTGACAACGCTAAAAGTAACAACACACACGTCAGTGGAAGCAACCTCGACGAACTACATTTCTGTCTCTCCTCAATCACCATAAGAATAGCGTAGGGAATGACAAATGCTCCACACATCATATAGATGACAAATATCGAAACAAGCATAAGTAAATGCCTGAGCATCTCCTTTTCGACAAGTCTAATGAGTAACGATATCACCAAGATTAATAACAATGCTATTGGAGCCGTCATCAACGCACTGTCGTCACAGAGAAAACAACAACCGAGAACCGCAGGAATAAAACTGAGAATATATGAGAATGGCTCACTCTTGGTTGTGCGCAACAAACGATATGTCAATAGTTGAACACCCACCAAAACAACAGCAATGATAGTTGCTCCGACCCATGCAAAGAGGAAAAACTGCGTGAGAAACCTCCCTATCAAATCTGCCAATCCCCCAGGAACCGACATCACATCAATGACATACCCCTTCTCGAATAGAAATAGCTGATACTGCTCCTGAAAATGGAGATGATGCGGATATGCCAGCGCAAAGAATAGCAGGACGGCAACGCCAAAAAGAAGTGAGGCAAGAGCAAAAGCCCATCTAAGTTGTTTCATTCTATCGCTTTAATCTGGAAAGACCCTGCTAAACTCTTCGACACTTATCGTGACTGGTTCAATCATGAACTCTGGTCTATTGTAACACTTCAAACGAAATGTATTCTCTTCAGGGTCTTCCTGTGGAAGAAGAAATGGCTTAGTAACCTTTCCATCGGTAAAATGCGAGATATAAAGACGACTATAAGTGCCATCATATCTACGACTCGAACACATAATCCATTTTCCATTGCTTGACCAGCTTGGATAGGTATCTGCATAACCCTCACTATTGAATAAGGTAAGACTTTCAGCTGTAGCTTCCCCTTCTTCAAGTGGCATGCAATAGACATCTGAATCGCTATGACGTGTATGGAAACAGCCATATTGTCCCTGTGCAAACATTATGAACCGACCATCAGGACTGACACGTGGCACTGTAACGCTCTTGTCCTGCGATGCAGCATCATAGACCAACTCCTCTTCACCAAAATTGTGCGTTGTCACATCAAACGATTTACGATAGAGGTTATACTGCACCTTCTGATATGTTGTTCGAATATCATTACCCTCGCCTCGCAACTCCTCAGGAAGAGGAACTGATTTACAATAGTATAGATAATTACCATCAGCCGACCATGTCGGATAGACCTCCAACAGATCAGGGTCGTTGCTTACCACGCTCACCGAGTCTGTCACAACATCATATAGAATCAAATCGCTCTCAAGGTCATAAACCTCTATCTTATTGAGGTTCTGAGTATGAAAAGCCTGACGAGTCAGATTGGTGGAGAATGCTATCAACTTAGCTGTAGGATGCCATGAGGGATAGACGCCAGAGGATATGGTGTAGTCACGTTTCAGATTTACCCTTGATATCTTACCATCGTTCACAATGACAGTTCCGCTATTGGACAGACGAACATGAAAGAGCATATTGTCGGTCTTATAGTTCTGATAGGAGTGACAGTTGATGCACTGACCAATTGTTTTGTCATTGCTGGTAATCTCATTATTGAAAATCTGCGACTCTTCAAAAGATGAGAGGTTACGCTGAGCAATCTCCATATATGCCCATGCAACGTATGTAGGCTCAATGAGACGATACGAGATATATTCGTCGATAGAATCGTTTGATATACGTATATCGAAAGGAGCGAACGAAAGCCATTCACCATCTTTCTCACCCCACACCTCCACCTTCAGACTCTTTCCCTTAGAGACATTGAGCATATCCCGCCACTCCGAAATTGGGATTTGTACTTTCACTCCCTTGCCGTATGTCTGCTGCACACCATCAGGCGTGGTTATGCGAGCCACACACTTTGAATACTCATTAGCAGGAAGCATGAAGTTGAGAGGAGCTATATTGCAAGGCACTGTAACGTCGCAATAATCTGGAAATATCGCAGGCAACTCCTGACACTCCCTATGTGATGATGGCACATCAGGATGTGACACACACGATGCAAAGAGCATTAATGAAATCGCCAGTGAAAGGCTATATGAATAGATTTGTTTTATCATCACTTATAAATTTTTCGTCTAAAAACATTGTAATACCAATATGTATCTCCAAATTCACTACGCATTTGTTCGGGGATTTTGTTCCTATCCATACCACTCTTTATAAGCGTTTCGAGAGTTGTCCAAAACTTATTGTAGTGGTCATAAACATCCTGACTGACAGGCAACTTCATCTTTTTCTCCTCAGGAGCCTTGTCAAAATACATTATATAGGCCTCCATCGCATGCAAAGGAAAAACCTCGTTAGTGTGAAATTTTATATAGTTTCTTAAAGATGCCCAAAAACGACGAGAATCACAACGCATCATCGAATAGAACAATGCTTGTTCCGACGCTAATTTGCTATCGGCATCGTACCAAAGACTAAGACTATTAACAAGATAACTATCACTATTCTCAACGCCAGTGAGTTCATCTGGATATGAATTATGCAATTCCTTAATATTCTTATTCATTGGATTTGGTTGCCAATCAGAATAGAATAATTGATTCTTTAAATGGGCTTCATATCGATTGACGAGTTCAGTCTCGCCATTGGCAGTTGCACAACTCAAAAGCATTTTTAGATAGCATGGAGAAAAACCTGATTGCACTGCACATTCAAAAGCTAAACGGAAACTCTCATTTACCAAGCCATAGTTATAATATACCACAGGCGAAGCGATTTCAAGAAAACTAACCGGTATAGAATCAGGATTGGATATAGGATATGTATCATTACCCATCTTGAATGAAATGTCAAGTAATCCACCTTCATTCATCAGGGCAACATTCTTAAGCATAACCATTGAAATAGTTGGTTTGGGATTTCCAATAGCAATATTAAGAACTTCCTTCCAATTTTCTTTCTCTGCACATCGCACCATACGCATCTCGTCGATATAGTTTTTGTCATAGAACGAAAGCGACAATGTAAAAGCAATACCGATAAGTGAACATAATATTGAAACATACCACTTTGTCAAAAAACGACTAAATAGTACGAAAAGTATAGAGAGCGCGCCAAGTACCCAGAACGGAACAGAGAGGAAATCACTCCTACTCGATGGTATTTCAAAGATAGGGAAACCCGCGAGCGAAATTTCTTCAAATTTAATATTAGAATATAGCAATCTTCTCCAGATGATTGTTGTTGTAAAAAGGAGAAGTAAGCCGACAAGCTCACTCCATGATGGTTTTTCTGTCAGAGCCAAGCATACAATAAAAAGCAGGGCAAACCAACCAAGAACGGGGTATGAACAGACGGCAAACAGATACCAAAGCAGGTGCCATTTGCGAGGTGTGCAACGTGCAGCCCAAAGAAGGGTGACCATCATGAGATAGCCTACCGACTGCGAAAAGAAATAGCCTCTTATAGTAAAAACATAAATCCAATAGCCTAAGTCAACAACAGCGGTAAGGAGACAAGCAATTGGCAGAATCATTAAAGCTGAAGCATTACCTTTTAAACGAAAGGCCTTTGCTCCTACATAGAAGATGCATGTCCATATTAATCCCAAAGCACATGCTCCTATCGCCGGACTATAGAAAAGTTGCGTCAGCCATGCACCAACATATTGAATCAAGCCAAAGGGCTTGAGCATAATAATTTTAAAAAAGGTTGCTCCGAAAAGAAATTCAGAGCGATCGTGAGCCGTATATAAAACTTCGCGGTTGATGTATAGAAGCAATACGGCAAAAGCAACAAATATCAGTAAACTTAAATAGTGTAAGTATTTTGAAATCTTGCTATTCATTATTATTTAAAAATCATATAAAAGGGTTGACTCATTTGATTGAGTCAACCCAATAAAATCATACCATTAAGGAATTATTATTCCTCATAGTAAACAGAATTGATAGTACAACTACCAGATGTAATCATAAGGTCAAGGTCTCTACCTTCACCACCCTTAGCACATTCATTTGCCATTTTATCGGTGATAGGAAGTTCCCACAAACCATTTGTGAAATGAACATCTATATCGTCATCATAGCGTGCAGACCACCAACCATTCATGACACGACCATAGCAATCATCTGTAGCATCTGAAATGTCAAAAATCAAAGTCTTTTTGCCAAAGTAGATAGCATCATCAATTGTTGGGAAATACTTACCCTCAGTACTACTGAAACGCATAGCACCTGCATCCCATGCACCAGGACTGAATGGCTGATCTTCAGGTCTATCAGGTCCACCATATATGTAGAATTTTTCAAGTGGATTAGTGATTTCAGTAACAGTCAGAGGATAATTGTTTGTGAGAATCGTACCATCTGCACAAAGAGCTGTTAAAAGTACATTGTGCTCACCAAGCTTTGTCTTCTTCCAAGCATAATTTCCTAAGAAATCCTTGTCGTCAATAGTCCATTTCGCATTGACAGGAGCTGAAGTCGTACAGAAAATCTCATTGCCTTTCAAAGAGACAGAAGACTGTTGCTTTAGCTGATCCAATGTGATATTACCATCGTTGCTGATGTCCTCTGAAACAGGGTCACATGCAACAAGCATACACATTGCAGCAAGAAATAAAAATATCTTATTCATATTGATTTTATCGTTAAATCAATTATTAATAAATTACCTTATATTGCGTCTTAGAGTCAGCAGCATCCCATCCTGGGTTCTGCTCCAAATTACCATTCATAAGAGTAATCTGAGACTGAGGTTTAGACAAGAAACCATCAGTTGCCTTGTAACGCTCTGTCCATGAACAGGTCATGTGTGCCATTGCACGCTTATTTGACTTGTCACCCAAGCAGATAACCATCTTACCAGACTGTGCCTGGAGAGCATCAGGTGCATAGGTGCTGTTTGAACAACCCTTACCTGTCCAACGACGCATATCATTAAAACGAAGTGCTTCAAATGCGAACTCCCAACGACGCTCGTCCTGAAGTGCTTTCAAAGAGTAAGCCTTTGTCAAAGGTACGCCAGCGCGAGCCTGAACCTGATTCATGTACTGAACATCACCAGTGAGCTCAGAAAGCATCAAGAGAACATCAGGATAACGCATCAAATAGAAATCATTGAAGTGGTCACCCTGCATCTTGTTGTCAAGAGAACTTGATGTATAACCTGGGGCCATGCTCCACCATGTGTCATTATCTGCTTGTGAAGCATCAAGATTCACACCGATGTACTTCTTAACATTGTGACCAGACTCTTCACAGTCGTCAGGTTCATATGTGTAACCTGGGAACTCATTGTCATTGTCGGTCATAGAAGCAAGTTTGCGTATATCAGTGTAATCGCCCTCGTTCTCAGCATTAGACCAATCGTCCCAAATGTTGCATGAAGGAGTTCCTTGACCCCAACCTTGGTTGAATGGATAGGTGCAATCACGCTTACCATTGTTGGCACTCTTACCGTTACGAAGACCCCAGAATACACAGATATAGTTAGTGTACTGACGTGAATGCGAGTAGTTTCCGTCTCCAATAGACCACTTAGACGCATTCATAAACTGAATCTGGAACATCTCTTCTGTGTTGCCGTTACCCATACCTGGTTGGTCGAAGCAGTTCTCACGCTTCATATCAGCAATGAATTTATATGCATGAGTACCCTCTTTATTGCTTACACCATCTTCAGCATCATGCGCTTCATCCCAAAGAAGACTGTTTGAGTACTGCCAAAGTGAACGATAATCTTCACAAAGTTGGTAACCACCATTAGCAACTACATCTTTAAGATATGCAACAACATCCTCTTTCGAAATAGAAGCCTTATCGCAGCCCTCTTGTGCAACGAGATTCATTTCAGGAGCAGAACCTGTTGAAAGGTCACCTACACCTTTATAGAAACCTGCCCAGAACATATATGCGCGAGCAATATATCCCTCAGCAACAAACTTGTTAGCATGACCTGAACTTTTGGTAGTACCCATAAGAGTCATACCAGAAACAAAGTCTGAGAGAATCTGTGGGTAGATAACTTCCTCTGCACTAACTTGCTTTTCCATCTCAGGAGTAAGCGTTGTTGATGTAATCAAAGGTACATCTCCAAACAACTGAGTGAGGAGGAGTGTATAGAAACCACGCATAAAGTAACCTTCACCAAGAAGTTGGTTGCGCTGTGCTTTTTGAGCAGCAGTCCAAGGTACATTATCGATAGTCTCAATCTGGTTGTTAGCTCGTGAGATACCACCATAGCAGAGTCTGAATGGCTCTTCGAACTGGTTTACATTCATCTCTACAAGGTGATGAAGTGATTTCACCTTGTTATCCTGCAAACCACCACTACCGTAGCAGTTGTCCGACATGATTTCCCAAAAGTAGAATGGGTTAGAAGAATCGGAGTCACCACCGCCCATAACATTCATAATGCTGTAGGTAGCAGTATTCAAAGCTTCTACATCCGCAGGCTTACCTGGGAAAGTTGCTTGCGTCATCTCGGTAACACGTGGATCTGTATCCAGCATGTCGTCGCAAGCTGTGAATAAAGCTGCAGAAAAAACAGCTGCTGTTGCAAATATATATTTCTTCATAACTTTTTATCCGATTAGAATTTGATGCTTGCACCTACTGTCCATGTGCGTGAAGGTGGGTACAAACCAAGGTCGATACCAGATGCCCAAGAATCTGAACCACCTGATGAACCAACTTCAGGATCGAGACCAGTGTAACCTGTGAATGTGTAGAGGTTCTGAACCTGAGCATAGAAACGGAGCTGCTGAAGTGGGCAGTTCTTCCAAACTGACTTGAGATCATAACCGAGAGTAACGGTCTTAATCTTGAAGTAATCTGCATCTTCCATGTAGCGGTTAGAAACCCAAATTGTGTTGCTATGACCGCTCGGAGAAAGTTTTGGCTGACTATTTGAAGTGCCTTCACCATGCCAACGACCTAAGATAGTTGAGTCGTAGTTCTGATATGGAGTATCACCATATGAACGATAAGAACGCATAATCTGCATACCGAATGCACCAGCACCGTTTACAGAGAAGTCGATTCCCTTGAAATTAACACCCAAGTTGATACCAAGAGTTACGTCTGGGTTAGGATTACCTATCTCATGACGGTCACAGTTGTCGCCTTCTGCGTATGTAATCACACCATCGTTGTTCCAGTCATCCCAGATACAGTCACCTGGTTGTGCGTCATCAAGAACTGTCTTACCAGCAGCGCGAGCTGCATCAATCTGAGCCTGGTTTTGCCAGATACCGCTGTATGACATACCATAGAAGTAACCAATTGGTTTACCAACTTGTGCACGATAGATATACTCAGTACCCTGAGAAAGAATACCACCAGGACCATTGAGGTAACCATTTTGATTTGCAATACGTGTTACTTCGTTCTTGTTTGTTGCAAAGTTCACACTTACGTTATAGCTGAAATCGGCATTAATACGATCATTCCAACCAAGAGAAAGCTCAATACCAGTGTTCTCCACGTCACCACCATTCATATATGCTGGGTTAGTACCTTGAATTGCAACCATAGGAGCAGTGATAAGCCAGTCTTTTGTAGTCTTCTTATACCAGTCAAATGTTGCGCTCAAACGGCTATCAAGGAAACGAGCATCAAAACCGAGGTCGAGCTGCTCTGAAGTCTCCCATGTGAGATCAAAGTTAGGAACGATATTTGCGTATGCACCTACATTAGGAATACCAGCTACAGATGATGTCATATCATCGGCAAACTTGTAACCATTGTCAAATGACTCGCCAGACTGTGCGATTGTTGCAAGATACTGGTATTTAGGAATAGAGTTGTTACCATTCTGACCCCAAGATGCACGAATCTTGAAGAAATCAACAATACCCTGTGCATTCTCCATAAAGCTTTCACTTGACATCACCCAACCTGCAGATACTGATGGGAATAAACCCCAACGTTTTCCTTCTGAGAATACACTTGAACCATCATAACGTACAGTTACGGTTGCCATATACTTTTCGTCCAAGTCCCAGTTTACACGACCGAACCATGATGCAAGATACTCCTCATCGTTTGGTTTGCCTGTGAGAGATGCGTCTGTAACAGATGCAAGCTTAATGTTTGACAAATATGCAGAATTCCAATTCTTAAGTGTTGCAAGCTGCTCTCCGTACTTAACCTTGTTAGAACCAGAAAGGTTAGTTCCCCAACCTGTGCTTTGGAATGATTGACCAATCATTGCGCTGATTTTGTTTCCCGCGATAGTAGGCAGATCATATGTAAGTGTATTCTCGATAGAACGGTTAGAGCTCATCCAAGTACTTTGACTTACACTATATGAACTAACTGTACCTGTACCAGGCGATGGAGAACGTGGCTCTCCATAGCTACGGTATGCACCTGCGCCCCAGCTATAGTTGAACTGTGAACGGAATTTAAGACCCTTGATAGGTTGGATTGTGATGAATGCTGTAGCACCAACATTCAAATTTCGGCTTTCTGCCATAGAGTTGAAACCACCCTTAGTAAGATTCTCCCATGGGTTGTTAAACATAGATGTCATCCACCCTTCTTGATATGCGGTAGAACCATCAAGATTTTGTGCTATATATGGATTGCCGTTATCATCATACTGCGGGAGAAGTGGCGTAGTTTGAAGCAAACTGTGAATGTAGCTCCAGTACATACCATCCTCAGCTAAGTCATGGCTCTTGTTGTATGTCAACGAAATGTTCTCACCAATTGTGATAGCGTCAAAATCTTTAGCTTTGAGAAGAACATGATCGCTATTGAGACGGATAGTGTGGCGTTTGTAGTAAGAAGCCATGTCTGCACCCATAATACCCTCATTGCCAGTATATGTGTAAGACAATGCAAACTTAGAACGATCTGTACCACCAGTCAAAGTGAGTGAGTGGTTTTGCTGTTGAGCATTTTCGTTCATAAACAAATCCCACCAGTCAGTACCTTTCCATCCTTCTTTAACTTTCTTGAGGATGTCAGCTGGCACGTAATCTTCCCAAGTTGTAGTTTTACCTGAGCCAACAAAGTTCTGCTCATCCATGATCATCATGTACTGCTGAGCATCGAGAAGCTGTGGACGCTTGTAGCTGTTAGCCCAACCGAAAGCTCCATTGTATGTAAGTTCTACCTTACCCTGCTTACCTTGCTTTGTTGTTACAAGGATAACGCCGTTTGCAGCACGAGAACCGTAGATTGCAGACGATGCAGCATCCTTCAATACATCGATTGTCTCGATATCGTTAGGGTTGATATCGTTAAGTGAACCACCTGCAACACCGTCAACTACAACAAGTGGAGCAGAGTTACCTGTGGTACCGATACCACGAATATATACCTTGAAGTCCTTACCAGGCTGTGAAGAGGCCTGTGTAATCTGAACACCAGGTGTAGATGAGGCCATTGCACCGAGTGCATTTGTTGTGTTCAATTTTGCGATGTCGTCACCCTTTACCTGTACTGTAGCACCTGTAACGAGTTTCTTCTTCTGAACACCATAACCAACGGCTACAACCTCGTCGATGAGCTCTGTATCGCTCTTGAGAGCAACGTCGATTGTAGAACGTCCGTTTACTGCCTCCTCTGTAAGTT
>JABUTU010000040.1 GCA_021443545.1 Marinilabiliaceae bacterium | reverse complement strand
GCAGCCTCAATCTCTTCAGGCTTATGTTTTTGTCTTGAACTTTCTATCAAGTAATAACCTCCAGTTCTCCTATCGTATTCACCTCCTGATACTCTTTTGTTGTTAAGAATTCTTCTGAACTGCTCTTCTTTGGGACTCGTCTGCCGATAGAAAACTCGCAGTCCGCCAGAATTCCTACCCATTATCCTTTTTTTTAGCGTTTATAAAATCCTGTATATACAACAACCCGTGTTCCTGGCAGAACTTCTGCACCTCCTTACCTCCGCCGTAGACCACGAGGTTTGGGACTTCGAGTCCACTTATCTCCTGAGCTACTTTAAGGTCACTCTTAAGAGATTCCATCCAGCCAATGAGACCACGAGTGAAGAAGGCGTTGTACCCTTTTGGGATACCCAGTTTGTTGTATGATATGAACTTGTCAGCTACATTCAGGTCGACATATACCTTTATGCCATATTCCTGACAGTAACGGGCAAGCCATCGTTTTTTATATATCAATTGAAGCCCATATGCAATGGGCGTTTGGTCGTGACATGAACAGTTTGGCTCGACTATCGCTTTAACGCCTGAGTTGATAAGCGCAGAAGGATCCTTCCACAGATTCTCAAAACGATAGTCGTCAACATAGAAGTGGTATGTAGATACATCCTTTCGCAGACGACTATTAGCTCCCCAAGGAGTGACTGGTAATTCTACATGCTCACCCTGCATATCAGCGAGTAGCGTTGGTATCTCGTAATCGTTATCCGATGGGAAGAGGATGTCGAGTACAGGATGAAAATCCACATTGTCTTCTGTTGCATCTTCTTTATCATCATCAGACTCAGACTCTTTGTCTGAATTGTCATCGTCATTAACGTCCCAAACAGACATACCCCAATCGTTTAGCGGTTCTGAATCCCATTCATTAGCAATGGCATCCCAATCCCAATCGCCAAAGCTGTTGTTATCCTTGATAAGGATAGCCTTTAGCTCATCGACAGATGTATTTTTGTCAAGGACAGAACAAGGGACCTCATCATATTTGAGCTCCTTAAGTGCTCTCAGTCGTTGGTTACCACCAATAGCTACATATCGCTTATCAGTCAGAGGATATACAATCAACTGACGATGGGAGAGCATCTGAGGAGTCTCCTTAATAGACTTTACCAACTTAAGGAAATCATCCTTTTTGATTGTTCGTGGGTTGGTAGGGAGTCCTTGTATTTGTCCATTATTCTCTTCAATCTGTCCGATGGGAATCAGATATACTTTAGAGTCAGATTCTTTCAGCATAAGCCAAATTTAGTCAGGTCGAATATGCATATTTTGTATGACTGGAAAGCTTACATTGTCAAAAACTTCGGTTACACAATGGTTACTCTTTGAATGTTACCAGCATTTGATACACAATGTTCTTGATGCGAGAATACTCATCCCTGTAGCTCATATCGCACATCATGTTAACGAAATGTGACTTCTTCCATTTAATGACTTGCTGACGAAGTCGGGATATGCTCTCTCCGATTCTTCCTGTTGTATACCCCATCTCAGAGAGAAGATAAGAATAGAACATTAGAGGTTTGTCATTAGCACGAGCATTTGAAAGTACACTATTCCAATCAGTATGCATTTCATTGCATACAACAGCTCTGATTACATACTCACGTTTGTATGAGAATATTTTAATATGATTCTTACGAGCAAAGTGAGCTGCGATAGTCAGCAATAGACTATCTTCCCAGTTACGTTGCAGATATATTGCATCGTAGTTGCTCAGAGAATTGACAAAGTTGGCAAGTATGAAAGTGCTTTCGTTGTTTTGCTCATAGACAATGTCAAATCCTTCTGATTCTGAAATAGCATTAATGCAGTTTTCTTCGTTGAGTGATTCAGCGTTCTGCACTACCAGCATTTTCTTTTTCATCTATTCCTCCTTTCATTGGTTTATCGTTGGTTTGGCTTATTGTCGTCAAGGTACTTTTCGAGGATTGTTATTATCTGCTCAGGGAACTCATGACGATGGGCGTTAAGAGTCTCACTAACTACACAGTGCTTATCTGTCTTGATGTCGTTAGGAGTACAGAGCAGCTTTGTAGTTGAGTCCATTTGAATCGTTGCCTCTTGCATCCTGGAATGAAAAGCTATTACCATACGTTCGAGGAATATTCTGAAATTGCGAGCATCGTTAAGAGCTTGGCAATAGTCATCGTTACCAGATGTGTCCTGAGCGAATAGGATATCTTCCTTTCGTATGAAATCAAGTAGCTGATTTATTGCCTTCACAGCCTGCTTCACAGCTTTTGCTTTCCCGTATAAGATTTGAGGAGCCTGATTCTCTATGTCGTCGACGACACTTGCGAGCATACAAGAGAGGTATAACATCATCTGATAGTTGGTGTGGAACTGCCAGTACTTGTCAGGTTCGAGAAGAATCATATAACTCTTCTTAGCATTCTCTTTTCTGATTGCTTCTCTCTTAGCTTCATCAGCCTTAGTTGGCTGAACTTCCTTTTTACGTCTACGTTGTACCATTTTCTGTAATTTTAGTTATTGTTAGGATGTAGTTCTTTGTTAAGTTCTTCTACAATTATATCATAAGAAATGCGATAGGCTTTCTCTAACTCATATTGCTGTTCATTGATAGCATGATCACGCTCATTGAGTATTCGCAGAATGACAACCTTTGTCCATACAGGAAGTCTCTCGATGTCGTTTTTTGATAGTCTGTTACTAAGCATTTTGTTTATCAAAAAAATCGTTAATCTCCCTTATCTCTGCTGCTATTGTGAGTCGCTGATCAAATATGCAGTCATATTCGATACTATCTTTGTTAGCTGGCAAATGCAGTTGTTCAAGACGTTCATAAAGCTCGAACCTTCTGTCAAGCTTTTTGCGTACCTCTTCGTTACAATTAAATAGATTCATTGAGTATATGATTTATTAGGTTAAACTTAAATAAAAACACGTATGACCGTCACGGCTGACGTGCTAATATAATATAATAAAAAGAAAAAAGGATATATGATTGCCGTTGCAATCATTCTTACACTGGTCTCTTTTCCCAGTTTATTTCTGTTATCCTTGGTTCAGGTCTTCAGGACAGTCGTCGTCTTGTTCTGAATATTCCTCCATTCTCTCAGTCTCGTCGGAGAGGACTTTTAGCACTGAACCGATGATTGTGAAAGTTCCTATGAGCAGCACTATGGCTGCGAAGATGTCGAATAGTATCATGATGAACAATTTTGATGTTTAAAAATTAGGCACCATTTAGGCGTTGTTTTTATGTCGGTCGATACATTATACCATTTTTATATTTTATTTGAAATTTGACGGCTCAAATTGACAAATTGACTATGTTTCGTTTTTACCTTCAAGTTCCAAAGCTCGGAGTGCTGAACGAAACCAAATTCCCTTAGTGCGATGTTCGGTTTGTTCTTCGGGCGTCATGGCGCGACAGAACTCCGTGATGTTAACGCCTTGCTCGCATAGGGAGTCGTATAGCTCTCTCTCTTTGGTTTTGTATTGTTCCATCTCCAGTGTAATCGCTTTGTAGGAGGCTCTGTTCATGAACTCTATGAGCTCGGCGTAGATACGGTTGATATCGATGGTGCCATAGTGGACTATCATTCCGTGCTTGTCGTAGAGGCGTCCTATCTGAGCGTTTCCAAAGAAGAGGGCGAACCAGGAGAGGCGATGGTGACGGTACTGAGTGAAAATGACCTTGGCGATGTTGTTGACGTCGTGCGCTAAGCTATCATTTGCCTGGGCATCGGCTTTCAATACAACAGCCGCTATCTGGATGGAGAGCCATTCCGTAGCACCGTTGATCGTCTCAAAGACCTCATCCATGCGGCGGTCGTTGAGCAACATGTTTATCTCTTGGTTATGATTCGTCGCTCTCGCCAAGCAATAGTCTGGATTCAGGCGATGGTGTAGCTTCCTGTCGTGGGCAATAGAGGTGGCTGAAGCTATCGTCGTCCCGTCCATTCTGCGCCAGCTCTGCGGCAAGCTGTTGCAAAAACTTCTCTCTTGAGCTGTCAATTCTCTCGGCTCTGGAACTAAATCGAGGTGTGGCATCTGCTGAACCATTTCGGCTATTGCCTGCTGTAGTGTTTCCATGGGGGTATTGTTTTTTGATTACGATTCGATAATAGTTTTTGAAGTGACGCTTGGCGTCGGACTTGGATTTGACTTCGATTCCGTTGGACTTGCATTCGGCGATGTAGATGGGCATCATATCGGCTAACTGCTGAGGAGTAGCTTCAAGCGTCATGCAACTCATCTCAACCCATGCTTGGTCCGAAAGAAGCGCTTGGCCGATTTCGTCGATTGGAATTTCGTCCAACATCGTCCCAAATTCGGCCTCCTCGTGCGTGCGTGTATGCGCGGGAGAGGAGGAGGAGGAGGATATATATTCTTTATTTCTTGTATAAGTGTTCATTGAACAACAAAAATCATTACATCCGTTGTTCGTTTGTTGTTCATTTGGTTGTTCATCTTCCTGATAACACTGCCAGTTACATACTGATAATAAGGTACATCGGTTATCCGATTGTTGTACAATCATGTGTTCATTAGCATAGTCCTTCATTGTTCGGTAGATGTTCATTTCCGTTACATTGAACAACTGAGCCAGCTGTTTTCGCCCATAAACCATCTGTCCAGGGCACAGCGTAATAATTCTTCCTCTGAACTTTACGGTCCTCGAATGGTCATAAGCGACAGATAGCAATATATAGTGCCATAACGCGAAGTGTAATAGGTTCTTAGTCACTATATCGTTATTAAGTGTAGACCGATACAACTTTATCCATCCGTTATTCATAGCACATACTTTTTCTTGTTTGCAGTTACCTTACATCTTATGCCTGTTCTTTCTTCAATCACACGCTTCATTATTGCTTCATCAGAGTTGCCATCAGAGAGGTGTATCAGATAGATACCCTTCGTCTGACTTAGGTCGGCTGTGGAGAGATAATTGACAAGGTCATGCAAGCACATGTGTGTATGACTCTTGTCATACTGAGCCTTAGTGATAGCTCCCTGACATAGTCTATCATGCAACACAGCCTCCATATAGTTACATTCTACAATCCAATGTCCGACACCTTTGAACTGACATGATATGCTTGCTGTGTCGGTTGCAAATACTATCTTACCACATTCAGGATGCTGAATGAGATAACCGACTGGTTGTGCAGCATCGTGCTTGGTCGGAAATGGTATCACCTGGTATTTACCACACGAGAACGGCTTAAGCGTCTCACGAATGTGATACCTGTGCAGTCTGTCCGTTATCTTATCTCCACTCTTCAAGGCATAGAAGGTACCTTGCGTCATATACAAGTCAATCGCCATACGTGTATATGAGTTTATAGCTGAGGTATGGTCAATATGCTCATGTGTGATAAGGCAGCCTCTGACCATCTTCATATCCTTAATGTGCCTTCCTACTATGCTCATGGCTACACCAGCTTCGATGAGAAGCGTCTCGCCGTCTGCTGCCTGAAGAATATAGGCATTGCCTTTACTACCTGTTGAAATCACTTTTAATATCATAGCTGTAATGCTTTATTGTACCCTAACTCATAGCTACTTAATAGATCATATCTTTTCAATACAGCCTGTCGTGTAGCTCGAAAATCATTCTGAAGATGTGTTATTGCATCAACGATGCTTTTGCCTTTAGATATTTCCAACAGTTTCTTCGCATCAACAAAACCTCGGCGAAATGACTTCATTCCTAACTCAGATGTGAATTTCAAACCTTCCTCTATGAGGATACTATATGCACTGTCGCTATACTCTCTTTCTCGTATTGCTGGAGTGTCTTGATGAAGGCGTCGATACCTTGCACGACCTCTCTCTCGTTTTCGTTCGAGTTTAATCTCCCTTGTCAGTTTTGGCTTTCCACCCATCTGATAGATGCTATAATCAGCCTTAACATTATCAGACACATATTTGCCATCGTTATTATAGCGAATAGTGTCGTATCGAGCCAGCATCTTCTGTTCTGCCTCAGTCAGTTGACAATCACAATATCTGACATGATTGTCGTAGTAAGATGTTATGTCGTTCATTCTTTAAAGTTTTTAATCTGTGGGTGAGCTGGAGTCGAACCAGCTATGTCATAAGTGGCGTTTCCGATTGCCACCGTTTCACCCGAATCATCTGCGACGCAATCGCTGCGCCACAGATAGAACACAATCTATTATGAAAAAATTACTATCTCTTCCCTTGCCGTTGCAAAGAGAGCGGGGAGGAAGGGAGTCGAACCCTTCACACAAACACAATAACAACCATTTACACTAAATCACCCCCGTGGGCGGCACCTCCCCTTGAAACCACGCCTTGCCGTCACGGATCAGCGCGGTTGTGTCTATAGTATGAGTAAAGGGTGAGAGAGGGCGGAATCGAACCGCCTGATGTGCTTGGGACCTTTCTCTCTCGATGTCCCTCAACGCATTCGCTGCGTCTATTGGGAAGATAGCACTTATTAACAACCTAAAAGGGGTGAGGACGGGCGGAGTCGAACCGCCTGAAACCAATGCTGTTTCGTCCTCGAAATCCCTCTTCACTTCACAGCTCTAAGGGATAAAAGGTATATAAAAGGTATATTAAGATATTAGTATGGCGCATCAGCGTTATTAGCTGATTGTTGTTGCTCTGTCTCCTGTTGCTGTTGTGGTTGTTCTGCTGGTGCATCAAAGTCGACTACACCATTAAACTGTTGCTGAGCTGGGACATCCGTGACATCCTCGTAGTGAACATCCTGAATGTCCATTGCTTCTTCTTGCGTGAGCAGGCCCATTGATACTTCTGGAGCGTAGAGACGTTGCCAGAATGCTGCTGCTCTGTATTGAAGCATGAGCTGTGGCATTGTCTTCCACTTACTACCATTCTTAGACGACCATCCTTCTCCGTTCGCCATTGCAATTGTTACCCATGGACCGTAGAGAGGATTCTTATGGTCTACATCGTTCTTCTCATAAGCGAAGACTCTGCATCCCCAATCAGGAGTATTCTCCTTCCCCTTGAACTCATATCGTATCGGAGTATATCTGCCACTTGCATTGATTGTAGCAATGAGAAACTTGGAAGAGAATGTTGGATTACCATGCACCACATACATGTTTTGCATCACCATCAGCGGATTTGCATTGAGGCGCGTTGCGATGTCAAGTGCGATTATGCAGTTACCAATGTTCTGTTGTCCCTGGTAGGTGACAGGAACGATTGTTGACGACGTGTATGCCTTTGCCATACGCTGAAGTAGTTCAAACTGAGCCGTAGCCTGTCCGACAGTCGAGAGCTCGAACTGTGATTGTTGTACCTGTAGAGAATTTATATTGTCCATATTATTTATGATTGTTAGTTAGACTTCATGATATGTTTGATGTCGAGATTCCTCGACTCTGAATTAACTGTGAGAGTGATGGTCTGAGCATCTGTTTCAGGCAGATATGATACCGACTCAGCATTATCAATGAATAGTGGCACACACGTATCGAAATAGCCTTGCATAGCCTTGATGATGTACAAATCTGCGTGCATCTTACCAGCTGTATTAAGGTCGTTGTATGGCGTCCCATCTACTTTTAGAGTACAAGCAGGAGACTCGCCTCCATTGAGCTGCGTCTCATACATGCTGAAGCGGATTCCATGACCAAATACCTTGTTAACTCTACTCTCCAGTTCATCCATTTGAGCATGTATTATCTCTTCTGCGAAGTACTCATCATTCTCAATCTTGCAGAGAAGTTCTGCAAGTCGTTTCTCCTCTACCTCAATCGAGGATATATGCTGAAGTGCAACATTATTGGTGTTGATGATAGATATATCAGAGTTGAGCGATGCCATGTTGAGGCGTATCGTCTCTACCTCTTTATCTCGTTCATTCATGTCGGATGAACATGCAATATTTAGAGCGTTAATCTCATCTTCGAGCTTCTTAATCTTACCTACCAAATCAGGGTTTGTACTGCTTACAATATTGCGAATCTCTTCACTTGTTGCCTTGATAGTAATCTCGCCATTGAACCGAATGTCATCGAGTTTCTTCTTATCCTCAGCCAACTGAGCAAACTTCATATCGAGGTCGCTGATGGCAATTTGTGTTGATGCAATTGAATCATCTATCTTAGCCAACTGATCGAGAAGCTCTACCTTCTCCTTTGCGACAGCTTTACCTTCTGCTACATTAGCGTCTATATCCTGCTGTCGTTGCATCTCAAATCTTTCACGTCCTTCTCTGTACTTCTTCTCTCCGAGCATTCTTGCCGTCTCGCATGCTTCCCCAGAGAGAGGACATACACCATAACTCTCACCTTCATACTGACGAGATGTAATCTGCTTATATTTTGCACGAAGATTTTCAAGATTCGTATTGACTTTGTCGAGCTGCCTGTTAAGAACAACCTTACTTTGTTCTTTCTCGTTTATAGCTGACGTGTAGTTACGCTTCAGAGCATTAGCACTCTCATAGTCCTTGTTGTATTCCGATTGTTTGCGGTCAATCATCATCTGTATGTTCTGAATCTTAATATCAAGAGTTGCTTGATTCGATTCAATCTCCTTCGTCAGACTATCAGTTAGTATCTTATGCTGCTCTTTCTTCTCCTGGAGTTGTTTCTTGATATCAGCATTACCAGTTTTTGTGATATCATGGAGACGGTTAGTGAGTTCGTCAAGTTCAACCTTTAGAAGTTTAGCATCAGTGATGCCTGATGCAGTCTTTCTGATGGTGGCTGTCAAAGCCTGTATCTTTGGTGCACATGCATCAAGCTCTTTCTTAACATTCTTCTTCTCATAAGCACGCTGGATACGAAATTCTTCAAGGCTCTTATCACCAAGACGGGCTATGAGCTCTTTATGACTCTCGTTGTGTTGCGCAACCTCATCTATTAATGGTATACCGACCATTGAAGTAAGAATCTCTCTGCGAGCATCCCATTTAAGATTCATGAATGCACCAGGCTGTGAGAGAAGAGTGAATTGCGTTGAATCGCATATCTCAGACACCTTAATTTCGTAGTCCTTCGCCTTCACTGGTACCTCATCAACGTAGTAGTTAGTCTCATGACTCGATAGAATCTCTTCCTTCTGTCCGCGAGGCTTACTCCACTTCTCCTCGTAAGTCTTCTGGAGCTTTCGTTCTGCGCCATCAATGGAGAGTAATAGAGTTACAGATGTTCGCAGCTTATGAATTGGATTACCATCTTCAGACATGGGTTTAATTGCGAATCCCTTTGCGCCCTCTGTCTGACCTTGTGCGTTACGACCGAACAATACCCATAGGTATGCGTCTACAATGGTAGACTTACCAGTACCGTTTGCTCCTTGCACCTCAGTGACGTGCTGACATGGAGAGAAGTTAAGAGCTCTGCACCCCTTAAAGTTCTCAATGTTGAGACCTGTTATTAATATGTTCTTCATCTTTTATCCTTTTTAGATTAATGCTTTCTCCCAAAAGCGGAGTATGTCTTTACCTAAGTAGACCCATTCAGAGGTCATCTTATTGAAATGTGCATTAATGTGCCCTGCATTGGTCCATCGTGTTATTGTCGATGTCGAGACGCCAAGCAATCTTGCGCAAGATTTCTTGTTATATCTCCTGTCAAGCGTCACATTAGGACGCTCTTCTGTCATATGTGCTAATCGTGACATGATATATTAGGTTATTGATTGCATTGATTGATTATGCCCTCACGTCGCAGGGCATTGATTACACCATTCACTGACATACCCACCACATCGGCCACTGTACGAGCCAGGGTGTATGTCGAAGACTCAGGATTAGCATCACGGAGCGTGCGAAACATCCGTATTGCCTTCTTCTGCCTCTTTTGCTGTGCTGTCAATGTTAATTCCATCGTTTTGCTGGTTGGTTAATGTTGCTCTGCTTTTAAATCGTCTTGTATAATTGCACCTAATACAGCGATGCAGCCACCAAATGCTAAGTGGCATAAAATCTGTCCGACTGTGTATATCTCCCATCTATAGATGACAATGCCCAGTTGAGTGAGAGCAAAGAGATACGATAGTACCATTGCGCTGATGAGCCCTACGCGCTCAATCTTTTTCAATACTTTGTCCTGTATCATATTTATTTGAATTTGATTATTCAGTTATCTGTTCTATCTTTGCCGTTTCATTGTGATGTCACGTTGATATCACAATGATTGACAATGCAAATATATACCAAATGGTATAATATACCAACCGTTTGGAATATTTATTTAGTTAAATTTTGTTAATATTAACATATTATGTTATGTATAAGCGAGTTACCAAGATAATAGAATACAAGAAGATAACACCGAATGGTATGGCAAGATTGCTCAATATGAATCAACCTACCTTAGCGAGGTATCTATCAGGAGAGCGGACAATGCCGAGTGATGTTATCATTAAAATTCTCACAGCCTTTCCAGAGATTTCCGCCGAATGGCTAATGCGAGGAGAGGGCGATATGATAAAAGACAGAGCGACGAATAGTGAAGAGATAGAGAAGTTGAAGTTAGAGTTAGCTCGTAAAGATGGGATGGTTGATATATTGCTCACCCAGTTAAAGGATAATAAGCCATCTGGCGGAGCAGGAGAGCCACTTGTTTAGATTATGAGTATATTTGGAACAAATTAAAAAGCTGGAAGTATACTTTTATGAGAGGATAAAAATGATGCAAAATGAAATATTAAGATAAGGTATAATATCGCAAGATACGTGTTTTCGATAATTCATTACAATATATTAACCTCAAAATCAATACATTATAAATGTCAACAAGGCATCCGAATGGACTATATCTGCTGTTTGCGACAGAAATGGCTGAGCGTTTTTCCTATTATGGAATGCGTGCTCTCTTTACTCTCTACATGGTTGCTGCTTTCTTCTCGAAAGACTTTGCTTCGCAGGTCTATGGCAGCTACACGGGTTTGGTATACCTAACACCTCTACTTGGTGGTTATATCGCTGACCGTTATTGGGGCAACAACCGCTCTATCATCGTTGGTGGTCTGACAATGGCTGTCGGGCAGTTTCTCATGTTCTTATCGGCTTGCTTCGTGCAACCAGCTATCAGCGCAGAGGGTATGCCCATCGACACATCAGTCAATAGTGGCACACCGCTCTTTCTGATGATATGCGGTTTGGTATGCTTGATATTGGGCAATGGATTTTTCAAGCCTAACATATCAACAATGGTAGGAGACCTATACGCACCGCAGGACAGACGAAAAGACGCAGCATTCACGATATTCTACATGGGCATCAATGTTGGAGCCTTCATAGCGCCCTTCATCTGTGGAACTCTCGGCGAGGGTTCGTGGAGCAACTTAGCACCCTTCAAATGGGGCTTTCTCTGTGCCGGCATTGCCATGATACTCTCCATTGTCATCTTTGTATCGTTAAAGAAACGTTACCTCGTGACCCCAGATGGCGAGCTCATAGGATTAGCGCCCTCAAAGAGCGCTCTTCGTGCGAGGAAAGAGAGTGAAGAGAAGATTGGGAGTGGAGGAGAAGCAACACAAAAGAAGAACTCGCCGCTACGCCTCATTCTATGCGGATTAGGACTGGTTGGTCTCTTCTTCCTATTTTCGAAAGATGCTACAGAGATGACCGACTACATCTCGGCAGTCATATATGACCTGAGCATTATCATGCCAGTATTCATCATTACTGACCGGACGCTCACAAAGGTTGAGCTACAACGCATTGGGGTTATATATATTATAGCGGTATTTGTAATCTTCTTCTGGTCGGCATTTGAGCAGGCTGGAATGACACTGACATATTTTGCGCAGGAACAGACCGACCGCATGGTTGGAAGTTTCGAGGTACCCGTCACCTGGTTCCAGAGCATCAACCCAATTGTTGTCGTCTCGTTTGCCCCCATCATGGCTATGTTATGGAGTTTCCTTGGCAAGAAACGTCTTGAGCCTGCCTCGCCTGTCAAGCAAGCCATTGGTCTTGCCCTTTTAGCAATAGGATACCTCATCATATCAATCGGCACGAAGAATCTTGAGCCAGGAATAAAGGTCTCAATGTTCTGGCTATTGGCGCTCTACTTCATCCACACCATAGGAGAATTGAGTCTCTCCCCTATTGGGCTCTCCATGGTCAACAAGCTTGCGCCAGCACATCTTGCATCATTGCTCATGGGAGTATGGTTTATGAGTAATGCGGCAGCCAATATCCTTGCGGGAAAATTGGCCACCCTCTACCCCTCGGCAGAGGAGGGCACAAAGTCGTTCTGCGGATTTGAGATAGCCACGATGGACGAGTTCTTCATGGTCTTTGTTGTTCTTGCAGGAGCAGCATCGCTATTGCTCTTTGCGCTATGTCCGCTACTCAAGAAGATGATGAACGGAGTTGAGTAATAATCAACAGAACCCACACTCATACGTCAGACATTGCCAAAGTCGCAGTGTCTGACTTTTTTACTTTCAGTGGGCATTTGCATTATTGCGAATATATTTCTACCTTTGCGACAAAATTTTGCATTTATTCACAAGGTAATATAAACCTAAAAGAATGGGATATAAAATAATAGTATTGGCCAAGCAAGTGCCAGACACTCGCAACGTTGGCAAAGACGCAATGACGGCAGAAGGTACAATCAACCGTGCTGCGTTGCCTGCTATCTTCAATCCTGAAGACCTCAATGCATTAGAGCAGGCTTTACAAATCAAAGACAGATATCCGGATTCAACAATTACAATGTTGACAATGGGACCTGGTCGTGCTGCTGAAATCCTCAAGGAGGGTATGTTCCGTGGTGCTGATGCGGGAGTTCTTCTGACGGACCGTGCATTTGCAGGTGCCGACACATTAGCTACATCTTATGCGCTTTCTACAGCCATCAAGAAGATTGGAGATTTTGACATTATCATTGGTGGTCGTCAGGCTATCGATGGTGACACCGCGCAAGTTGGTCCTCAGGTAGCTGAGAAACTTGGTCTTTCACAGATTACATATGCTGAGAAGATTGAGAATCTTGAGGGCAAGACGATTCGTGTACAGCGTCACATTCCTGGTGGTATTGAGACCGTTGAGGGGCCACTTCCTATAGTCATCACAGTGAATGGTTCGGCAGATGCATGCCGTCCACGCAATGCAAAACGTTTGATGAAATATAAATATGCGCAGACTCCATCACAGGCAGCTGCTGAGGGAGGCTATGCAGAGCTTATCAAACAACGTCCATACCTCGACATCAAGGAGTGGACAGTAGCTGACGTTGACGGTGATGTCAAGCAGTGTGGTCTGAATGGTTCACCAACAAAGGTTAAGACCATTATGAATATCGTATTCACAGCAAAAGAGTCAAAGCGTTTCACAGCATCCGACGACGATATTGAGAACCTCATGGTTGAGCTCATCGAGAATAAGATTGTCGGTTAATAGATAAGAAAAAGAGATTATGAATAGCGTATTTATATATTGCGAAATCGAGGAAGGACAAGTTGCAGACGTCAGCCTCGAGCTATTGACCAAGGGTCGCCAATTAGCCGACCAACTCGGAGTTGAAGTAGAGGCCATCGTTGCAGGCAGCAATCTCAATGGCATAGAGAACCAGGTAGCAAAATATGGTGTAGACAAGCTCCACGTTTTTGATGCTCCAGGACTCTACCCATATACATCACTTCCTCACACGAGTGTTGTTGTGAACCTCTTCAAGGAAGAGAAGCCACAGATATGCCTTATGGGAGCAACCGTTATTGGTCGCGACCTTGGTCCACGTGTCTCATCGGCATTGTTTAGCGGTCTTACAGCCGACTGTACATCGCTTGAGATTGGCGACCATGAGATGAAGGGTGTGACCTACAAGAACCTTCTCTATCAGATTCGTCCAGCATTCGGAGGTAACATTGTTGCAACAATTGTCAACCCTGAGAATCGTCCTCAGATGGCAACAGTTCGTGAGGGTGTGATGCAGAAAGTGGTTAAGGACCCTAACTACAAGTGCGAGGTTATCAAGCACGACGTTAAGAAATATGTTGCTGATACCGACTACGTTGTTAAGGTTATCGAGCGTCATATCGAGAAGGCGAAGAACAACCTCAAGGGAGCACCTATAATTGTAGCTGGAGGTTATGGTATGGGCTCAAAAGAGGGTTTCGACATGCTCTACGAGCTTGCCAAGACCATCAACGCAGAGGTTGGTGCCAGCCGTGCGGCTGTCGATGCAGGTTTCTGCGAGAACGACCGTCAGATTGGTCAGACAGGTGTCACCGTTCGTCCGAAACTCTACATTGCTTGCGGTATCTCAGGACAGATACAGCACATAGCAGGCATGAAGGAGTCGTCAATGATTATCTCTATCAACTCCGATCCAGATGCTCCAATCAACACAATCGCTGATTACGTCATCACGGGTACCGTAGAAGAGGTTATCCCAAAACTCATTAAGTATTACAAGAAAAACAAATAATCCGAAAGAAGATGGCAAATTTCTATACAGACACCCCTGAACTCAAGCATCATCTTTCTCACCCATTGATGAAGCGTATCGTTGAGCTTAAAGAGCGCAACTATACAGACAGAGAGAAGTTTGACTATGCACCAGCCGACTTCGAGGACGCTATGGATAACTACGATCAGGTTCTCGAAATTGTAGGCGAGATATGTGGCGACATAGTAGCACCAAACGCTGAGGGCGTTGACCATGAGGGTCCGGTATGTGCTAATGGACGTGTGACCTACGCTTCTGGCACACAGGTTAACCTTGATGCAACACGCAAGGCAGGTCTTATGGGCATGTCGATGCCTCGTCGTTTCGGAGGCTTGAACTTCCCTATCACCCCTTACATCATGGCAGCAGATATTGTCAGCCGTGCTGATGCTGGTTTTGAGAACCTTTGGGGACTTCAAGACTGCGCTGAGACTCTCTACGAGTTTGGCAATGAGGACCAGAAGATGCGTTTCCTCACACGCGTATGCAACGGCGAGACGATGTCGATGGACCTCACAGAGCCAGATGCTGGTTCTGACCTTCAGAGCGTAATGCTCAAGGCTACCTACTCAGAGAAGGATGGTTGCTGGTTGCTCAATGGCGTAAAGCGTTTCATCACAAATGGTGATGCCGACATACACCTTGTCCTCGCTCGTTCTGAGGAGGGTACACACGACGGTCGCGGTCTCTCGATGTTTATCTACGACAAGCGTCAGGGTGGCGTTAATGTACGTCGTATTGAGAACAAGATGGGTATCAAGGGCTCTCCAACATGTGAGCTTGTCTATAAGAATGCAAAAGCAGAGCTCTGTGGCGACCGTAAGCTCGGTCTCATCAAATATGTCATGGCACTCATGAATGGCGCTCGTTTGGGCATTGCAGCACAGGGTGTCGGCATCTCACAGGCTGCTTTCAACGAGGCACTTGCTTATGCACGCGACCGCAAGCAGTTTGGCAAGGCCATCATTGAGTTCCCAGCCGTAGCTGAGATGCTCAGCCTCATGAAGGCTAAGCTCGACGCAACACGCGCACTGCTCTACGAGACAGCACGTTTCGTGGATGTTTACAAGGTACTTGATGACATCGCTAAGGAGCGCAAGCTCGAACCAGAAGAGCGTCAGGAGCAGAAGAAATATGCTAAGTTAGCAGACGCATATACACCACTCGCTAAGATGATGGGGTCGGAATATGCTAACCAAAATGCATACGATTGTATCCAGGTTCATGGTGGCTCAGGCTTCATGAAGGAGTATACATGCGAGCGCCTCTATCGTGATGCACGTATCACTTCGATATATGAGGGAACAAGTCAGTTGCAGACAGTAGCAGCAATCCGCTATGTCACAACAGGCGCTTACCTCGCTCAGATTCGTGACGCATACGAGACAATACATGTTGACCCACGTTTCGACGTACTCCGCGACAAGCTCAAGGATATGGCAGACAAGGCAGGCATGGCAATCAACGATGTTCTTGAGACAAAGAATCAGGAGCTTCTTGACCTCGTTGCACGTCGACTTGTTGAGATGTGCGCTCATACTATAATGGGACACCTTCTCCTTCAGGATGCTCATAAGAATCCAGAGCTCTTCGAGAAGTCAGCTAATGTATACATCCGTTATGCAGAGGCAGAAGTCGAGAAGCACATCACATTCATCCGTAAGTTCAGAGAGGAGAACCTCGAGAGCTATCGCATGGCTTGATAAACGACTATCCGTCAGGAAACTGACCCACATAACAGAATCCAGTTTCGGAGTGAGATTTCACTTCGAAGCTGGATTCAGTTGTTTTGTATAGCCTATTTTCAGATGCTGCGAGAGCAATACAGCAAGTTAACTTTAGCATACAGCTATGATTATTAGGTCAATGTATTAGGCTAATTTGAGGTTTTAGCAATAGCAACTATTTCGTAGCACATATTGATTGATATTGAGAAACAAAGGATTATCTTTGCAAACTAAGTATATCCATATCAGTACAAAACAAAATATGTATGAAACAAATCATATAGAAGGACGTTACATCAATCCGCTTACAGACTACGGCTTTAAGAGAGTCTTTGGCGAGAAGGATATCATGCAGCCTATCTTCGGCAAGGTGGGTGGCATCTCGGAACTCGTACACATGAGCGATGAAGAGCGTGCGAGATACAACATCACTCTTGACACCTATCGCACCAACCTCTCAGTCATGAAGAACGAAAGAATGGAGGGCCGAGAGGAAGGCTTGAAGGAAGGGCAAAAGAACGGTCGTGAAAAAGAAAAATTGTCAATTGCACGAAATGCCAAATCGTTAGGAATGAGCATCGAACAGATTGCAGCTCTCACGGGTCTTTCCATTTCCGAGATTGAGGAATTATAAACGGATAAAGAAATGGGTTATGCATAGCCGCAAGCAACACGATAGCTATGTGCGTTGGTTGTAATCATGCATAGTATTGACTTTACAAGATTTTACCAAGATCTTACAACCCAAAACCCATAATTACTGTAACTTATTAGATTACATCATACTTAACAACACAGAAAAATAAGAAATCAGATACTATGGCAAAAAACACAAAAGTAGTCAAGGAGAAGTCCATTGAAGACCGCATCTGGGACAGCGCGAACAAACTGCGTGGCAACCTCACCGCATCGGAATATCAGAACGTGGTGCTTGGTCTTGTATTCCTGAAATACATCAGCGACTGCTTTGAAAAACGATATAACGAACTGGTGGAGGAAGGCGACGGCTTTGAGGAGGACCGCGATGAATACACCGCCGAACATGTATTCTGGGTGCCTCAGGATGCTCGCTGGCAAAATATCGCAAGCATGGCGCACGACCCGAAGATTGGGCAGGTCATCGACCATGCATTAGAGGAGATTGGCAAGGAAAA
>JABUTU010000091.1 GCA_021443545.1 Marinilabiliaceae bacterium | reverse complement strand
TCCTCCCGTTCGGAAAAACAAAGCTTGCTTTGCTTTTCTCTCACTTAATCGTAACTTTGCACCTATGAAAAAGATTGAACTATTCGTTCTTAGAGCATACATAGGTCCGCTCCTAATGACTTTCTTCATATCGGTCTTCATCCTCGTCATGCAAGGTCTTTGGAGATATGCAAACGATATTGTAGGTAAAGGACTGGAGATTTCGGTAATGGCAGAGCTTCTCTTCTACGTCTCTCTACAAGTTGTCCCTATGGCACTACCTCTTGCCATCCTACTGGCGGCTTTAATGACTTTCGGCAATCTCGGCGAACACTACGAACTAACAGCCCTTAAGGCTTCCGGAATATCCCTATGGCGTATAATGAAGCCTTTGGTCACCGTCACTCTATTAATATCCGTAGTCGCATTTTGGTTCAACAACAACGTACTGCCAGTAGCTAACCTTAAATTCTATACGCTCCTACTCTCTGTCAGACAAGCACGTCCAGAATTGGAGATTAAAGAGAAGGTATACTACGATGGCGTTGATGGTTTCCGAATCAAAATTGACCATAAGGATGAGGAGAGAGGCATGCTATACGACCTCATCATTCATGACCATAGGGATAAGGTCAACCGTAACATTAATGTGACTATGGCAGACTCTGGTCGTATGGACATCAACGACAAGTTAGGAACAATCAAATTAACTCTATATAGCGGCATATCATACGACGAGAAGGTGGCCCTCGGCAACTCTCGTTTGTCGGAACGAGAACGGCAGATGTACCGCCACGATGAGTTCTCAACCCAAATAGTACACGTCAAGGTCGATGGTCTCGACTTTGCGCGTGCTGATGAGAGTATATACAAGAATAGCGACCGCATGAAGAATCTCGATCAGTTAGGACACGACACCGACTCGTTGATACACCTTCGTGACTCGCTAACTAACCAGCTATTCAAAAACAACCTGTCGAATGCTATGAACAGGACTCGTGGCAGATACAACTCCGACTCCGCATATCGTGTTGCCATTGACACTGCGCTGACTCTGACAAATGTCGACAGCATCACGACTCCTCTATCGCGCAACCAGACGAAACAAGTCATATCCACTGCACTAAGACTTGCTCGGTCTCACAAACAGTACGCTGATGAATCGGTCACTCAGTACGCTGCTGAGCGCCTAAAACTAAACAGACACCAAATGGAACAGCATCGCAAATTCTCCTTGCCCTTTGCCTGTCTGCTCTTCTTCTTCATCGGAGCACCATTAGGCGCTATAATTCGCAAAGGCGGTCTTGGCACCCCAGTTGTCATCTCCGTTCTATTCTTTATTTTCTACTACATAATCGATACTCTTGGCGCGAAAATGGCTCGTGAGAGTCTGTGGCCCGTTCCCTACGGGATGTGGCTGTCATCGCTTATCCTTCTATCTATCGGCACTTTCCTGACATATAAGTCGGCAACCGACTCCGACCTGTTTAAGAGTGAAGCATACATTAAGGCCTGGAATAGAATCAAGGTTTATTTGCCTAAGATTAATATGAAAAAGAGAACTGAAACAAGTCATGAATCTGCTGGTTAATATATCAATGCGCAGAGTTATAGCTTGCATCGCATCTCTCTTCATAACCATCCCTAACTCACATGGGCAGTTCTACTCGTCAGGTGCTGACCCATGGCATACCAGATGGCAACATATCGACTATGGACCATATCGAATTATATTCGATAGTCTCGACATCAAGTCGGCACAGTATATGGCAACCATCCTGCCTACTCAGACTCCTGACTACCGCCGTTCCAGATTTCCCATTCTTCTCCACTCATCATCGTCAATAAGCAATGGCATGGTTTCTTGGGCTCCCCGCCGTATGGAGGCCTATACATTCTCCGAGAATGAGGGCGACTGCATTCCATGGATGCTGCATCTGACACATCATGAATATCGTCATATCTGGCAGACTGCAACGATTGAGACGGGAATGACACGTGCCTTGAGCTACATTTTCGGTCAACAGAGTACAGGTCTGATTCTTGGTCTTTTCACTCCCAAATGGCTTCTCGAAGGCGATGCTGTATGGTACGAAACACGGATGACTAATGGTGGCAGAGGTAGAGACGCTGAATGGATGGCTCAGGACAAGGCTCTATGGGCCGAGGGGGTTACTCCATCTTACGACCAAGCTTACAATGGTTCATATGCCCAATTCATTCCCGACTACTACCACATGGGATACATGGTTGTCGATGCCACTAACAGACTATTTCCTCAACCCAACGACTCATACTTATGGGAGAGTGTGATAAAACAATGCGGACGTTGTCCCATATCTCTTTTCCCTTTTAACCGCACTCTGCGTAGACTCACATCGTTCCGACGCAACGCACTCTACTACCATTGTATGGAGCAGTGGCACCAGCAATGGGACAATGAGATAAATAATATTACCCCAACAGAATTCAGTCCTCTGATCTCATCTTCTGCAAGATACTACTCGTCGTATGCAAATCCTCAACAAACAAAGGAAAACAATATAATTGCATATAGGGTAGGCACATCCACAATTCCTGCGTTTATCACGATTGACAGGAAGGGTAATGAAGAGGTAAAATGTTATCCATCGCCTCGCGACGAAGAGAATTTCGACATTCACGACAATATTCTGATATGGGCAGAGCGTCACAACAATCCGAGATGGACCAACGGCTCCAAGAGTGTGCTATGCTGGATTGACATACACAACAACTCTGAGAAACACTACATCAAGCCAGACAATCATTACGAACATTATAGCTCACCTCGCATCAGTCCTGACGGGAAGAAGATATGCTGCATTGCTCAGAGCAAAGAGCACGAACGGCTCATAGTCTTGGTTGAATCAATGTCAGATGTCGTTGACACTCTGAGATTCACCTTCCCCAACGAACCGCTATCCCCCGCCTGGATTGACAACGAAAACATAGCTCTCATCACAGTTACTGAACAAGGCAAAAGTATCGAGTGTATCAATCTAAAAACGCACAGACGCACATCTTTGGTTGGCCCGTCATATAACAATATACGTCACCTCAAATCCGAAGAACGGCAGCTTCTCTTCAGCGCTGAGCAGAACGGAATACAGAATATATATAAGATATCTCTCGATTCCGACACACTACCTCTCAGAGTTACATCCTCTCAGATTTGTGCTGGCTGGCCCTCTCTCACAAGCGATGGCTCTCTTCTCTATTGCGAGTATAGTGCATTAGGTTACAAGCCAGTTATCAAGGATTTATCAGTCATTGACACTCTTCATATATCAAGTGGGTCTCATATCCATCATGACTCTTCTACTTCTGACATAACACCTAAGCCCTACTCGCAATGGAATCTGCTTAATCCTCATAGCTGGGGACCTGTCATTGTTGACACCGAAAACGCCACACTCACCCCTGGGCTTAGTATCTCTTCGCAGAATCCTCTCAACTCCATGATTACGCAAGCCTTTCTACGCTTTGGCAATGACTCTGGAGACGAGCACATCGGAGCCTCCCTGATATATGACGGATGGCTTCCAAGACTCTCATGTGAATGGACCTATGGGGAGGAGAAAATCAAAGGCAACTTCATTACTGGCATAGAGCATACCGCCAACAAAGACACTCTTTATTGGGCTTGCTTAGCAGATGGCAATGATAAAATTGCCAAGTTTCAGTCGGGGCTCACACTCCCTCTGCAATGGTCGCGAGGAGCGTGGATTAGGGGATTCAACGTAGGAATCAAATGGCAATGGCAACATTTTCATGGCGTCCGCCTCACTGGACGTCATGTACGCCGACACGGTCACAGGGATGATGTCTTCGACATTGTAGAAATTCCTGATTTTACAGCTCGTCGCGTCTCATCCCTCAACTACTCGCTATCGGCATCTATCATGAGGCGTATTCCGCATAGGACTGTCGGAACACGATATGGAATAGCTCTATCTACAGTATATGCACACTCTGTGGGTGCGACCGACTATGGAAGACTGCTGTCGGGAGCTCTGTCGATATACCTTCCAGGAATACTGCCGACACATCATACAACAGCTTACATAGGATTTCAGCACAGAAAAGCATCTTCCACGAATGATTCATATCAATATGATAGCGAATTATCAATTCCTCGGACACTGCTTCACGGCAATATCATTCCTGTCGCTCGTGGCTGGAGTCGCATAGAATCCTCCCGTTATACATTGATGCGTCTGAATTATGCTCTTCCAGTCATTGACCCAGACTGGTCAATAGGTCCTGTCATCTACATAAAACGCATCATAGCCCGTCCTTTCTACGATAGGGCATGGGGACGAGCTGTAAAATGGGGAGTTGAAGAGAAATCACATTTGAGATATACACAATCCTCCTTCGGCGTTGAGTTAACAGCCATATCGCATATTGCCCAGCTACCATTCCCTATCTCCTTAGGTGTAAGAGTCAGCAGAACGATAGAGAACAAGAGCCTAAAAAGCGAGATGCTACTTAACATCTCTTTCAGCAACTAACACTATAACCAAGTGAGAATTCGGCCTCCATACTTGACTATTATTGTTTTCGCATTTTTGTGGATTGTGACACTCATCTCATTCAAGAGTTGTAGTATAACGGATATACCGACATCTACTCTTGTCTATTCAAGTGACACGACACTCATCGGTGGGCGCATTGCTACCGATGGGCAATGGAGAATCAAGTCGAATACACCTCTACCCCATCGAATGTCGCAGTGTCTGATTGAGGCTGAAGACCATCGTTTCTACAGACATATAGGCGTAGACCCTATTGCTATAGCACGAGCTATACGCCACAATACCTCGAATTTATCATCATCACGACGTGAAGGAGGCAGCACTATAACAATGCAGCTGATGCGCATCCTGAGAGGCAATCAGAAGCGTAATATAGGGAACAAGATTATTGAGAGCATCTGGGCCCTTCATTATGAGATCTACCATACCAAAGAGAGCATAATACAACGCTATGCGGCTCTTGCCCCGATGGGCGGCAATGTAGTAGGTGTCGAAGCTGCAGCATGGCGTTATTGGGGACGGTCCGTAGCACATCTCTCGTGGGCAGAATGTGCCACCCTTGCTGTTCTCCCTAACTCCCCATCTCTGATACATCCTGGGCGTAACAGAGAACTTCTCGTCAATAGACGCAACAACCTGCTACTACGTCTCTGCTCACAAGGCATCATAGATAGAGAGACTTACGAGTTATCCATATTAGAAGAGCTACCTGAACGTCCTCTGCCAATGCCCTCTTATGCACCACACCTGACCGACAAGATGGCTTCACGACATAGAGGCGATAACATCATAACGGATATAGACGCCGACCTACAGGTGAGAGTAGCCAATATCGCACGCCGGCACACTCGAATAAATGCCAGCAAGAATTATGTCAATGACGCTGCCATATTGGTCATCGACGTCAACACTGGCAAGACACTCGCTTATGTAGTCGAGGGCACTTCCAATGACATGATATGTGCGCATCGAAGCACTGGAAGTATCCTGAAACCATTTCTATACGCTGCCATGATGGATGATGGGCGCATCACACCTGAGGCTTTGGTCGCTGATGTTCCCCTCAATCTCGGGGGCTTCTCTCCAAAAAACTTCTCAAAAAAATACTCTGGTGCTGTAACAGCGCGCAGTGTGATAGAGAAATCACTTAACGTGCCTATGGTTCGAATGGTCCTACAGTACGACATCAGCCGTTTTCTGCTTATGCTCAAGCGACTTGGACTAACCACAATGACACGTTCTGCCGATGACTATGGTGCATCAATAATCCTCGGAGGTGCCGAAGGTCGTTTGGATGAGATTTGCCAGGCCTATCGTCGTTGTGCTAAACAACTGAATGAATATGGCAGTAATGAGTCCCCTAAAGACAAAATCCTCTCCGATGGCAGTTTGTGGTATATGTTTGATGCTATGAGCGGACTTAATCGTCCTGAAGAGGAGGAGGAGTGGCGTTATTTCGATTCTATGCACAGAGTTGCATGGAAGACAGGAACGAGCTTTGGGAACAGAGATGCATGGGCTATTGGTGTCACTCCCGACTATGTTGTCGGAGTCTGGGTGGGCAATGCCTCAGGTGAGGGTCGCGCTGGTATGACAGGCGTCGCATACGCAGCACCTATTATGTTTGATGTTGTCGCCTCAATCAGGGAGAATCGAAGATGGTGGGATATGCCATTGGACGATATGGAATACATACCTGTATGTCACGACAGCGGATGGCCGGCAAGTGATATCTGTCCATCAGCTGATACACTTCTTGTCCCACGAAACTGTATAGAGACACAGATTTGCCACTACCATCGTTTGGTGCATCTGTCGGAAGATGGTATATATCGTGTGAACAACGAGTGTTACCCCGTAAGCAAAATGCAACACAGAGCTATGTTTATACTACCTCCAGCTCAGGAATACTACTACAAGATGATGCATGCTGAATACGAGCCTCTCCCGCCTATGATGGAAGGATGTGGCTCTTCAACAGGATCAGTCGACATAATATTTCCAGAGAACAACACCTCTGTTGTACCTGTTCATGATATGTCAACAGAGGATGGCAGATATAGTCCCGTTGTAGCTCAGGTTGCTGCAAACAGTCAGGAGATATATTGGCATATTGATGACAACTATTTAGGTTTAACGACATCCGACATTGGTCACACCATGCCTCTTTTCCTTCCTGCAGGCAAACATCGGCTGACAGTAGTCACTCCAGAAGGCAGTTCTGCCTCAGTGCAATTTGAAGTCATAAAGAAAGAGTAGAGCACGCCTATGACGCACCCTACTCAATAATACCATTGTTATCTGGTTACTTACTGATTTTCCCCAATTCAACAGCCATCTGCTCTTGAACCTCTTTTGCCTTTTCAGCAGCAACACGAGCAAAATTCTCAGTAGAATCGGCATATATAATGGCACGACTTGAGTTTACAAGTAGCCCACAATCCTTTGTCATACCATACTTACATACCTCCTCCAAGCTACCGCCCTGAGCGCCTACACCAGGCACAAGCAGAAAATGAGTTGGTGCGACCTTACGGATATCCTCAAACATACGACCTTGAGTTGCTCCCACTACATACATCATATTCTCGTCATTTCCCCACTGCTGACTTGTGCGGAGAACCTTCTCGAAAAGACGCTCTCCAGACTTATCCTCCGAAAGCTGGAAGTTGAGAGAACCCTTGTTTGATGTGAGAGCAAGAAGAATAACCCACTTACCCTCGTACGTAAGGAAAGGAGCAACACTATCCTCACCCATATACGGCGCTACCGTCAGCGAATCGATATCAAGTTCTCCGAAAAATGAACGGGCATACATAGCACTTGTATTTCCTATATCACCACGCTTTGCATCAGCGATGATGAAATGATTAGGATAGTTTGACTTCAAATATTTGATGGTCTCCTCAAATGCAATCCATCCCTTCACACCGAGGCTCTCATAGAAAGCAAGATTTGGCTTATATGCCACACAATATGGGGCTGTAGCATCAATGATAGCTTTATTGAATGCTAAGACAGGATCCTTCTCCGAGAGAAGATGTTGTGGAATCTTCTTGATATCTGTATCCAGACCGACGCAGAGAAATGATTTTTTTGCGAATATATTATAAACGAGTTGCGAACGATTCATTTTTCGTAAATATAAAAAGAGAGCTGAGTAAAACCAGACTCAACTCTCTATGATGATTAATGATTATCTTGAATAGTTAGGCGCCTCTTGCGTTATAGCCACGTCATGAGGATGACTCTCCTGCATTCCGCTTGCAGTGATTCTGACAAACTTAGCATTATGAAGAGCCTCAATTGTCTGTGCACCGCAATAGCCCATACCCGAGCGGATACCACCAATAAGCTGATAGATAACCTCATACAGAGAGCCCTTATAAGGGACCCGAGCAGAAATACCTTCAGGAACAAGTTTCTTCACATCATCCTCTGTATCCTGGAAGTAACGATCCTTCGAACCATGCTGCATTGCCTCAAGCGAACCCATACCTCGGTACGACTTGAACTTACGGCCGTTATAGATGATTGTATCACCTGGAGACTCCTCAGTACCAGCGAAGAGAGAGCCACACATCACGCATGATCCACCTGCGGCAAGAGCCTTTACAAGGTCGCCCGAATAGCGAAGTCCACCATCCGCAATTACTGGCACATCAGCAAATCCTGCATCTTTCAAAGCCTTTGATACATCATAAATTGCAGAGAGTTGAGGCACTCCGACACCAGCGATGATACGCGTCGTACAGATAGAACCCGGACCTATACCAACCTTAACAGCATCAGCGCCTGCCTTAGCAAGTTCAACAGCAGCTTCACCTGTTGCTACATTTCCAACAACAATATCTATCTGTGGGTAACGCTTGCGAGCCTCCTTAAGAGTCTCTATCACACCCCGACTATGACCATGAGCCGTATCGATAACTATAGCATCTACGCCTGCTGCAACAACTGCGTCAATGCGCTCAAACGTATTATATGTAACGCCAATACCCGCTGCTACACGAAGACGTCCCTTCGAATCCTTGCAGGCCATAGGCTTGTCTTTTGCTTGTGTAATATCCTTATATGTTACAAGACCAAGAAGCTTGCCATCCTTATCGACAACAGGCAGTTTCTCGATTTTATAGTGCTCCAGTATCTCAGCTGCCTTCTCGAGGTCTGTCGTCTGATCTGTTGTAATCAGATTCTCCTTTGTCATAACCTGTTCAATAGGCCTCTGCATGTCAGTCTGGAAACGAAGGTCGCGATTTGTTACAATACCGATGAGTTTACGGTCGTCATCAACCACTGGAATACCACCAATCTTATACTCCTTCATAATCTTGAGGGCATCGCCAACTGTCTTGTCGCTCTTCGTGCAAACAGGAGCGTATATCATGCCATTCTC
Organism: Marinilabiliaceae bacterium; assembly: GCA_021443545.1. Lineage (GTDB taxonomy): Bacteria > Bacteroidota > Bacteroidia > Bacteroidales > Marinilabiliaceae > W3P20-009. Next base: position 8,583 of record JABUTU010000091.1, on the reverse strand, counting down.
TGCACGCTTGACAATCTCAACTTGCTTAGCCTGCGCTTCTATTGGCATATTCTTGTGTATCACACCAATACCACCTTCTCGGGCTATTGCAATGGCAAGACGGCTCTCAGTCACCGTATCCATGGCAGCTGATACAATCGGAGTATTAAGCATAATGTGACGTGAAAACTTAGAAGTCAGATTGACCTCTCGCGGAAGAACCTCTGAATAGGCAGGAATCAACAGAACATCATCGAATGTGAGACCGTTGAATGCAATTTTATCTTCTATGAACGACATGTTGATATGATTAAAATTGCATGCAAAGATAATAACGTTTTTCCTTTTAGCCAAAGGAAACAGATGTGCGAAACACTAAAAAAAATTAATTCATATCACTTAAACTGAATGACATATTTGCTGAATTCGACAATGCTTCACCCTAAAAACAATTGTAAAAGCCAGGGCATAATAGTAACCACTAACATTTACATAGACATATTGACAAGGGACAAGTGCAAAAAACCATACTTAGCTCTTAATGCAAGAGTTAATAAAGCTATCGATAAATGTCCTTTCTATCCCTATGAGTGATTAGGTTTAATCATTGTCGAAGTCTGGAAATATTATAAGACTCATCACCCAAAAAGATAACTCAGAGGGGGACAAAAGAGGTTTAGTGGTTGACATCAAAACAGAATACTCTATGACTAACTTCAAGTTTAGTCCGTAGTATGAGGAGACAGACCAAGCTATTGAGTATCTAATGTATTTTGCAATATAATCTTTATCCCTGAGTATATACTACCAAAGTCAAGAGTATGTTCTCCCAAAGGCATAGGAACACGCTTCCAGGGCTTCCCAGGTATTTCAACACTATACACCCTAACACCATCCACTCTGACATAAAGACTATTATCTTCTGCAAGATATTCTATTCCTACGAAATCATCAGAAACAACTCGCCTAAAAACAATTGCGCTTGTTCCCATTATAGGCTTTGGAGGAATTGGAGGGTCCTTTGGATCAACATCATTTGCAATACGTGCCTTATATGAATAATTATCAACATTACCTCTGATATCGGTTACATTACTTGATAAAATAGATTCTCCATCAAACATATCCCATACCTTTGTACCATCAGATGATGGAAGATGTATCCGGTCAATGAGAGAGCCATAAAACGCTCCTGCTCCTACTTTCATCAAGCTATTGGGTAATACTGTATTTGATATAGGATTCTGTTTGAAGGCATTGTCATCTATATTCACAAGTCCTTCATTGAAATTTACTTGTAATAATTGGTTAATACTAAATGCGCCATTACCTATGCTTGTTAACGATGAAGGAAACGAAACATCTGAAAGAGCACAATGCAAAAAAGCCCTTGAGTTAATTTCTATAAGACCTTCAGAAAAAAGCACTCGATTAAGGTTGTGATTATGAGCAAAAGCTCCAGTGCCGATTTTTGTTACAGAGGATGGTATGTCTATGCTAAGTAATCGTGATATGGTCTCCAAGTCATCAATATCCCTTATTGAAGAAGCAAAAGCCCAATCTCCGATTTCGCTTACCCCATTTTCAATACATACTGATGTTAGCGGATTGTCACTGAAAGCGTTTTTCCCTATTATACGAACAGTTCCAGGAATTGATAGCTCATCAATCTCATTGTCACGAAAACCAGACAGATACTCTACATTGCCTTTGACAATCAATTTGTTGATATGATTACTATGAAAGGCATCTTCATCTATCATTCTAATCCCTGAAGGGACTATTAGTTGGGTAAGTAAATTACCCTCAAAAGCTCTTTTCCCAATTGTTTTGATATTGTCGGGGAGTGATATAGACGTAATTCCACAACCAGCAAAAGCACAATAACCTATACTAGTAATAGAATCAGGTAAGACTAAATTACGTATTGACAAAAGTGAACTACCGAAACAATAATCACCAATCGATTCTATTCCTTCTCCAAGATTTAGTTCTGTTATTCTATTGTACAAAAACGCCGAATGCTCTATATGCTCAATTCCATTTTCTATACTCACAGCTTTTAACCCACTATTTTCGTCAGAGAGAAATAATGGATTTATGAAACACCCAATACCAATAGTCTTAATCCTCTTGTCTCCGAAATGATTAGGAATAATAATTCTTTCCCTACCATCCTTTGGCCATTTGTAATTGGATATAGAGCATGTCGTCTCATCGTAATCAACATCATCAATTGATACAACATATTGAGCATTAATAGAAGACGATAGTAATATAAAAAGTAATAGATAACTAAACTTCATTTTGCAATAGTGCTCCTCGTTACAAGATGCCCCAAAACTACGATGGGACAACTATGTAGATTTTTTGATTATTCTATTGGGCGAATATCCTGGACAAGACGTATCGGAGCATATGGCATCATATACTGAAACTGAAACATGTATACGTGGTCTGTACCATTCATTGCGGATAAGTGCCAAGTTCCATATGGACCAAGGACTGCTCCACTTTCCTCCACAACAGGATCCAGATACTCAGACAACCAGTATATTGCCTCGTTTGCAGCGAACACACATGGGATTGTGTCAGCTTCAGTCAAGTTAAATGATGAATATGAGTGATATATCATACCTCGTCTTAAGGGGTTTAGCCATGTATTAATAAGAGTTTCATTACCATTTGCCAAATGATATAAATGGTTGTCATCGGTTGTCGAAGGAATTCTCCAATTACTCTCTTCTACTAAGCCTGTAGGACTATACAAATTAAATGTAGTAGCTGTATTGTTTAATGTCATTGCTAAATTATAAGAATAATATACAGTAGAGTCCGCTGCGGTAGCAACCCCATACAATTTATTATCCCAATCCGATAGACTTGTGTCATGTAATACACCTTTGTAATCCATTGTGGTCCACCTTTGATCTCCTATGATGACTGTAGGCAAAAATTGGCCTGCAATTAATGCCATTCCACCATCTATAAACGAATAATCATACACAGAATAACTTTTATTACAAGATAAATCTGACCAAGCTATGGTATCCAGAGGTGTATTGTCATGTTTAATAGACTGATCCAACCAAATAATGTCTGTCTGTTGATTTTTCAATCCATTGAAATCATTGAGCTCCCATAAAGAATCCTCATTACAAGAAGACAATGAAAATAGTGTAATAGCCAAATAAAAACAATTCTTCATATTCGATATAATTTAATAATTATAGTTTGCGATAGTTTTTTTGACAATGCCACAAAAATGGCATAACAATCACAAATGTATATAAATATTGCATACGCGCAAACATATTTGTATTAATTTGTCTCGCGCAGATTCGCAGGACTCGTTAAATATGATCCACTATTATAACTGTTCCATATCCTCTTCTCCCAAATATAAAAAACTCAACAAGTCAATACTTCACTGACATTGTCTGGTTCTCCATTTTTTAAGCAACTGATAGCAGTGATGGCAACTGTTCTTATATGCTGGAATAATGGCAGACGCATTAGCAATTTTATCCATCTGCACCATATCTGGACACAAAGTTATCTATCACGAAGAGACACAGCGTTCAGACAGGCAACAACAGCCCTTGTTATGACCTCCTGCGAGTAATGCTTATCAGAGGCATATATAAATGCTATATCGAACAAAGCTCCATTCAGAAGATGCTTATTTAGTCTGTATGCCTCACGAACTTGACGTTTCACCCTATTCCTATCCACAGCATGCTTAAAGCGCTTTTTAGGAACACTTATCAGCATCCGGCTCTTTGCGAAAGTATTTTCCTTTCTAACAACATAGACGGCACGTAACGGGTGCTTGAATACACCTGTTCCCTCTTTGAATATCTGTTCTGTGACCTTGAGGGAACAGATGCGTTCCTCTTTAGCTAATCCTCTGTCTTTATCAATCGTCTCCTCCGCCATCTGAATATCTTACATTCGAAGAATCATCACCGTTTGGACCACCCTCCCCTGGACGGTCCGACTTAGGCTCCATCATATTACCGAACTTCCACGTCAGTGTTGCGTTAATTACACACCCATTTCTCCACCTCTTGGAATCCTGAGTAAACATCTCACCTTCCGTTGTCCTACGGAACTTACGTGTATTAAGGACATTACGTCCGTTTATGTTCAGAACAAACCGGTCTTTCAGGAATGCCTTCTTAAGACCTAAATTGAGATTGCCCATAGGCTTGGTATATCCCTGGACTCCTTTCTGCTTTGCCCGATAATCACCTGTAGCTTGTAGCGATATATCCCATGGCAGCGAGAAGTTGGCTATCATCCTTACATTCCAGTTGAAGTTCTTCTGCTCATCACCCTCTATCACGCCATTGATACTCTCACTACCAGTCATGGCAACTAACCAACTGCGCTTTGGTTCATATCGATACGCCTCTATCTTCTGATAGTACAAGTTAAGCGTCGTCGTCAACTCAAACCATTGTGCTATGCGGTTTTTCCCAATCAATTCCAGACCACTCGATGTGCGGTCAGTCACATTGGCGGTTGTATTGAAAAGCACATTGCCTTGTGAGAACGAGATATTATCCATCACATCTTCCGACATTCGCAAATAGGCAGAGAAGGAGAGAGTCTGTCCCGACTCCCACATCTTGATGTAGTTAAGCTCGAAGGCATTAGTGTACTCTGGTGTCAGTTCAGGGTTGCCAAACCGTATATTGAGGGCATCACTTATATTTCGGAACGGATTAAGTTGACCGCCCCAAGGACGACGCAGACGACGCGAATAGTTCAACTGCACCTCATTCCCTGATGGCAATGCATATGATATATAGAGAGATGGGAAGAATTTCAGGAAATCACGCTTTGCCGACTCCTCGGTCTGCTCCCATGTCCCATCGCCTTTATCCTTCTTGCCATAAGAACGTGTATCAAACTCCCATTGCTCAATCCTAACACCGCCTTGCATATTGAGGTTACCCATCTTACCTCCAAGTGTCAGATAGCCAGCATGAACATCCTGATCATACTTAAAGTCGTTATACAACGCCAAATCCTCCTTCACTTCTACAGCCGTCTCTCCGCTCAGAGTCTGCGTCGGCGAGAGATTTCTCTGAAACGTCCCTTTATATCCAAGCTCCATCTTCAGCACTTCAGCTAAGAGAACAGAATAATCAAGTTGTGTCTCCCAGTTTTTGTTATCATTGTTTGTGTTCTGTATCTGACACAGAGATGGTCTTGCCAATGATATATCTGTATAGTTATAACTCTGCTGGTAGGTGGCCTCGCGGTCGTTCTTCCACCCAAAATTACTTAATGAATAGTCCAGCACATGAGTGTCGGAGAACTGGTGACGATACGAGAACTCAATATGGTACATTTGATTCTCCGACTCATCATCGCTACGTCGTGTCGATGTATAGAAAAGCTGATTTAGATTATTTCGATTAGCTCCATCTCCCATCTGCAGGTAATCTATCTCTTCATTTCCCTCTCCGTCACCCTTCATGCCTGATAGAACTATTCCAAAATCATTCTTAGGTGTCGGATGCCAGTTAAAGGTAAAACGTCCAAACCAGTTATTGCCAGAATTCTCCTGATCTCCATCTTGCGTTAAGATGCTGACAACTTCTTCTTCTTTCTTATCCGGTGATTCAAAAACGGTCTGAAGGACCTCTGAACCACCCTTCGTTGCACGATGACGACGGCTGATATCCACTCCAAAGTCAACCTTTTTTAAATTTATAGTGACATTACCCGACAGACGATATCCGCCATTTGTGTTACCACCGCCCTTGATAGAGCCAAAATAACCTGACAAATGATCCTCTTTGAGAATAATATTGATGATACCCGCCGTACCCTCAGGACTATATTTTGCCGAAGGATTGGTAATCACCTCTATCTGTTTGATATTATCTGCTGGCATCAACTGAAGTATATCAGCTTGATTCTCTGCAGAAAGACCTGATGCCTTACCATTAATCCATATTGTAACACTCGAATTACCACGCAGTGAGACACCACCATCGTTATCGACCTCAACACTGGGCACAGTAGCAAGAAGATCCGAGACGGAACCTCCTTCAGCAGCCAAACTCTGAGTTGCATCAAAGACCTTGCGATCAAGTTCAAAACGCATCTGACTGGCCTTACCAGTCACCTGCACCTCTTCGAGTTGCGCTGCATCAACCTTCATCTTATGATTACCAATGTCAGCAGTCTGATTATTACGGGTGATATTAATGGGAATATTTATTGGCAGATAACCCATGTAAGAACATGTAAGGGTATACTGACCGACCTTCAGCCCTTTGATTTCAAAATTGCCTTCCAAATCCGTAATACCACCTGTCAATAGTTTTCCTGAAGCATCTGTTATGGATACAGTTACGAACTCCATAGGTTGCCCTGTCTCTGCGTCTATGAGATGGCCTTTGACATTTCCAGGGGCTCCATAGGCACACACGCCTGCTAATAAAATAAGAATAGAGATAATGAGTGTCTTAAACATCTTGGGAATTTTTGTTTCGTTGTTGCTCCGGCAAAGGTAATAAATACTATCAACATACCACAATCTATCGACCAATCACCCTTTTTTATCGACAAACTTTAACAAAAGAGTTTATTGTCATCTAATGAAAAGAGCGTAACTTTGTCGCATGCAAGAGAAGATTATCATTTTAGATTTTGGTTCGCAGACCACTCAGCTGATTGGTCGTCGTCTACGCGAATTGGACACTTTCTGCGAAATTGTTCCTTACAACAAGTTTCCTAAAAATGACCCTGCTGTGATAGGCGTCATCTTAAGTGGTTCTCCTTATAGCGTATACGACAGCGAAGCTTTCAAGATTGATCTCAACGAGATCAGAGGCAAATACCCTATTTTGGGCATTTGCTATGGTGCCCAGTTTATGTCGTACGCTCTTGGTGGCAATGTAGAACCTGCCAATACTCGTGAATACGGACGTGCCAATCTTCAGTTCTTCGAGAAGACTAACCCTCTGTTCGAAGGCTTTGAGGAGAACTCTCAGGTGTGGATGAGCCATGGAGATACAATAACACGTATCCCAGAGAACTTCCGCGTCATTGCCTCTACTGACACAGTTAAATTCGCTGCTTATCAGGCTAACGACGAGAAGATTTGGGGTGTTCAGTTTCACCCTGAGGTATTCCACTCAACACAGGGAACACTTCTTCTGAAGAATTTCGTGGTTAATATATGTGGCGGCAAACAGGACTGGAGCGCAGCATCGTTCATCGACACAACAGTTGCAGAGTTAAAGGCAGATCTCGGTAACGACCGCGTCATACTTGGTCTAAGTGGTGGCGTCGACTCATCTGTCGCAGCCGTATTGCTCAATCGTGCCATAGGCAAAAACCTCACTTGCATCTTCGTCGACCATGGCATGCTCCGTAAGAACGAGTTTCAGAACGTCATGCACGACTACGAGTGCCTCGGACTGAATGTAATTGGTGTTGATGCATCTGAAAAATTCTTTAAGGATTTGGAAGGAGTCACCGAGCCTGAGAAGAAACGTAAGATTATAGGTCGCGACTTCATTGAGGTCTTTGATGCTGAGGCGCACAAGATAACGGATGCCCGCTGGTTGGCTCAGGGCACAATCTACCCCGACCGTATTGAGAGTCTCAATATCACAGGCAAGGTCATTAAGAGTCATCATAACGTAGGCGGACTTCCAGAAGAGATGAACCTGAAGCTATGCGAGCCACTCAAATGGCTCTTCAAGGACGAAGTTCGCCGTGTAGGACGTCAATTGGGAATGCCTGATCACCTGATAAACAGGCACCCCTTCCCTGGTCCTGGTCTTGCTGTTCGCATCTTAGGCGACATAACACGCGAGAAAGTTCGTATCCTACAAGATGCCGACGACATTTTCATTCGCGGGCTTCAGGAGTACGTCGACACGGATGGCATCACACTCTACAATAAGATATGGCAGGCAGGAGCCATCCTGCTATCCACTGTTCGTAGCGTAGGTGTTATGGGCGACGAACGTACATACGAGAACCCAGTTGCTCTACGTGCAGTCACATCAGTTGATGCAATGACTGCAGACTGGGCTCACCTACCATACGACTTCATGGCTAAGGTTTCCAACGACATCATCAATCAAGTAAAGGGTGTCAATCGCGTATGCTACGATATCAGTTCTAAACCACCAGCAACAATCGAGTGGGAGTAATAGAGCCAAAGTGCAATAAACTCTGGTCATAATCATAATACTAATCCGTCATCAGACAACTCACTTGTTTGATGGCGGATTTTCTCTATAGTACTTTTTGGGCAGATTGATAGCGCAAAATCTTCAATTCAATTGCCCCGTTTTTGTAGTTGATTTTCGTTGTTTCGTTATTTCGTTATAACGAAAAATTACGCCTTTACTCTATTCTCCACTCGTCAATGGTGCGCAACTCGCTGTTGAAATTAACTGCAATCTTGACAATCTCACGTCCATCACGCTCGTAGGGAATCGTGTAACCCTTCTCATCGATTTGGAGTAGGGCTTTCTCCACTTTGCCGTCATACTTAAACTCAAATACGTAGATGTGAGTTGGGGTCTTGATGACCATGTCTGTTCTGCCAGCGGAGTTATGTAC
>JABUTU010000088.1 GCA_021443545.1 Marinilabiliaceae bacterium | reverse complement strand
GGTCGGACAGAGTAGGGATAGATATTCAACTTTCAAAATATGAAAGAACTTAGTTATAACGAGATGATGAATCTCGAAGGTGGCGATTGGTTCACTTCTTTTTGCATAGGTTTTGAATCAGTTTCTGCAATAGCAACGATTGCTGGTGCTGCTGCAACTGCTGGAGCAGGTGCAATTGCTGTAGGAGCTATTTCTCTTGCTTGTGCGGGATGGGCTACATACAATTTAATAGGTTAATAATTAAATCTTACTGTTATGAATAGAATAGACGAAATTCAAATGATGAATATCGTTGGCGGACAAAATGAAACCGCCATTAATATTGGTGGAGCCGCTTGCGGCGCAATGGTAGCAGGTGGCTTTATCCCCGTACTCGGGTGGGCCGCATCTGCTCTCATATTTGGTCCTACTTGCTTATTTGTTACAGCTGTAGGTTTCTTGGGTTAAAACCACTCCTACCTGAATAATAGAATTATTCAGGTAGGACTTTTATATAGATATATGATTTTATTAAGACATAAAATACTTTCTTTTAGAAGAAGTCACTTGTTTGTTGGCTCGACTATTGCAAAAACTTTCAAGATCCTATTTTCAGTGATTATATTATGTAATCTTATTGTAATGGGAGTGCTTTTAGAATATATTTTGAATCAAAATTTTTCATACATGTATGACGTATTATTTTTGAAGGTCTTTGTTGCGGGTTGTGCTATTGATATAATAATTAAATATTTCTGCATAAAACCTAATTTAGTGTATGAGCCAGCATATTTGCTTTTGCCAATTTCTTCATATAAATTAAGGATTCTTACATTCTCAAATAATATCAGTAATGTTTTAAATCATATATATACAACTATAGTAATATCTTTCCTAATTGCAGCTTTCATTAACTTGAGAATAAATGCAAACACTTTACTTATTGGCATTATTACAATACTCTCGAGTTCAGTGCTTAACATTGCCATAATTGGATTGATAAAAACTATAGAATTAAAATGGAAAGTGATTACTATATGCGTTATAGCTTGTATTGTCACACCATTAATATTTCTATTTGAGTATAGAACTCATTATATTATTGAGCAAGATAATACTTTGTTGTATTCGATAGTATTTATGGCTAATATCTTTGCATTAGTAACTGGGTATTTGATAGAAATAAAAAGAGCAAAAATACTAAAGTATAAGCTTTATGAAAGAAATCAAGATAGTGGACCAAATAAGTTGCTAAAGAGTTTTGTCCCTATGGAGACTGGAACATATGAAACTTACATAGTAAAAACTATACTTAGGAACGAGGCAAATTTAAAAATTACTATATATTATACTTTAGCAACAATTGTATTAATGTGCTTATCATATAATGGAGTATATCCAGATTGGATGAAGTATCTGTGTATTGCTTTTCTACCATATTCAATAATTTCACAGTGCTCACCTTTTCTTTATTCACAATCTCACTATATAGATGGTTTATTAACTTTTAATGATGACGCTATATACAAAATACTTAAGGCTAATTATGCAGTAATTTGTACAATATCTTCAATCTTTACTTTGGTTTGCATGATTATATTGGGCGATTATCTTTTGTTCATCACGTCATTATTAATGAATATAGGCATTATAATTCCTATTTCTCTCAATGGTAATATATACGCATCAAAACGAGTAGCATTTTTCAGAGATTTAAATCAAGACAATCATGTAGATTTGAAAGTTTTAATTAACAATAGTGTGATTTTTGTATTTATTGGGTTATTCATTCTAACATTATACTCTTCATCGTCTCACATAATAATGCTTAGTATATGCGGAGTTGGGGCATTTTCATTTCTATTCAAGAACAATATTGTCAGATTTATATCTAACAATTACAATAAACACAAATACCAAAACATTCAAGGAATGCGAGGCTAAATAGTATTACAATGAAGAAGTATTATTTGATTGCAGGTATATTGATTGCAATATACTGCGGACTTAATTATATAAACTCAGAATATATCACCACATTGGATAATTTACATACAATGTTTGACTTTGGCGGTGATACAGAGGTAGATATTGAATCAATGTACGAAAATACAAAGAACTTAAGTTATTTATCATACATCATCTCAATCTTTACTGTAATATTTAGAGTTCTGATAAACACTCTCATAGTATATATTGGCTTCTACATTTATAAAAAGCAACGATTCAAAGATATACTTAAGGTTATTATTTGCGCTGAAACCGTTAACGTAATTCAATCATGTGTAAAGATTATAAACTTAGCTTGGATAAATCCACCTACGTCATATACAGATTTACAAGTAATACCTTTCTCCGTATTGAGTTTATTTGATATCGAGAGACTTGATCAATGGATGATAATGCCGTTGAATTGTATAAATATTTTTGAAATAGCTTATATTATATGTGCTTCTTTCTTTTTGGCAAAAGAATTAGCTATAAAATTTTCATATTCAATCAAAATGGTATTATTAACATATGGATTAGCTGATTTTGCCATAATTGTACTATCTACGTGTTTCACTATTTATGCAACTAAATAAAAAATATATTATCGGCGTAATATCAAGCATATTATTAACAGTAATGTTTTGCTTATGCTGGATTATCATAGAGTTGTCCAAAGGTAATTCGGCAGATTACGCATCAATATATGTTCCATTCGCAGAAAATGATTCAACATCTTTCTCATCACAGATTGATAGTAATGACAAACTATTGGTCCTATACTTCCATCCAGAATGTGATTTTTGCAAAGGAGAATTAAATAGTCTGGCGAGAATGGATATGCCTGAATTAGTGGTAGATTTGATATCATTCGCACCCAAAGATAGTATTGACGCTCTACTTCAGAATATAGAATTTCCAGGGATTGGAGAGGTTAATGTGCTATACGACTCTCTATTCGTTTGGCACAATAAACTAAATATTAAATTGATTCCAACAACATTCTATTTTGAACACGGAGAGCTGATTCAAAAACGGACTGGTTACTTCAAATTGGAAAAACTATTGTATGACGAAAAATGAGATTCGAAAAATCAACCTGTTTGGTTGTTTTCAACAAGATATAGCTGATTGTGGCGTTGCGTGCCTTGTGACCGTTATGCGTCACTATGGAGTAGATATCTCTCTTGAATATGGGAGAGATCTTTGCGGTACAAACGCACAAGGAACAACAATGATGGGGCTTTTCATAGCAGCACAGAAAATGGGATTTGAGCCTGGTGGTTATGAAACGGATTTTGAAACTCTCAGCCAACAGACGAAACCTATAATTGTTCATACTATCCTCGCGAACAGACTACAACATTACATGGTATTTTGTGGAATAAAGAAAAACAATGTTATTGTATTTGATCCGTTCCGAGGTATTAGCGAAATCCCTTTCGAAGATTTCAACTCGATATGGAGCAAAAAATGTTTAGTCATAAGTCCTAAAGAGCACAACGTAGAATCCATAAAGAAAGAGAATAAGATTATTGAATTTCTGAGAGATACTATTAAAGAAAACAAGGTAGTCTTTACAGGTCTGATAATTATAAGTCTTGCCATAGCATTAATTGGCATGGCTTCGTCAGTACTTTTTCAGAAATTAATTGACGATTATCTTCCTCAGAATATGAGTAGTAAAGTACTCGCTGGAATTGGAATTGTATTCATACTGTCAGTTATAAAAGTTGTCATTTCTGCCGTAAAGCAGACATTAGTTGTCATACAGTACAAAGAAATACAAGAGAATCTCGTTGGCAGATTTTTTAAAAAACTTTTCTCTTTGAAACTATCTTTCTTTGAGTCTCGAAAGATTGGCGATTTAGCGGCCAGACTTGGAGATATCCGTCGAATCCAAGGAATTATTAACTATGTTATTGGAGGCAATACAGTCATTGACATTTTCATAGTCATTGTGGGAACAAGTTTCGTCGGATATTACGCATGGCAAATGCCGATATTATTACTTATGACACTTGTTATCACGCTATTATACATGATAAAAAACAACCGAAGTATCATAACTAAACAGCGCGAGGTGATGGGAAGCTATTCAACATTAGAGAGTTTCTTCATAAACAGCATAAAGAATATGAGAGTCATAAAGGTTGGAAATATGGCTAAGAATTATATTGACTCTAACAATATGCTATATAGGAACTACACAGAACGAAATCTTTCATCAGACAAACTCCAAATTAAATTGTCATTGTTCTATGGATTCATAAATGTCGGATTGCTTTTAATCACAATGCTTGTATGCGCCTATCTTTACAACGATAGTCGTATCAGTATTGGCGAATTCATTGCCATATCAAGCATTGTGTCGATTGTCTCCCCGTCAATAATAAATCTATCATTATTACCCATATCATACAACGAAGCGAAGACTGCTTTTGACCGCTTCTTTGGAACTATCGACTTGCCAGGAGAAGATATAGTGGGATGCGAATGTCCAAATATTCAATCTATAAGAGTAGATAATCTGACATTTGGGTATATCGGTCGAAAAGTAATCATAGACAAATTCTCAGCCTATTTGGAAAGAGGTAAGATAAACATCATAATAGGAAAAAGTGGTAGTGGTAAATCTACCATATGCAAGCTATTGGAAAAATCGTATAGTATCAATCATGACGAAACAATACTTGTGAATGATATAATGCCGCTCAACTCTATAAATAAAGAGGAGTATAGAGACCACATTGGAATAATGCCACAGACTATTCAAATGTTTGAAGGAAGCATCATTGAGAACATATGTCAAGGAATGCAAGGAGAGCCACAAGTTGTCTATCAAAGGGCATATCAAACATTGGAACATTATGGATTACTTCCCTATTTTAATGATATGCCATATGGCTTAATGACCATAGTAGGCGAGTCTGGTATTGAACTCTCTGGAGGTGAGAAACAATTGGTTGCATTCGGGAGGATTCTCGTTAAGAATCCAGATGTATTCATTCTCGACGAGCCAACAGCATCTATGGATGAAGGGTTAAGAGAACTCATTTGGAAAATCATTGCATCTCTGTGCGACGACCATTTAATGATAGTTGTGACGCATCAAAAAAATATTTTTAAAAATAATTCACAAAAGGTCAATGAGATTTCAATATAAAGTAAAAATGATATAAATTTGCACCGTTTATAAAACGAAACATATGAAGAAGATTATTTTTATCATTTGTGCGTTAGTTGCATTCTATCTTGTCTATGGGTGGTTCACAACGACATACGTCTTACCTAACGCTATGGGAATAAACTACGAAAGTATGGGTGCTGCTGGGAGTATCATGAAAGTTGTAACAATTTTCAGCTCAGTCATATCAGCAGCAGTAAATATTCTCTTTTCTGCTGTTTTGGTGCTTATCGGCTACTACGTGACAGACAAACAGAGTTTTCCACCTATACTGAAGGCTACGTTATATACAGATTGCGTTAACGTTTTGGCTTCTATTTGCAAGGTCGTTTCTATATTGTTTATATCCCCTGCTACCAGCGCTTTAGAACTAAATGTAATGCCTTGTTCTCTCACACAATGCTTTAATATAGCAAAATTGGAGAATTGGCAAATCTCATTATACAACTCCGTCAACATCTTTTTTGTTATGTACATCGCAGTCTTTGCCTTCTTCCTAAGTAAGATTCTTGTGAAGAGTTACTGGAGTTCTCTTAAAGTAGTTCTTCTCTCGTATGGTCTTGTGAATGTGTTCATTGTCGTCGTATCATCATTAATCAGCTATTACTCAGCACAATAATATGGGAAAGAAAATTATTCGCATCATTGCATTTCTCATGATTGGGGTGATTGTTGCGGGAGTCATCAGAATCGTTACCTTGCCAAGCAGGAAGATTGTCTGTAACTATCAATGCGATAGCTTGTATATTTCACGATTGGATGGTGATTCCATATCGTTGGATAAGCTAATTAAAGAGAGGGAGAAACTACTCATTATGTTCGTTCATCCAACGTGCGTCTATTGTCCAGGTGAGTTAGATGAGCTTAATGAACTGAATATGCCAGAGCTGACTGCCAACATCGTTTCGGTGTCTTCTGAGAGTGACTTAGAAAAATTCATAGGTAATCGAACCTTCGCAGGTTTAGGCGAAGTCAACTTTATAGCCGATACGACTGTTTGTTGGACAAATACTCTTAACGTCAAGCTGTTACCCACAACATTCTACTTCAGAAACGGCAATCTTGAAGCACATAAGACAGGAGCCGTTCCATTGGGAAAGCTGATGGAATAAGACTCACCATACAAGATAAAAAGAGGGGGCCTCGCATGAGACCACCTCTTTTATTATTCATTTGGCGACTGACAATCAGATGTGAGCAGCAACCCAATCACCTACTTCGTTAGTACCATACTTTTTACCTTCGCCAGCGAGGTCCTCTGTTACGACATTATTATCGATAGAAGCAGCGACAGCATCGCGGATTGCCTTGCCTTCAGCCATAAGACCGAAACTGGTCTCGAACATCATAGCAGCAGAGAGGATGGTAGCTAAAGGATTAGCTATATTCTTACCAGCAGCCTGTGGATATGAACCATGAATAGGCTCATATACAGAGGTATGAACACCCACTGATGCAGAGGCGAGGAGACCCATAGAGCCCGCGATTACAGAGGCCTCATCTGTCAAGATATCACCAAAAGTATTCTCAGTTACCATGACATCGAAATACTTAGGATTCTGAATGAGAACCATTGCAGCCTTATCGACAAACATATAGTCGGTCTCAACATCAGGATATTGAGGAGCAATCTCTTGAGCAATCTTACGCCATAGACGACTTGAAGCGAGGACATTAGCCTTATCGACAACGGTCAGTTTTTTGCGGCGGTTACGAGCAATCTCGAAAGCCTTTTTAACGATGCGCTCAATCTCTGGACGAGTATATTTACATGTATCGAAAGCCATATCATCGGCCTCGTGTTTCTCACCGAAGTACATACCACCAGTCAGCTCACGAATACAGATAAGATCGGCCCCATCAACAAGTTCAGTCTTGAGAGGCGACTTACTGATGAGAGACTTCCATGTCTCAACAGGACGGAGATTAGCATATAGTTCGAGTTGTTTACGCATAGCGAGAAGACCAGTCTCTGGACGCTCCTTAGCAGAAGGGTCGTTATCGAAACGAGGATCTCCGACTGCCCCGAAAAGGACAGCATCCGACTCCATGCAGACCTTATGAGTCTCTGCAGGGTAAGCCTTACCTGTCGCATCAATAGCGCAAGCTCCAACGAGAGCCTTAGTGTAGGTCACCTTATGACCGAATTTCTTGCATACAGCATCAACTGCCTTAACTGCCTGAGCAACAACCTCAGGACCGATACCATCACCTGGTAAAAGAGCGATTTTGAAATCCATCTATTTAATAATTATATGATTCAAGTACTACTATTTAACATCAAACTCTGGTTCTACCATATTGAGCATCTTAATGGTAGCCTTAATAGCAGCCTCAGTTTGGTCGACATCCAACCCACGTGTTTTGATATGTTGCTCATTAAACTGCCACAAAATCACCGTTTCAACGAGGGCATCTGTTTTTCCTCCTGGAGGTATTGATACGTTATAGTCGACCAAAACCGGATGCTGTCGACCGAGTCGCTCGTAAATTTTCCAGAGAGCCTTCATGAAGGCGTCATACTGACCATCACCGATAGAGGTCTCTTCATACTCCTTGCCTTTGATACTGATACGAAGAGATGCCACAGGCTTAAGCCCCCTTGCCAATGTCAGATTATAATTGACTATATGCACATTGTTGTGACGATCCTCACCATTCTTCAAGACGTCAGCTATGATGAATGGCAGATCCTCAGTTGTCATACTCTCCTTCTTATCACCCAGCTCGATAACGCGTTGTGTCACCTTCTTGATTTGTTCAGGGGTCAGATGTATTCCCAGTTCCTCCAAATTCTTAGCTATCGAGGCTTTACCGCTTGTTTTCCCGAGAGCATATTTTCGGACTCTTCCGAAGCGTTCTGGGAGCAGTTGATTGAAATAGAGATTATCCTTGTTATCACCATCTGCATGAATACCTGCACATTGAGTGAAGACGGAATCGCCCACGAGAGGTTTATTATCAGGGATACGTATTCCAGAGATAGACTCGACCATGCGGCAGAGGTGAGTGAGACGTATCTCACGGAGGCTATTAGGAATGTGTAGGTGGTCGTTAAGAAGACCTATGACACTTGCCAAAGGAGTATTGCCAGCACGTTCGCCAAGACCATTTACTGTGGTATGCACCCCTGTTATACCAGCTTTTAGAGCAGAGTAGACGTTGGCAACCGCCATGTCGTAGTCGTTATGCGCGTGGAAGTCGAATTTAAGCTCTGGGTACCGCTTAACCATATCGAGGCAGAACTTCTCCGTTAGGTCGGGACTCAGAACACCTAATGTATCTGGCAACATAAAACGAGAAATCGGTTCACGGCGCAGGGCGTCAATGAGTTGGTAGACATATTCAGGGGAATGGAGCATACCATTAGACCAATCCTCAAGGTATATATTAACCTTCATATCCCTTTCGCGAGCGAGGGCTACGTTGCGTTTAATATCCTCGATATGCTGTTCTGGAGTTTTATGGAGTTGGCCTAATACATGTTTAAGAGAACCTTTAGTCAGAAGATTCATCACCTGACATCCCGCACCAGAAATCCAGTTGATAGAGACACCATCGTCAACGAATCCCAAAGTCTCAACTCTTGAAATATAACCATTCTCCTTAGCCCAAGAACATATACTTTTGAGCGCAGCCAATTCACCTTCAGAGACGCGAGCGGAAGCCACCTCAACCCTATCGACATGAATATCATCGAGTAGAAGTTTGGCTATAGTCAGTTTCTCGTTAGCGTTGAACGAGACACCAGCGGTCTGTTCGCCATCACGTAGTGTTGTGTCTAAAATCTCAAGCACCTTATTGGGAATCTATTGTTATTCAGTGCGCAAATATAAACAAAAAAGCGATAGCATCAATCTACATATAATCATTTGATAGACAATTATGGTTTAACATCGAAAAACAACTTTTCGACCATTCTCCGACAGAAGTGTCATAAAAAACCATTAATTTTGCTCAGGTATAAACTGAGTATATATCCATTGCCATCAGGCGGCATATTGTTGGGTATAACAATCGTTAAATTGCATATTGAAAATCAATAGATACAATGAATATATTGCTGATAGGCTCAGGCGGTCGTGAGAATGCACTTGCCTGGAAGATGGCGCAAAGCGAGCGTCTGACCAAACTTTACATTGCACCTGGAAATGCGGGTACCTGTTTGTGTGGCGAGAATGTTGCACTGAATCCTAATGACCACCCTGCGGTAATCAACTTCATAGTTGAAAAGAATATTGATTTAGTGGTTGTTGGTCCGGAGGATCCACTCTGCAAAGGGCTGCACGATGCCATATCAAATGATTCAAGGACCGCGAGTGTTCCTGTAGTTGGGCCCAAAGCAGAGGGAGCACAACTTGAAGGGAGCAAGGAGTTTGCAAAAGCCTTTATGGTTCGCCATAACATACCCACTGCTGGCTACAAGAGCATTACATTGACCAATATCGCAGAGGGAGAGGCCTTTTTAGAGACATTGAAAGCACCGTATGTTCTGAAAGCAGATGGTCTTGCTGCAGGAAAGGGAGTGCTGATACTTGACAATCTCGAAGAGGCAAAGTCAGAGCTCAAAGAGATGCTAAGTGGCAAGTTTGGAGCTGCGAGCAACACGGTAGTCATCGAGGAGTATATGAGTGGCATAGAGCTCTCGGTTTTTGTTCTAACAGATGGAGAGTCGTATTGCATATTACCAGAAGCGAAAGACTACAAACGTATAGGCGAACATGATACAGGTCTCAACACAGGAGGCATGGGCGCTGTATCTCCAGTCCCTTTTGCCAACGAAGATTTTATGAAGAAAGTCGAGGAGCGTATAGTAAAACCCACTGTAGACGGACTAAAGAAAGATGGCATTGAGTATAAAGGCTTTATATTTCTTGGTCTGATGAATTGTGATGGTGACCCACGTGTCATAGAGTATAATGTACGCATGGGAGACCCTGAGACCGAAGTTGTAATGCCACGCATAGAGAGCGACCTTGTGGAGTTGTTGTATGCAGCAGGACGAGGTGAGTTGGCAGGCAAGAAGATAGAAATCTCCAAGCAGACATGCTGTACAGTAATGATGGTAGCAGGCGGTTATCCTGGTGATTACAGAAAGGGAGATATCATGACTGGGTTTGACAAAGTAGAAGGGTCTATTCTCTTTCATGCGGGAACTAAGGTAGATGGAAATGGCAATGTTGTGACAAATGGCGGTCGTGTCATTGCCGTCAGCTCATTAGGAAAAGATAAGAATGAGGCATTGGCCAAATCATACGCTAATGTTGATTACATACAGTTTGCAGATTGCTATTTCCGTCGAGATATAGGTAAAGATCTTGATAAATATCTGAAATAATAGATGTTTAAGTTCTTCAATACAAACTCCTTTTTAGCTTACGCTATGTTACCATTCGTTTTGGTAATATATCGTATGCGCCTTATCCTGTCGCCTCATATTGGGCAGGCAGCGAGCGACAGCGATTTATACACACCGTTGTGGGAGGCTACTTTTGGAGTTTTGCCTGAAGGATCATATGGAGGCGTTGCTATAGCTTTAGTGCTGACTTTTCTGACAGCGATGATAGTAAACAACACCAGCAACAATTTTCATTTTACGACACATCAGTCACATCTTTCTGGGATGATGTTCATCGTATTGTCAAGTGGTTTTGTTATTGGTCAGGGGCTTCATCCCGTTCAAGTTTTTGCCTTCCTTCTGACAAGTGCTCTGTACAGACTTATGAAGGGAGTACGAGATGTGCGTCTCCCCTATCGCTTCTGCTTTGATGCTATGATGTTTATCTCAGTAGGGTCGTTGTTTTGGGCAAAAGGCGTCTGGTTTGTTCCTCTTGTTATCATCTCAGCAGGCATACTGCAGATTTTGAATATTCGGACACTACTTTGTTTTATATTTGGTTTTGTTGCGCCGTATGCCATAGCATTTGCTGTCTATTATACAGTAGGCGTTTCCATCGAGACATACGAGTCACACTTACAATGTCTTATGGTTCCTGTTGCGTTTTATAAAACCACTATTTTAGGCAAAGTATTTGTTTCTTTATATGGTTTATTGATTCTCATCAGCATATTAAGTGCGATACGTAACCTTAGCATGCTTAAGATTATTGAGAGCCGTATGAACCGCATCATTGTATGGTTGATTCTCTTCTCCACCATATTTATTGTGACACCATATTTCTCATTTGAATTACAGATATTGGTTGCTGCAGGAGGAGGCATAGCTGTTTCGGTTTGGCTTCAAAGATTACGAAGAGCGATTTGGGCAGAGATTATAACCTCATCATTCGCATTGATGACATTGTATATACAGTGGAATATTTAAACCTATGAAGATTGTCCACATAAATAAATCGGATGCAGGCGGAGGAGCTTCTGTTGCTGCCCTTAGGATACATCGTAGTCTTTTACGGGCTGGCGTAGACTCGCACATTCTGGTTCAGGAGCAACGCCGTACGGAACAGAATGAGCATGTAGCAGGCAGTGGATTGATATACAGAACTAAGAATTTTGTTCGTTTTGTATGGGAGCGACTGAGGTTTCTGCCCTATGAAAAAGAGCGTGCGCTAAGGTATTATTTTTCGATAGCAAATGTAGGACAGAGCATC
Organism: Marinilabiliaceae bacterium; assembly: GCA_021443545.1. Classification (GTDB taxonomy): domain Bacteria; phylum Bacteroidota; class Bacteroidia; order Bacteroidales; family Marinilabiliaceae; genus W3P20-009. The sequence continues at coordinate 5,860 of JABUTU010000088.1, read as the reverse complement.
GTAAATCACCCTGTTATTCAAGAAGCCGACATAATTCACCTTCATTGGATAAACCAAGGCTACTTGTCGTTAGATACTCTTCAAGAGCTATTTAAACTTGGAAAACCAATAGTGTGGACGTTGCACGACATGTGGCCATTCACAGGAGGCTGTCATTATGCTGGCAGTTGTCTGGAATTTAATGAACACTGTGGTTTCTGTCCGTTACTTAACAGCCCTTCAGCCAATGACATATCAGTTGATGTATTTCAGAAAAAAAAGGAGATATACAAAAATGTCAATTTGAACATCGTAACATGCAGTCGCTGGCTTGGCACATTAGCAAGCAGCTCTTCCCTATTTCGTAATACTCCGATAACACCTATACCGAATCCAATAGATACCAACTTTTACACGATACTTGACAGACAGGAATGCCGCAAAGAGTTGGGATTACCGTTAGACAAAAAGCTGATATTATTTGGAGCAGCAAATATTTATGATATACGCAAAGGCTACAGGTATCTCAGTGAATCACTGTCAATTCTGAAAGAAAACTTTCCCAGCATGAGTAACAACCTTGAGCTCGTTGTTTTTGGAAAGATACCATATGATGCAACAAGAGAGTTTTCATTTAAGACCCATGCAATGGAGTTTATCAAGAATCCGACCACATTACTAAAGATCTATAACGCTTGTGATACCTTCATACTTCCATCACTTCAGGATAATCTTCCTAATACGGTTGTTGAGTGTCTGTCGTGTGGTACACCCGTTGTAGGATTTCGCATTGGAGGCGTTCCTGAAATGATACAGCATGGAAAGACTGGCTATCTGGCTGAGATTCGCAATTCGTTATCGCTTGCAAATGGTATCTACTCAATGCTCTTCTACGGAACAGAAGAACACCGACAACAAGTCAGGGAGTCTGCCATCGAATTATTTGCAGAACAAAAAGTTGCAAAGCAGTACATTGAGGTCTATGAGGCTGCTCTCAAACGACAATAATGATGAAGAAGCTATCGATAATAACCGTCACATACAATGCTGAAGAGACACTGGAACGCACGATTAAGAGCGTAGAGCAACAGAGTTGTGATAGCATAGAGTATATAATCATTGATGGCGGTTCAACTGATAATACGTTAGGGATAGCAGAGAACCATCGCGGAAGCATCGACATACTTGTCAGCGAACCCGACAACGGAATATATGATGCGATGAACAAGGGACTGTCTATAGCGTCAGGCGAATATGTATGGTTTTTAAATTCTGGCGACGAGATAGCTTCGAATGAAACAGTGGACATGCTATTATCCGAGGCTATGAACACAGCAGATGTCATATATGGCGACACTATTATGACCTCATTGGATGGCAGCATAATAGGTGGAAGGAGATTATCACCACCAGAGAAGCTTACTTGGAAGAGCTTTCGCAATGGTATGGTAGTATGTCATCAATCGTTTATAGCAAGAAGACTATTATGTTCAGATTATGATACCAGTTACAGATTCTCAGCTGATTATGAATGGTGTCTAAAGATACTCAAAAAGTCACATGAGATATATCATACTCATTCAGTAATTTCCCGATTTCTTGATGGTGGCATTACAAAGCAAAACATAATTCCAGGGCTTAGGGAACGATTCAAGATTATGAGTAACCATTTTGGATTCTTCATGACGTGTTTATATCATATTCCGATATCCATCCGGTTTTTCTGTTACTTGATAAAGAACTGGCGTTTTTAGAAGAAAATTAATAATAGACATATAGTAAAATGTTTTCAGACGAATTATTAAAGATCGACTGGGACCAAACAACCCAATCAATACAGGCTAAGAGAGAGAGCGATGTACTACGTGCACTCAGTAAAGAGCATTGCAATGTAGATGATTTCATGGCACTTATATCACCTGCTGCAGAACCATATCTGGAACAGATGGCGCAGTTGAGTCGCAAATATACAATGCAGAGATTTGGAAAAACTATCTCGATGTTTATACCGCTCTACATAACAAACTCATGCACCAACTCGTGTGTGTATTGTGGTTTTCATGTGTCAAATCCAATGCCTCGAACGATTCTTACAATAGAGCAGATTGAGGATGAGTATAAGGCAATCAAGGCACTTGGTCCGTTTGAGAATATACTACTTGTGACAGGAGAGAATCCGGCAAAAGCTGGAGTTGACTACATTTTAGCGGCTGTAGAACTTGCCCGTAAGTATTTTGCGAATGTCAAGATCGAGGTCATGCCACTGAAATCTGAAGAGTACAAGACTATAGCAGACCATGGTATGAATGGAGTGGTATGTTTTCAGGAGACGTATCACAGAGAGAATTATAAAATATACCATCCCAAAGGGATGAAATCGAACTTTGAATGGCGCGTCAATGGTTTTGACAGAATGGGTCAGGCAGGAGTTCATTCCATAGGCATGGGTGTACTTGTTGGCTTGGAAGAGTGGAGAACAGACATGACAATGATGGCATATCATCTGCGTTATTTACAGAAGAACTATTGGCAAACAAAGTATTCAGTGAATTTCCCTCGAATGCGTAAAGCTGAGAATGACGGGTTCCAACCAAACGTCATAATGAGTGATAGAGAACTGGCGCAGTTGACATTTGCTTTCCGTATATTTGACCATGATGTAGATATCTCATATTCGACACGCGAACCAGCTTTTATCCGCAATAACATGGCGACATTAGGAGTGACAACAATGAGTGCACAGAGTAGTGTTGAACCAGGAGGATATTACACATATAAGAAAGCGGCCCTACCACAGTTCAATGTCACGGACGAACGCACAGTCAGCGAGGTTATTGCAGCCCTAAAGGAAGCGGGCAGAGAACCAGTATTCAAGGATTGGGATGATATTATGAACTAATATGCTTATTCTGATTACCCCACCCGACTTCATCGAAGAAGAGGCAAAGATAGTCAATAGGCTATTTAAGGTTGGTGTTGATCGTCTTCACATCAGAAAACCTATGGCTGATGAGAGCGACGTTGCGCACTATATTAGTCAGATAGATAGTGTGTGGTATCAGCAGATTAGCATTCATTATCATTATAATATGGCCAGGCACTTTCATCTTGGTGGTGTCCATTTCAAATCAAAGGATATAGGACAGGAAGAGAAAAAAAATTACTATAGATATCTGATCTCCGCCTCTTGCCACACACTTGAGGAGGTTGAAGCGTGCAAGATGCAATGTGATTATCTATTTCTGTCGCCAATTTTTGATAGTATCTCCAAGCAAGGATATGAATCTCGATTTACGACAGAAAACCTCACAGAAGCGTCCAAAAATGGAATAATAGATAATAAAGTTATTGCCTTAGGAGGGATAAACAAGCAGAATGCTCATTTGGTACAGACGATAGGTTTTGGGGGTGTTGCTATTTTAGGCGCTTGTTGGGGCTGCGACACTATAGAGCAGATGGAGCAGTGCATCAGAGAATTGAAAAAACAAAAACTCTGAAAACTACTTCTCATCATCTATTAGGCTACGCCAATCATATTTAGCATCTGCAGAGAAATCGATTGTTGCCTCTCGCTCTTCATAATCAAGCACCATACGGTCGATGCGTGTTCCAATAAAATCCTCCACAGCCTCGAGGAAATCTTTTTCGGACTCGTCATAAAAAGTAATAGCATACCCCTTATCCATACCTCGACCTGTACGACCAACGCGATGCACATAATTCTCAGCCACATCCGGGACATCGTAATTAACAACGAACGGTACCGATGGTATATCTATTCCGCGAGCTGTCACGTCGGTAGCAACGAGAATCTGCACTTCGTTATTACGAAATTGTTCCAAGGCCCTATTACGTTCCTTTTGGTCCTTATTGCCATGCATAGCTACCGCCTTCAGACCGACGCGAGTCATGGCCTGCAGCACTCTCTCTGCACGGACGCGTGTCCTTACAAAGACAATTATTCTGTCGTCAGGATGTTCTTTGGCAATCCTTTCTAAATAGAATCTCTTTTCATCCATAGATACGGAAAGGACACTGTGAGTAACATTTCTTGAGACCATATCTTTTGGTGAGATACGAATATTGACAGGTTTATTTACTATGGAATATGCAAGTTTCTTTATCTTCTCGTTAATCGTTGCGGAAAAGAAGAGAGTCTGTCTCCATTTAGGAAGTTTTCTGACAAGTTGACGTATGTCATCGATAAAGCCAAGATCGAGCATATGATCAGCCTCGTCAAGAATAAGGATTCCACATTGCTGCATATTGAGATATCCCTGGCTTAACAAATCGAATAGTCGCCCTGGTGTAGCTATAACGACATCTACAGAACTATTAAGCTGTTCAATCTGTGGGTCTTGTTCCACACCACCATAAACAGAGAGCACTTTGATACCTGTTTTAGCAGCTAACTTACAGAGAACGTGACCAGTCTGTTGTGCTAATTCATGTGTTGGTTCCATTATAATACAACGCACACCTGAATAATTAAGACGTCGTTGATTTCTCAGGAGCAACTCGACAGCTGGAATGCCAAAGGCGGCAGTCTTACCTGTTCCGGTTTGAGCTATAGCCAAGACATCATCCCCAGATAGAATGGGGCGGATAGCTTTATATTGGATATCCGTTGGTTTACGGTATCCCATAGCTTCGATATTGCTTAGGAGGGTTTCAGACAGTCCGAAAGCGTTGAATTTCATAATGACTTTAGAGCTTGACGGATATTATTCCAACGTTGAGCATCCATTTTTGTACCCATAACCTCTATGACATTTCCAGAGGTAATAGCTCCTGCTTCAGCCGATTTTTTAGGCGGCAGGTTATTAATCATTCCGTATATAAATCCCGCTGCATATAGGTCCCCGGCACCTGTTGTATCAATACTATTAGCTGCTATAATACCGACGCGCTCCACTCTGTCATGAACTTTTACTATGCTACCACGTCTTCCGAGTTTGATAACAACTATATCCACCAATTCACCAATTTCGTTGAGCGCTTCGAGGTCCTCCTTCCCAGTAAAAGCTGTTGATTCCTCCTCGTTAGCGAAAACCACATCAACATAGTGAGTCATCAGACTTTTAAGAAAGTCGAGATTATCCTCAACGACATTGTAACTTGCAAGATCCAGACATACGCACAAACCCTTCTCATGTGCCAACTTCATAGTCTTCTCAATAAGCAGCGCATTCTGAACCATATATCCCTCGACGTAAAAATGGGTATAACCATCAAATATCTTAGGATCTATCTCTTCTGGAGTCAATTCGATTGCAGCACCGAGACAAGTAGCCATTGTTCGCTCAGAGTCCTGACTAATAAGAGAGATGCAACTACCAGTAGAAGAATCTTCGGAATAGAAGAGATGGGGTTCCACGCCCGATTGCTCCAAATCAGCCAAAAAAGAGGCTCCAAGTTCATCGTGTTTTCCAATTTTTCCTATCATTCCTGTCTGTATACCCAGATTAGCAAGGCCGTATATGGTATTTGCAGCAGAGCCTCCCGAGACATGAGATGGATTGAGATGAGATATCTCATTGTATATCTCAGCAGAATTTGTTGCCTCCACGAGTTGCATAGAGCCTCGAGGCATTTCAAAGCGTTCAAGAATCTCGTCACTTGGAATGCGTACTAATATGTCAACCAAGGCATTACCAAGACCTAATACTTTTGCTTGCATCTTTCAGAAATGATTTTCGTTAAATTTTTGACAAAGGTATTGCAAATTTCTTAAAAGAGCGTAACTTTGCAACTACAATTCGGTGTTAAGAATTGTTCTTAACGTTCAAGTTTGGATAGTACTGACTACGTTAAGTTTTATTATTCTTCTTTAGCTCAGTTGGTTAGAGCGAATGACTGTTAATCATTAGGTCCTTGGTTC
>JABUTU010000087.1 GCA_021443545.1 Marinilabiliaceae bacterium | reverse complement strand
TATGGCAAATCGCGTTGAATTTTAATCATTTAGAGAGGGTGTTAAAGTTTGTAAAGGTTAGAGTTCTATCAAAAACTAAGACATAAAGGCAATAATATCCGATGCGATAAGTGATTTACACCCTTGCTTCAACGACTTTAGAGCCATATCTCCCGCCGTTGAATGACGCATCACTGCGCGACAAACAGACAACTGATTTAAACCCCATTGAGCAACACTACCAGCTACAATACCTGTCAAAACATCTCCACTCCCAGCAGTTGCCATGCCTGGGTTCCCCGCTGGACAAAATATAAAATCTCCCTGTGGGGTAATGACTGCTGTCTTGCAACTCTTCAATACCACATAGCAATCGTACATACGGGCAAATTCTAAAGCCGTCTGCAGTCTTTCCCAATGCGACTCATGCCTATGAGTCAGATGATCAAACTCACCTACATGCGGTGTCAGGACCGCATTTGTCAAAACAATATTGCTCGAGTCAATAAGCCTCTTCAGATGCCATATAGCATCAGCATCAATGACTATTGGCAGTCGTTGCTGATTTGCGTATTCAATAATAGACTTCACAGCATCTGTCGTCTCTTGGTTTCTTCCTAAACCAGGACCAACTGCCAGAACTGTTGTCTTTCTATTGTAGGGCACCGAGGTATCAAGGCTTTTACCACTACAAGTCATTACCATTGCCTCGGGAACTGATATTTGCATTATTTCATAACCACATTGTGGGACAATGCACGTCAGTAGTCCTGCACCACTACGCAAGCACGCCTTGGCTGCCAACTGAGCTGCGCCCATCATCCCATAACTACCAGCATATAACGACACGTGTCCAAACTCTCCTTTATATGATGATTTTCTCCTCTCTGGCGATACAAGAACACTATCTGTCATAACCGATACGCGCTCCAACTCTTCGATTGTGTCTACCAGTGAAATATCTACAAAATGCAGATTACCTACGTAGTCGATAGTTTCAGGTAGAAAATATGGCATTTTAGGAAGTTGCACCGCCAATGTATGGGTAGCCGTCACGACTACATCCCCTGGACCTGGCGAATACGGAGGAGCCGAAAGAAGTCCCGACGGCATATCTATGCTTATACACTCAGAAAAGAGTTGTATTGCCTCAGCCGCTTTAGCAACATCCCCGACAAGGGGGCGGTTCAGTCCAAAGCCAAACAATGCATCTATAGCAATATCATGGTCGGATTCAGGCCGTACATTCTGTTCGTTCAGCTCGACACCTATACCGATGGTCGCCAATCGCAACTGCATGGCTTTATTATCACGTGAACAATGCTCAGTACTTTGGGCGTAAAGGAACACCTTAATCCTCACTCCTTTACTTGCCAGATAATAAGCTATACCTAACCCATCTCCACCATTCCCTCCTGGACCACAGAAGATGAAATAACATCGGTCTGAGGGTGAATCTATATTATTCAAAATCCACTGTGACAAACATTGACTGGCCCTATCCATGAGTTCCAAAGATGAAATATTCTGGAACTCACAGGTAAGACTGTCTATTTTTCTTATTTCGTCCGTCTTATAAATCGGAACAAACATCTTTTTCATAGTAGAGAGAGTTGACTACCGCGACATCATCGTTTGCCGACGGATAGTTAGAAATGGAATACTGATGACGGATGAATGTCGTCAGCATAAAGAGCATTCAAAATCTTTATGCCCGTATGCGTTTTAAAGAAATTACTGCGAAGTCTGGCTGCCTCATGACGCTTGTAGTACCCGTCGCCAAGATTTGCGATAATATCTGCCTCGAAAAGTGGAATAAACCCCTTCTCAACTGCATCCTTATGCTGGTGATGCGTTCCCACAACTTCAATCAACCAACTCTTCTCCTCCTCGGTAAGTTCAGGATAATCTTTAAGCCACTCTTCAGCCAAAAGACGACCCTCTTTCTGCTGATAGATATGCAGTGCCTCTCCATATTTTGTTCGCGCATTAGGGCACCCTATATCATGCAGCCAAGCAGCTGTCTCCATAAGTTCGAGCTGACGACCTGTAATCTGCTCCCCTACTGATATGATGCGAGTATACGCCACAACAGAGTGAGTATGAAACAACTGGTTGAGAGCATTAGACGTTGAGGCATAATACAACGTCACTCTCTTTGCAATAGTATCGTTAAACATAATTATATATATAAATGGTTATGCAAACAACAATCTAAAAGCCTGATCGAGTCGCATTACCTGATGCACCTCTATTCCACTTTTAGAAAACGAAACACTACGCGAGTACTTCGGTATTATAATGTGCTGAAATCCTAATTTGGCAGCTTCCGACACTCTTTGTTCAATCCTTGTGACTGGTCTGATTTCCCCCGAAAGTCCTATTTCTCCCGCCATACATATTCCCTGAGTTATGGTTATATCGGTATTTGACGACAAGATACTTGCCGCCACCGCCAAATCAACAGCCGTATCAACTACACGTAGTCCTCCGGCTACATTCAAAAAAACATCTTTCATAGCCAACTTAAAACCTGCCCTTTTCTCAAGAACAGCAAGCAGCATGTTCAGGCGACGGACATCAAAGCCTGTGGCAGAGCGCTGTGGGGTCCCATAAGCTGCAGTACTTGCTAAAGCTTGAATCTCAATCAAGAAAGGTCGGACTCCCTCCATCGCTGCAGATATTGCCACACCCGATAGTTGTTGGTCAAACTGCGAAAGCAACATCTCGGATGGGTTGGTAACCTCTCGCAATCCATCTCCGAGCATCTCAAAAATACCAATCTCGTTCGTTGAGCCAAAACGATTCTTTATTCCTCGCAGTATTCTATACATATGATTTCTATCCCCTTCAAACTGAAGGACGACATCTACCATATGCTCTAACACTTTTGGTCCTGCCAACTGCCCATCTTTGTTAATATGACCTATCAAAATAATAGGCAGATTATTGGACTTTGCTATATGCATTAGGATATTAGTACATTCTCGAATCTGCGCCACACTACCCGGTATCGATTCAACCCTCTCTGTTTGTACCGTCTGGATAGAATCAATAACAACAACATCAGGCTGCGCATTTTTTATATGCTCATCAATTCTATCTAAGGATGTATCACTTACAACCATACAGTTGTCAAGGCCCTGTGAGCGTATTCGCTCTGCTCTGATCTTAATCTGCGACGCACTCTCCTCGCCCGACACATACAACACTCTTTTTTGTGGCAGGTTCAATGCCATCTGAAGAACTAATGTTGATTTTCCTATGCCCGGCTCGCCACCTATAAGAATCAAAGAACCAGGGACTATGCCACCACCAAGAACTCTATCAAGTTCGCCATTAGCCGTTGTTGCTCGCGATACATCTGAGACTGTGACATCCGACAGCCTCATCGGTCGCACAAAGGAAGATGTCTCAGACGTGACAGATGTAGTAAGAGATGGAGCCTTAGCTGCAATCTGCACTTCAGAGAATGTATTCCACTCTCCGCACTGATTGCAGCGTCCCATCCATTTCGGTGACTCTGCACCACACTCACGACATACATATACTGTCTTTATCTTCGACATATTAACTTACAAATCAGAGTTTTTCGCCAAAAGCCAAGTCCCCCGCATCTCCAAGTCCTGGCACTATATATTTATGACTATTCAGTTCTTCATCCACTGCTGCCACCCATAGCGTTATAGGCTCCCCTTTCATCTCTCTGCATAGAAAATCTACTCCCGCACGCGAACCTATAATACACATAATGTGTGTATGAGATGGTTGTCCAAACCTCTTAATTGCCTTCACTGTTGCTTCAATGCTATATCCTGTAGCCAGCATCGGGTCAGTCAATAACAACACTTTTCCCTCCAATTCTGGAGTCGCAACATATTCAAGCTGTATACTAAAATTATCGTTTGATGCATATTTACGATATGCTGATATAAAACAACTCTCTGCACGATCGAAAACATCAAGAACGCCCTGATGCATAGGTAATCCAGCCCTAAAAATTGTTCCAACCACGACATCATCTGATGGTTGGTTCACCCTGGCTATTCCCAATGGTGTATGAACTTCTTTTTCGGCATAGTTCAATGTCTTGCTCACTTCGTATGCCATCATTGAGCCAATACGTTGCAGATTACGTCGAAACCTGAGCGGGTCCTTCTGTATCTTAACGTCTCGTATCTCAGCCAAGTAATTATTTACGACCGAGTTAGTCTGATTTAGAATATTAACTTGCATCATCTGATTATTAACAAGACAAAGATAGATTAAATTGTTATCAATTGAAATAATGACAATGAAATAGAGTTTTTTACTACTTAACGTCAAAAAATATATTCATCATACAACATTATAAGCTCATACATGCAATATAGTCTCTTAGAACCTCAACCGACTTCTCGGCATCTTTAGTGAGATTATCGTGAATACGATTGTAATCCTTCATCATATCGTCGTTCGTGCCATCGATTCCATAACTGACATTCATACGTGATCCCGACTCCCGGCTTGCATCTGACAGAAGCGATTCTATATGGCCCACTAAAAATCTCCTGCACTTTTCAACAATTGGTCGTAGCACATCGTCACTGATACTCTTAAGACGGAAATGACTCTTAATCATCGACACTACCCACTCCTCCGCACAGGCTTGTGAATCTTCATAAAGAGTTACCATCGCATTTGCTACTTCCGAAATAGAAGAATACTTACCCTGTATTATCTCCTCCTCAAAATTTGATATCATTCCCGATGGAAAGAAAGTACCACAAACATCTATCCATCTTTCGTCAGAATTAACTGTTGACGAAACGTTCTTTTTGCTGCTTGCGCAATATCTCGATAAAAGAAGAGCCTCCGCCATATCACGGCACAATCTTTCGGCACGTGGAATCATTATCTTTTGAATCCGACATCCCTCATAAATAATTATATCTCCAGAAGCCGTTTCATATAGAGTTTTTAGTAATTCTGCCTCAGCAAAGAGTCGAGATATAAAATATGGATGATTAATATCAAAGTCTGCCTGAATCGCACTCTTGCCCTTGCTTCGTGATGGCCATTTGGCGATATCACGCCACATTCCTACTGACTTCAGGTTCTGCGCAGGAAAGACATATGTCTGCTCATTCTTCTCCACTAAATATGAAAAAGGCAATTTCGACGTATCAGGATGGCCCCTATGATGTCCTACTACCATTGAGAAATCTCCTATATGGGCAGGCTCCAGAACATAACTTCCCGACCCACTCTTAACGCCTCTACAATATACCGCTTGGTGTCGTGGGCCAAGACGATAGTGATGATTAGATGCATTCGTAGCACTTCCAGCATTGTAGAAGGAATAGAGCGCAGCTATAAGTAGCGTCGATTTATGATGACTGACTGTAAATGGGCCACAGAAGACTGCGACAGCCTCTCCATGCGTGAGTTGACAGTTATCGGCTATAACACAATTCTCTGCCGAAAAATCCTCTATATATGTGTCATGACCTACGTAACAATTCTTAAGGATTGAGTTCGTAACTACTCTCGCATTCGGTGCTATCACACAAAGAGCTTCTTCTTTTGACATTCTTTCAAATGCCGCAGACAAACCCTCTTTATACGAGTGAAATGCTTGCAGATATGCAATCTGAGGGGTTATATCTATTGAACAGAAGACTTCGCGACCTCCACTCTCGTTCAATACAGAGATTACATTTGTATCACACTCAAGAGTACTGGATATCACCCTCGCTCCTGACATGATTGCGTATCCCGATAATGTCGAACGTTGCACATTCACATTCTCTTCAAGATGCACTCTCCCTTCAAAATAGTTGTCACAGATCTTATCTGTAACAACCATATCACCACTGACCGTCACTTTCGTCCAATCAGCTGAAACATTTCCCTGAGCCTCTAACTTCTTAATCTCAAGTTCTGTAAGTCTTCTGCCAACCATAATATATCCACCTATTAATCAACCATTTTCGTCTTATTACTTCCAAAGACAATGCCTGCAATCAGTAATAAAACTACAAGTATAGAACCAATCCATGAGACCGTCTTGCCAACCTCATAGGATTGTGGTCGAAATTCAAATCTTACTTCATGACTACCTGACGGAATATAAAGCGCCCTCAACAAGTAATCAGCTTGAAGTATAGGAGCATTTTCTCCATCAATGAAAGCCTTCCATCCTGCTGGATAAAATATCTCACTGAATACCGCCAATGCATCATTCTTAGTATCAACTCTGTATATCAGCTCGTCTGGCTTATAGGAAACTCTTTCAATTACCGCCAATGAATCCTTTACATACGACAATGGCACTTCACAATTTCCCTCTACAAGCGCGACTTGACGCAAATCCTCTTCTCCTATACCAGTAATAGCTTCATCTGCTGTCGAGACCTTTTTCACAGTCTCGACAAACCATGCAGCTCCATGAGCGTAAGGGTTTTTGATAGGGTCAGCATTAGGATTGTAAATAACATACTTCGCATTCAACATATTCAATGCAGGAGAGTTAGCTAAAGCATTTGACACAGCCTCTATGTCCTGATTCTTTATCGCTCCAGCTATCTGCTGCAGTTCTGGGTTGAGATAATAGTCTATAACATCTTGATACCTACGCAGCTTGGCTCCGTGATACCCACCAATAGATTGATGATAGTAACTTGTATTGACCTCATTAAAGGGATTCCTATAGACTGAGAATACTCTATTTGGCTCTGTATCGGCAAGTATTGCCTTGTCGGCCGTGGTCATGGCGAAAGAACGAGATTCTGATTTCTTCACAAAATCCGACTCCTTCAAATAGCGTTTGTCCACGCTCCACATATCAACCAATATCAAGAGCCCTAAAGAGGCAAGTGCTATCTTTGAATTGATTTTTCTTGTAGAGAAAAACCATAGTGCAGATGATGCTAAAAATATAAAAAGAGCGCTCCTCATAGCATCATTACGAGTCAACACTATTCGGGCGTCAATAATGCCTTGTTCAAACAATGCATATATACCATTTGTATCCTGAGCTTTCATTTGGGCAAATTGCATCTTTTCACTATCCGACATGAAATCATAAAAAAGCGTAGGTGCAATAGCTATCAACAGTGCTACTCCCGCTGTAAGTCCCACTGCGCCGAAAAACTTACCGACATTATACTTTATCAGCTCAGGATTATCGTACAACTCTTTCAATCCAAGAAAACCGAGTATGGGTATAGTCGTAGATGCGATGACCAATGCCATTTCCACGGTACGGAACTTATTGTAAAGCGGGAAATAGTAGAACATGAAGTCTGTCAATAGCATAAAGTTTTTTCCCCACGCAAGCAGAATAGAGAAAATCGTTGCTGCAATGAGCCACCACTTTTCCTTTCCCCTATAAAAGAAACATCCTAAGAAGAATAGGAAACACACTACTGCTCCAGCATACACTGGTCCTGATGTAAAACCACGACCTCCCCAGTACTTTGAGACTTGCTGCGCCACAGCTTCACGTATCTGAGGATCCATATTGGCAAGGGCTTTATTATCGTAACCAATCAATTCACTCTCACCTCCCACAACATTCGGGATTAGCAGAGTTGGAGTTTCATGTATGCCGTAGCTCCAGTCTAATGCATAATCCTTATCCAATCCGTTATGTTGCTTCTCTCCTGGCTTAGCCGCCAATTCCGAACCTCCTCGGGTAGAATACTTTCCATATTCATATGTTGTCCATAAATTAGTCGTTCCAGGCAACACCGCCAATAATGTTGCTCCAACGAGTACACCACACGAGATAAAATAACTCTTCAGCCTCTTCTCCTTTATTGCGTAGACGAGTTTTGCGATAAGCATTACCATAATCGTCAACGCCAGATAATAGGTAATTTGCACATGGTTATATGCCAATTCCATACCAAGAGAGACCATCGTATACAATCCTCCAACAAGCCTCTTTTCCTTGAATATCATAATCACACCTGCTATCACTATAGGCATCACAGCAATCGCATACGCTTTTGTAATATGACCAGCAGCTATAATTATTATATTATATGAGCCCAATGCAAACGCAACTGCTCCCACTATAGCAATCCAAGGCTTTATATCGAGGGATATCATCAGCAGATAAAAACCCAAAAAGTACATAAAGAGTATACCCATAGTAGTGTATGGCAAGTTGAGACGTCCCACCTTATTAAATACCTTATAGATATTTTGTGATGAATCACTCTTAATCTGATAAGCTGGCATTCCACCAAACATTGAGTTGGTCCATTGTGCATACTCTCCTGTTTTCTTCTGATAATCAACGAGCTCCTGTGCAGCACCCTTCGCATGTATATCGTCCATCTGACTCAGAACCTTCCCTTGCAAAACGGGCATAAAATAGACTATTGTCAACATCAGGAAGACCAGAAATGCCAACATATGAGGCCATAGCTTTTGCCACATACCATTCATCTTGAACTTATTCATATTCATTGTTTGTTTACTTTCTACTTTCTATTAAGACACTCTTTAATCAAAAAGGAGGGCATAATCATTAAACACCTCATTTTTCCAATAAATGACAATATATTATCTTGCATCAACCCCCAATATGAACCCTTGCTTAAAAAATCATCATCAATGGGAATCGCTGTTATATTCAATGCTTCGCTCAGATATCTCGCCATATCATCATCAAGAAGTGTAATGACTCTCCTCCACACCTCCTTCATCTGACTTGCATAGAACGGATTCAATGCCAACGCCCTGCTACAAATCTCAACTGTGCGTTCTGCCTCCTTAGTGAATATCTGTTGTATATCTATCAACCACCTCAAGAAAATACGTCCCTCTCTTCGTTGCTTATGGTATAGGATATGGTTTGTTAGGTGATACAACAAATACTCAACAGGCATAGCATCTCCTTTGACTTCAATCGGAGGTGTCGGATTACGAAATCCATTTCTCGTAAAAAGACGGACATGCATTTCGAGAGTTACTGATCCTATCCAATACATTCCAGTAGTATGCGGATGACTGAATCTCAATTTAAACGATGACGTCTCAACATTTTCTGTTTTTGTTGAAATAGCCTTAATGACTCTAAGCGCCTCATCTACTTTTGATATATCAACCAGAAAATCTATATCTGACATATCACGCAACGACTTGTCAGGGTAATAGGTCTCTATCAACGCACATCCCTTAAGAGGCATGCAAGCAACTCCAGCTTTCTGCATTGCCTCCTTTATAGTATTCCAGACCCGACTCTTAACGCTGTTTCTAAGTAGTGTTGCCCCTACCAATGGGGTTAGTTGCTCCTTCGCTTTGGCATATAACTCTGTGTCGCTATAATCTCTTCTCAAACGCCAAAGGAGCCAGCCACAGACATCATTGTCCACAGCCAGCTTTATAACCCGAGCTATCTCTTCGTCGCTTAAACTCTCAATTTCAATCTTACGAAAAGACAATATATTACTCAAAAGCGTGAGCACCTACCATTAAAGGCTTTGAACTAACTTTGCTATTATTTTGGTCATATTTGGCTCTGCCGCAGCAGCAACCTTCTGAACCTCCTCATGGCTGACCTCGACTATCTCTCCTGGAACACCTGAATCAGTGATTATCGAGATGCCAAAGATTTCCATCCCTGCATGATGCGCAATTATAACCTCTGGCACAGTCGACATTCCCACCGCATCTGCCCCAAGAATACGAAACATCTTATACTCCGAAGGGGTCTCAAATGTAGGTCCTGTAGTCCCAAGGTAAACGCCTTGCTCTAACGAAATTCCTTCCTTGCGAGCAATCTCAAAAGCCTTGTTTATAAGACGTTTACTATAGACCTCACTCATATCTGGAAAGCGTGGTCCAAACTCGTTCATATTCGGTCCAATAAGCGGATTTGTACCAAACATATTGATATGGTCATTTATAACCATGATTGTTCCTACTTTGTATGACGGATTCAAGCCACCACTTGCATTAGAGACAAAGAGTGTATTGATTCCTGCCATCTTCATAACTCTCGCAGGGAATGTCACTTGCCACATCTGATAGCCCTCATAGTAATGGAACCTACCCTGCATAGCCATAACATATACTCCTCTTATAGTACCTATTATCATTCTTCCTGAATGCCCCTCTACAGTTGAGACTGGGAAATGTGGTATATCTTTATAATCTATTGACTTCTCTATCTTGATCTCATTTACCAGGCCACCAAGGCCCGTACCAAGTATTATACCAACCTTTGGCTGTTGCGTGAATTGCGACTTTAAGAAGTCTGCTGCCTCCTTTATCTTTGTTATCATACGATACTGAATTAAATATTAACTAATTGCAATATTAATGTTTTTATCCGACTCTTCCAAGAAGCGCAATCTGATAGGCATATAAGCTATTACGTGTCCTTCTATTGAGCCTAATCTTTGGAAATCCTTTTCGGTACATAGCAATGTACTATCGTTTCCCAACTTATCAAGCCGGGCTTTCAAATCACTTAAATCCGATTCTGTGAAGTTATGATGATCGGGGTATTGAATACACTCAATATTTATCCCATAACGGCGCCTGACTTCATCAAAAAAAGGTTGAGGTCTTCCGACACCAGCTATAGCCAACACTTGTCCACTCATTGCTCCAACAACATCTCCATACTCTATCGCACTAAAATAAAGTTTTTGATGCTCATTCAATTTCATTTTCGATGCAATGGTTGAACGTTCTGACTCTGAAATATCTTTTGGACATTTATTGATTACTATGACAGATGCCCGCTTTCTTCCACTCCAACTCTCTCTCAGATTACCTGCTGGTAATAAAAAATTATTGTATATAGGTCTGGAATAATCACACATCAAAATATACTTATCGGCTCTTGTCGTCCTGTGCTGCATCCCATCGTCCATAAGCACGCACTCGATATCCGGCATATTATCACTTATATATCTGAATGCCCTGTTACGATCTCCATCAATTATTATTGGCAGGAATGGATATTTCCGGTGCATCTGCATCGGCTCATCTCCTATTTCTTCAACTGTAGAGTTGTCGTCAACAACTATTAATCCTTTGGTCTTTCGATTGTAACCGCGACTCAGCAACGCCCACTTCTTTCCGCCAACCACTACATTATCTTCAATAAGACGCTCTATCATAGGAGTCTTTCCTGTTCCTCCTACAGTCAAATTACCAACACATATAGAGTAAACTGTAGACTTTTGAGACTTCAGGATATTATAGTCATAAGCCTTATTCACCAGCCCTACAACCAATCCGTACAGCCATGATAAGGGTAATAGAAAAAAACGCCACCACTCTCGTTCCATCTTACTTTCCCCTCTTGACTTTTATCTTGCTAACCCACTTAGGAACCAGGATTGCCCCTATGATTAAATAGGGATAATAACTAACCATACGCCATGCAAGAGCTAAAGCAACACCTGTTCCAAGCGGAATAAATGCTGACAGAAACTCCTTGAAAATATACTCTGCGAAACCCGCTCCACCTGGTGTCGGCGCCACTAACATCATTATCCACATAGCCAATTGCTTTCCAAAAACGATAAAATGGTCAAACAAACTTAATTGTGTAATACCAAAGAAAGCTACAATAAGTGCATTTGCGACCCAATAACGAGCAATCCAACTCGCCGATGTTGCTACAAATGCCTTTACCCATCGCTTGAAAGGCCAATTCTGAAAATTTATAGATGTGGTAATTATGTCATCCCCTACAGAGCTTACCTTATCTCGCCACCTGTTAATATAAGGCAGACTGAATATCTTCTCTAAAAGCCATTTAAAACCATGCGGATTGACAAACAAACCATAGCTCAACAATATAATATATGCCAGTTTTACACTATAACCTATCCACGCCAACCGGGCAAAACCTGCTGCTAATCCCTCATCAAGACCAAAGACATTGACATATCCTATGGTAAAAACTACCAACGGAAAAACCAAAGCAAAAAACAACTCATCAAGAAATGATGTTACCATCACAATCCCTGTTGCCCTTCCTATATGTATACCCTCTCTATTGACGAAAAAAACTGCTACACTTGTTCCTCCTACCGCCGAAGGTGTTACAGCTGAAGCAAATTCCCACAACATAATTATACGGAAAGACTGTCGCCAGGAAAGATCTTTGTCGCTCAATATTCTGATTCGCATCATATAGCCGACATCTCGTGTCGCCATCATTATCATTGCAACAAAAAACCACAATAATGTAGAAGCCGAAAATTTTATTACATTGAACGATCCTGGTTCGTATTCCGAGAGAAGCATCCATATTGTTACTCCTATACCAATAACAATAGGAATAACAATTTTCCACGACTTGATGGAGTCGAGCACAGACTCTTTCGACTCCGACGTAACTACCTTATTAATATTATCTACTTCCCCTTGCATTACAATCTATTTGTCAAAAATCAAAAATGGAGCTTGACTCTTCTGTTATTTCTGATCGTACCTCTTCCCCTTCGTAGCCTTCGTCCGCATTAATATGTTTATCTGAGCAATCGAGTGTATATCCGAACGATGCCGGTGCTTCAAATTTATCTTCCGCAGTAACACTCGTTATTTTTGAATCGGCAAATACCTTCAGTATAAATCTTCCGAAAACAGGTATTGCCATATTTGAAGCCTGACCGAGATTCATTGAATCAAAATGAATACCTCGTTCTTCTCCTCCTACCCATACTCCAGATACAAGGTTAGGCATGACACTCATAAACCATCCATCCGAATGATTCTGCGTTGTTCCTGTCTTTCCGCCCATTTGGTTGGTTAACTTATACGTAGGTCCTCGAAGGCGCCTTCCTGTTCCCTGATTTACAACACCTTCAAGAAGGTTAACCATAAGAAATGCCGTCTCTTCATCTATAGCCTCTCTCTCCATTGGAGAAAAACGAGCAATAGTATTACCATATTTATCCTCAATAGATGTTATTCCTATTGGATCTATGTGCACTCCTTTATTAACAAATGTCGCATAAGCGCCTACCATCTCATACAAACTGACATCACTCGTTCCGAGACAAAGCGAGTAGACAGGGTCAATATGAGAATAGATACCTATATCATGAATCATTTCTGCGACAGACTCTGGGGAATACTGTTTCATTACCCAAGCTGTCACATTATTATTTGAATTAGCCAACCCCCATTTCAGACTAACCATCTCACCAAGTCGCGCATCGCCCGAATTACGAGGAGTCCATGTGGTCCCATCGGCCAACAAGAATGTCTGTGGCGTATTTGGAACCAGGTCGCATGGAGTATAACCCTCTTTCATCGCCAAAGCATAGACAAATGGTTTTATTGTAGAGCCCACCTGACGTTTTCCCTGACTAACCATGTCGTATTGGAAATATTTATAGTTAGGTCCTCCCACATAAACTTTAATGTGTCCATTCTTAGGGTCTACACTCATCATACCTGAACGAAGGATATGCTTGTGGTATACAATAGAGTCGTAAGGCGTCATCACAGTATCACGTTCTCCTGCCCAGTCGAAGACTCTCATATCAACTGCTGTATGCATCGCCTTGTTAATCACCTCTTCACTACACCCCTCCTGCTTCATTATTCGATAGCGTTCAGAACCCTTTATGGCACGCGACATCATATCGTTAAACTGCTCCTTAGTTATATCAGATGAATATGGAGCATACTTGCTGTTTCGCTTGCTTGCAAAAAACTTCGGTTGCAACTCATTACCCAAATGTTCCTCCATTGCCTTCTCGGCGTAGGCCTGCAAACGCGAATCTATTGTGGTGTGAATCTTCAGTCCATCCCTGAAAATATTATACTTCGTCCCATCTACCTTAGGATTCTTCTCTATCCATCCGAATGCAGGATTGTTAACCCACTGAATACTATCCTCATAATATTTCTGAGATTGCCAGCTTGCATAATTCTGCCGTTCGGGTTTCTTTGCCATCAGAGTCTGCTGAACCCACATGCGAAAATAGGGAGCCAACCCATCTTTATGGTCAGTTCTTCTGAAATTCAGTTCTAACGGGAGAGCCTTGAGCGAGTCAAATTCCATCTGATTCAAGTAGTGCGACTTCAACATCTGACCCAAAACAACATTTCGCCGCGTAGTCGTCTTCTCAGGTCGTTTTAGTGGATTATAAAGCGAGGGATTCTTCAACATTCCAACCAACATTGCAGCTTGCTCCACTTTCAGATTCCCAACATTTGTTCCAAAGAAAGTCCATGAGGCAGACTCTATACCATAGGCATCGTATATAAATCCTGCTCTGTTCAGATACATCGCCATAATCTCCTCTTTCGTATAAGAGCGCTCCAGTTTTACTGCAATAACCCACTCCTTTATTTTTTGTGTATAACGCTCCCATTTAGTCATTGCATGACCATGGAAAAGCATCTTTGCCAATTGTTGAGTTATTGTCGAACCACCACCAGAAGATGCATCGCGCATCAAAACGGTCTTGAATAACACTCGCCCGAGCCCTCTCAAATCTATACCTGAATGCTCATAGAAACGCTCGTCCTCCGTTGCCACCAAGGCATTAACGAGGTGAGGAGACAAGTCCTCATAACTAACCTGACTTCTGTTTTCGACAAAAAACTTACCTATGGTCACACCATCAGCAGAGATAACATCTGTTGCGAGCGAACTCTTAGGATTCTCCAAATCCTCAAATGTAGGCATAAAGCCCAACAGACCATACGAAAGCAGTGTAAAGAAGATTACAACGGCAACCAGACCAAACAAAAAGATGCCCCAAAACCATTTAATATATGTCTTGAATCCTTTAGACTCGACTTTTTGATTACCACTTCTATCGTTCATCATTTTTTCAGATATATAATACGAGCGTAAAGGTAACATCTTTTTCCTTTCATGAAACATTGAGAGATAAATAAGTAAAGAGATGTAGCAGAGAAAAACATTTCATGAGGGAGAGTTAATTAACTAAACTATGTAATTTTTAGCAATTTATACCATTTTTGGGAATCCTGTAACAAAATAAATGGGGCAAGAGTAAGGGGATTTTTCATTGATATAGTTTGTTTATTAAGAAATTTGAGTAATTTAGCAATCTGTAAGCGTACATACTATTGCTTGTTCGCTTTCAGATTATTTAGCAAATTTCTAAATATTACTTAACTAATTTTAAATACTTAAAACAATCATTTTAGATTATGAAAAAGCTTTTTGCGTCAATCGCAGTATTCTCTATGATGAGCTTCGGTGCAATTGCACAGGACGCCGCTACAGAGGCAGAGCCTACTCAGGCTAACGTTGAGCAAGTTGCTGAGGACAACGAACCTGCAACAGCTGAAAAAGAGGTCAGCATGCATCAGGTGCTGAAGGAGAAATTCGTAGAAGGTGGTGTAGGATGGATGTTGCCTGTGCTCGCATGTATCGTACTTGGTCTTGCAATCGCTATTGAGCGTATCATTTACCTCACAGCTGCCAGCACAAACACTAAGAAGCTCCTTTCAAATGTTGAGGAGGCTCTTAACAATGGTGGTGTAGAGAAGGCAAAAGAGGTATGCCGCAATACACGTGGTCCAGTTGCTTCAATTTTCTATCAGGGTCTCGACCGCTATGATGAGGGTCTCGATATGGTTGAGAAGTCAGTTGTATCTTATGGCTCAGTACAGATGGGTCAGCTTGAGAGTGGTATGTCATGGATTTCATTGTTCATAGCACTTGCACCATCTCTCGGATTCATGGGTACAGTTGTAGGTATGATTCAGGCATTCGACTCTATCCAAGCAGCAGGTGATATCTCTCCTATCGCAGTTGCTGGTGGTATCAAGGTTGCCCTCCTTACAACAATGTTTGGTTTGATAGCAGCCGTTATTCTTCAAGTATTCTACAATTACATCGTTGTAAAAATCGATGGCATTGTTAACAAGATGGAAGATGCTTCTATCTCGTTCATGGATATTCTTCTCAAGTACAAGGCTAAAAACTAATGTATGCCTTTATTGAGTAGTTTCTAACACTTGAATAATAAACAATGAAAACAGTAGGTTTACTCGGAAAAATTGTGATGTACGCCTTAATCCTCATAAGTGCTGTTCTCGTCTTCATTCAGATTCAGGCTGGAGAAGCTGGAACAGAACCCGCAGAGGTAGCAATGGCTAAAGGTGCAGGTTCATGGACAGGCACCATCGTCACATGGGGTATAGCAATGTTAGCTATTGGAATAATAGTAGCTGCGGCATCCCTTATATTTAATATCTTTACGAACCCATCTGGAATCGTAAAAACATTAATTGTCATTGTCGGCGTTGTCGCAATTGTTGCTCTTTGTTGGTTTCTCTCAGATAGCACACCTTTGGATCTCGTCGGCTACGAAGGAACTGACAACCAGTCTCCATGGCTTGAAATCGCAGATACAGGCATATTCCTTGCATACATAAGCTTTGGAGTTGCTGTAATTGCAATTATCTCATCTGAGGTTGCTCAGCGCTTCAAATAATCTAAACGCTTAGAGAAATGGCAAAGAAAGAGACACCAGAACTAAACGCAAGTTCATTGGCTGACATCGCTTTCTTGCTCCTTATCTTCTTCCTCGTGGCAACAACAATGAGCACAGACACTGGTCTTGCACGTATGCTGCCACCTATAGTGCCTAATCAGGAAAACGATGCGCCTCCAATCAAGGATCGTAACGTATTCCAAGTTATGCTCAACTTCAAAAACCAATTACTCGTTGAAGGTGAGTGGTGCGAAATTAAAGATTTGAGAGCAAAGGCTAAGGAGTTTATAGCAAACCCTGGCAATGTTGAGACACTGCCAGAGAAAACTGATACAGAGGTTGAATTCTTTGGAACATACCCAGTATCTAAGGGCGTTATATCTCTCCAGAACGACCGCGGTAGCCAGTATCAAATGTACCTGCAGGTACAGAATGAACTTCAAGCAGCTTACAACGAGTTGCGTAATGAATTGGCAAAATCAAAATTCCGCAAAGCGTATGACGACTGCTCGGAAGACGAGCAATCTGCGATAAAGAAAATTTATCCACAACGTATATCGGAAGCAGAACCTAAAAACTATAAGAAGTAATGGCAAAATTCAGAAGAGAAAGAAAGGGAGGGCAACAGAAGCTCAATACCTCGTCACTGCCTGATATTGTGTTCATGCTTCTGTTCTTCTTCATGGTGGCAACATCAATGAAAGAGGTTACAATGATGGTTAAGATTAAGTCTCCTGAGGCAACTGAGGTGACAAAACTTGAGCAGAAATCATTGGTATCTTACATTTACGTAGGTGTTCCTTTGAACTCGCGCAAGTTCGGTTCTGAGCCACGTATCCAGTTGAACGATGCTTATGCATCTGTTGATGACATTGAGAATTACATTCTCCAAGAGCGCGAGGGTATGAAAGAGGCGGATCGTCCAAAGATGACTGTTTCTATCAAGGCCGACTCAGATGTTCAAATGGGTACAATAACCGATATCAAGCAGGCCCTGCGTAAAGCGCAAGCCTTGAAGATTAGCTATTCAGCTCGTAAAGCTACAAAGTAATCTTCTAAATAAGTAAAAAAGTCAAGTCAAGCAATAACTAAAGCGTGTCAACAATACGTCCGACACGCTTTAGTTGTTTTATGAAGTTACCTATACCCATATTTCAATCTACACTTGTCTAAAAAATTGATGGATTGTACACTACTTCATTTATTTACTCATATTCGACTTCTTGTCAAAAAATGCCCCTACATTTTGTATAACTTTGGCTTAACAATTAATTTTATCAGAAATATCAGAAAATGGATCCCAAAGTCTCCTTTCCTGACAAAAATATAATCAAGTTTTTTCTATAAAAGCATTCTTAGCGCTGCTCATAATGTGCTTGGCGTTTATAGCA
>JABUTU010000058.1 GCA_021443545.1 Marinilabiliaceae bacterium | reverse complement strand
GCCGACCGCCAGTATGCAGCACCATTCCTCTCGGAAGAGAAGGAACTCACGACCTTCGCCATCGAGTTCGATTCGTCGCAGAAAGAGCTGACGCGGTGGAGGGTTGAGAGGGTGAAGTGAGGTATTATTGCTTTATTTCGATATAACGAAATAAAGCAATAACGAAATAACGAACTTTCCCCCTCCTTTCCCTACTCCCCATAACAGATTTTTGCCCCAGCATTAGCCCAAAAATCGTCCTAACATTCTATTCGTCTACCTCCTTTGGGTAGCATATATAGAAGCGCCTGTCGACATTTCCTAAGGCCTGCAGGTTAAGCATGTCCGAAGCTTCTGAAATATCACAAATATATGTCGGTGAGAACATGATATTTATGCGGTCGTACCCTACTGTGTATGTTTTGCTTGATACCTGTCCGCTCAGCAGAAAGTACTCCATCTCATCGGGAGCAATATTCATCTTCTTTGATATGGCCTCTTTGAGAAGCTGGATGCGATGAGGAGCAAAGGGTTGTCGACTGATTTCTATTTTGAATAAATCTCTGTTTGTGAAGGCTTTAGAGAGGTGACTCAGAGTTTGGTCGTTAGATGAAATCCATGTCTTAACGGATGTTAGGATATCACTGTCGTCGAGTAGTGTAAATTTTGAGATAGATTCATCAGACTTAAATGATTCAGCGTTTATGTCGTTGTACAGGAAATAGTGCAATGCCGGAGAGGCGAACAACTCTTTGCCTGACATTGCCAGTTCTTTTGCTCGTGTCAGAATCTTAATAAGCATTCTTTCGGCAACGATGACAGTCTTATGCAGGTATACCTGCCAGTACATCAAGCGGCGGGCAATAAGAAAATTCTCTATAGAATATATACCCTTAGCCTCGACTACCAATTCGTCGTTTGCAACATTGAGCATCTTGATGATTCGTTCGGAACCTATCGACCCTTCAATGACTCCAGAGTAGAAGCTATCGCGTTTTAGATAATCCATTCGGTCGGTATCAAGCTGACTGGAGATGAGCTGGTGTAGGAATCTCTTGCAGTTGTTGCCTTTGAAAATATCAATTGCCAATTGCAGAGCGCCATCGAACTCCTTGTTCATACGTTCCATCAGAATGAGGGAGATATCTTCATGTGATACATCTTTAACAATAGTACACTCAAGCACATGAGAGAATGGACCATGTCCTATATCATGCATTAGCATAGCTGCCTTACAGGCGCGAGCTTCTTCCTCAGAGATGATGACACCTTTGTTAGTAAGTGTCTGGATGGCTGTCTCCATCAAGTGCATGGCTCCCAAGGCGTGAGCGTATCTGGTATGTTGAGCGCCTGGGTAGACGAGATTGGTCATGCCAAGTTGTCGGATGCTCCTTAAACGTTGAATCCAGCTATGGTCGACGATGCGCAATAACAACTCGTCATCAATATTAATGAAGCCATGTACTGGGTCATTTATTATTTTATGGCCTTTCATAAAGAGAACTTCCTTGTTAGTAACCAAGAGGGTGCATCATAATAATATGACACACCCTCCATATTTATTGTAATGGTGTATTAAAGTTTTCTTGACACCTCAATCTCCTCGTATGCCTCAATGACATCGCCAACCAGAATGTCGTTGTAGTTCTCGATGTTTAATCCGCAATCAAGTCCTGCAACAACCTCCTTGACATCGTCTTTAAAACGTTTAAGAGAACCGAGAGCGCCTGAATGCGTCACAATACCATCGCGTATGATACGGACTTTCGATTTGCTCTTGACCTTCCCCTCCTTAACCATACATCCTGCGATGGTGCCAACCTTGCTAATCTTGAATGTCTCAAGAACCTCAAGGGTTCCTGTAACCTGCTCTTTGATTTCGGGTGATAGCATACCCTCCATTGCCGACTTGACCTCTTCAATGGCTGAGTAGATGATTGAGTAGAGACGAATATCAATCTTCTCTTGTTCGGCGAGCTTGCGTGCAGCTGCAGATGGACGCACCTGGAATCCGACGATGATTGCGTTGGATGCCATTGCAAGAGTGACGTCTGATTCAGAAATCTGACCGACGGCAGCGCGTATTATCTTAATCTGAATCTCTTCTGTTGAGAGCTTGAGAAGAGACTCCGACAAAGCTTGGATAGAACCATCCACGTCGCCCTTGATAATGATGTTAAGCTCCTGGAAGTTGCCTATTGCTATGCGGCGGCCAATCTCATTGAGTGTGAGGTGTGGAACTGCATTCATTTCCTGCTCACGTTTGAGTTGCTCACGCTTGGATGCAAAATCCTTAGCCTCGTGCTCGTCCTCAAATACGTTAAATTTCTCGCCTGCCTGAGGCGCTCCATTCAAACCAAGTATGAGTACCGGCTCAGATGGTCCTGCCTTCTCAACCTTCTGATTTCTCTCGTTGAACATAGCCTTGACACGACCATAGTTGGCTCCGCAAACAACCATATCTCCGACATTAAGTGTACCATTAGAGACAAGCATTGTTGCGACGTATCCGCGACCTTTGTCGAGTGACGATTCTATGACATTGCCGACAGCACGACGATTTGGATTAGCTTTTAACTCAAGTAAATCGGCTTCGAGAAGCACCTTTTCAAGAAGCTTATCTACATTCAAACCCTTCTTTGCAGAAATCTCCTGACACTGATATTTGCCACCCCATTCTTCAACGAGGTAGTTCATATTAGCAAGAGCTTCGCGAATCTTATCGGGGTTAGCTCCTGGCTTATCAATCTTGTTTATTGCAAATACGATAGGCACATTTGCGGCAGCTGCGTGGTTGATAGCCTCAACAGTCTGTGGCATCACGCTGTCGTCAGCGGCAACAATGATGATTACAATATCAGTAACCTTGGCACCGCGTGCACGCATTGCTGTAAAGGCCTCATGACCAGGAGTATCAAGGAATGTGATATGTCGCCCATTTGACAACTGAACATTGTATGCTCCAATATGCTGAGTAATACCACCAGCTTCACCTGATATCACATTCGTTTTACGGATGTGGTCAAGTAAAGATGTCTTACCATGGTCGACATGACCCATTACAGTTACGATTGGGGGACGTTCCACGAGTTGCGACTCATCGTCTTCCTCCTCCTCTACGGTTGAGGCAGATTCAACGCTGATGAACTCAACTTTGAAGCCAAACTCCTCTGCAACTATCGCCATAGACTCAGCATCGAGACGCTGGTTTATAGAGACGAACATTCCCAACGACATGAAGGTTCCGATAACCTTATTTACAGGAACATCCATCATTGTCGCCAATTCATTTGTTGTCACGAATTCTGTGACACGTAGTGTTGACTTCTCTTCCTCAAGTCTCTCTTGCTCTTCAGCTTCACGTTCGCTAAGGGCTTGTCGCTTCTCACGGCGGTGCTTAGAAGTTTGAGTCTTTGCGCTCTGAGAAGTTAATCGAGCAAGGGTGTCACGAACTTGCTTCTGTACATCCTCATCACTTACCTCTACGTGTTGTATTGGTTTATGCTTCTTGTCCTTCTTATTGCCTTGGTTGTTGCCTCCCTTATTATTATTTTGGCCATTCTTATTTTTCTCCTGCTCCTTCTTGTTTTTCAGGGTGGAGTTAATCTGGTTGATTGTCTGCGATGATGAAACATCAACCCTTTCGCCATTATTTTTGATGCGCTGGCGTTTCTTTTTATTCTTGTGGTCGTGGTCGCCTCCAGGACGAGTTCCAACAGGGAGCTCTATTTTTCCAAGTACGACAGGGCCGCTCAACTTCTCGCTAACATTATATCGGAATACTTCAGGCTCGTTCTTCGTAGTCTCAACTGCAGTCAAGTTCTTTGGGACCTCAACAGGATTTGTTTGTTTTGTAGTCTTGACAGGTTCAACGTGCTGAGGTTCCTTTTGAAGTTGATTCTTTTGAGCCTGAGGTTCCAGCTTTGGCTCTTGAGGCTTTTTTTCAGTTTTATTGTTCGGCTGCTGAGGCTGTTGCTGACTCTTAGGTTGTTGAACTGCTACATTCCGTTTCGGATTGAGTTCTATCTTGCCCACCACTTTTGGAGTTTTGATAGGCTCTGGTGAAACAAGCTCTGCTTCAACTGTTTGTGATGGATCTATGGAGATAGTCTCCTTCTTCTGCTTGACACGCTGCTCATCGCCGATTCGCACGTTCTCAACCTTCACACTTTTGTCTTTACTATACTCCTTTTGGAGAAGCTGATAGACGTCGTCAGGGACCTTAGTATTGATACTACAATCAGTGTAAATCCCCTTCTTTTTCAGAAAGTCGATGATTGTATTCGAACTGACGTTGAACTCGCTTGCTATATTACTTATTCTTGTTCCTCCTGCCATTTGCTACTTTTCTTTAGTGTGGGTTAGTTTTTCTTATTCGAATTCTGCCTGAAGAATACTCAGAACGTCATTAATCGTCTCCTCTTCGAGGTCGGTACGTCTGTACAATTCATCAAATCCCAATTCAAGCACCGACTTAGCTGTGTCGCAACCCACCTCTTTCAGTACATCGATGATCCATGGTTCTATCTCGTCAGAGAACTCTTCAAGTTTAACATCCTCTTCGCTTTCGGCCTGCTCACGGAATACATCGATTTCGTATCCGACAAGCTGAATAGCCAACTTGATATTGCTACCACCCTTTCCGATGGCGAGAGATACCTCTTCTGCATCGAGATATACCTCTACTCGTTTTTCCTCTTCATTGATATTCATTGAGTTTATCTTGGCTGGACTCAATGCTCGTTGAATATATAGTTGGATGTTATTTGTGTAATTAATAACATCAATACTCTCGTTGTGTAGTTCTCGAACGATGCTATGGATGCGGGAACCCTTCATTCCGACACATGCGCCAACAGGATCAATTCGGTCGTCGTACGACTCGACTGCAACTTTTGCGCGCTCGCCTGGCATACGGACAATCTTGTGGATTGTGATGAGGCCATCGAAAATCTCAGGCACCTCAGCCTCGAACAGACGCTGAAGGAACATCGGCGATGTGCGTGATAGAATGATTAGAGGAGCATTGTTCTTGACCTCGACGCGAACGACAACAGCACGGAGTGTGTCGCCCTTGCGGAAAAAGTCTGAAGGAATCTGTTCGTTCTTTGGGAGAATGAGATCGTTACCATCATCATCACGAACAAGCACTTCGCGCTTCCAAACCTGGTATACTTCACCAACGATGATTTCACCAACACGGTCTTTGTAACGTTGATATATGGCATCGCGCTCAAGTTCCATAATGCTTCCCTGTAAGCTCTGACGAAGTCCGAGGATATGTCTGCGACCGAAGTCGTTCATCTTGACTTCGTCTGTTACCTCTTCGCCCAACTCAAAGTCGGGGTCTATACTCTTAGCTTCTGAAAGGCTGATTTGAAGATTGGTATCTTCAATTTTTTCGTCCTCTACAACAATTCGCTTACGCAAAATTTCAAAGTCACCTTTTTCGGTATTGATGATAATACTGAAATTTTTGTCAGTGCCGTACTGCTTGACGAGCACTGCACGGAATGCGTCCTCGAGAATGCGGATTAGGGTAGCACGGTCGATGTTCTTCAACTCCTTGAATTCGGAAAATGTATCGAGCAAGTTCATTGCGCTGTGTTTTATTTGAAAGATATTATGTCTTTAACTTGTTTTACCTGTGAATATGAAAGCGACACTGTTTTCGTAACGCGTTGCTTTTTTTTCTGGCCTTCAACCTTTACCAGTTCACTTGTCTCCACTATAAACTGGTCGGAGTCGGCTTCTTTGAGTATTCCGTTGAAGTGTGACCCATCAAGGTTTGTCACTTCGACCTCTCTGTTGATGTTCTTTTCAAACTGCCCAAGCACTTTGAGTTCGCATCCGATGCCTGCAGATGAGACCTCGAGAGAGTAGTCCTCAATTTCGCGGTTTAGCTTGTCTTCTATCAGTCGTGACAACTCTTCGCAATAGCTGATAGCTACACCATCTTTGTGGTCAATAACGACTTTTATATCGTTGTCTGACGAGATGGTAATGTCAACGATGAAAAAACCATCGGCAACTATTTTTTTGTCAATAATTGAACGAATTAATTCTGCGTTAATCATATAATGTGTAACAAAATGGGCGACTTATAGAGTCGCCCAAATGGTAGATACTATTTGATTCAGTTGCAAAGTTATAAGTTTTTCTTTATCTGACAAAAAAATATCAGAAAAAATAGCGCAATGACTTAGTCGTCAAGTTTCAATACCGCGAGGAATGCCTTTTGTGGCACTTCGACATTGCCGACTTGTTTCATTCGTTTTTTTCCCTCTTTTTGTTTCTCGAGGAGCTTACGTTTGCGGGAGATATCACCTCCGTAGCATTTAGCTGTGACATCCTTACGAACTTGTTTTATAGTTTCGCGAGCGATAATTTTGGCGCCTATAGCAGCCTGGACAGCTACATCGTATTGTTGTCTTGGTATTAACTCCTTTAATTTTAAGCACATCTTACGTCCAATGTTGACAGCATTATCGTAGAATGTGAGTGTTGATAGGGCATCGACTTTTTCTCCATTCAAGAGGATGTCCATTTTGGCAAGTTGACTTGGTCGGTACCCGATGGAGTAGTAGTCGAATGATGCGTATCCGCGCGATATGCTCTTCAATTTGTCGTAGAAGTCAAAAACTATCTCGGCAAGAGGCATGTCGTATTCAAGTTCTACTCTGTCGCTTGTCAGATAGGTCTGCTTGCACAATGTTCCGCGCTTGCTTAAGCAGAGGGTCATTATAGGACCTACATATTCTGCCTTTGTGATGACTTGTGCCTTGATGTATGGTTCTTCAACGTGGTCTATGACTGTCGGTTCTGGTAGGGCAGATGGGGTGTGAACCTCTATAACCTCGCCTTTTTTAGTAAATGCTTTGTATGGAACGTTAGGTACCGTGGTTATGACGGCCTGGTTGAATTCCCTGTCGAGACGCTCCTGTACGATTTCCATATGTAGTAGTCCGAGAAAACCGCAACGGAATCCGAATCCTAATGCCAATGAACTCTCAGGTTGAAATGTGAGCGACGCATCATTGAGTTGGAGTTTCTCTATTGATGCACGCAAATCCTCGTAATCATCGGTATTGATAGGGTATATACCAGCAAATACCATTGGTTTGACCTCTTCAAAACCATCAATAGCCTCTTTGCATGGATTCTCAACTGTGGTGATGGTGTCGCCTACTTTTACCTCTGAACTTGTTTTTATTCCAGATATGATGTAGCCGACATCACCAGTGCGAAGCTCTTGACGTGGCTCCATGTCGAGGCGAAGAACACCAATCTCATCAGCGTCATATTCACGTCCTGTTGCAACGAACTTGACCATTTCGCCCTGATGCATCACACCATTGACAATCTTGAAATATGCAATAATACCCCTGAACGAATTGAAGACTGAGTCAAATATCAGACATTGCAGTGGGGCAGTGGGGTCGCCTACTGGAGCAGGAATCTTCTTAACGATTGTCTCAAGAATTGCTGGTACGCCCTCTCCTGTTTTGCCCGAAGCGTGAAGGATGTCACTCCGATCGCACCCAATAAGGTCTATAATCTGGTCCTCAACCTCTTCGGGCATTGCATTGGGCATATCCATCTTGTTAAGAACAGGGATTATCTCCAAATTGTGGTTGATGGCCTGATAGAGATTGCTTATTGTCTGAGCTTGAATTCCCTGGGTGGCATCTACCACCAATAGAGCCCCTTCGCAAGCAGCTATAGAGCGAGATACTTCATAAGAAAAATCTACGTGTCCTGGGGTGTCTATCAAATTGAGCACGAACTTTTCGCCATCAAGCGTGTAGTCCATCTGTATGGCATGGCTCTTAATAGTGATGCCACGTTCTCGCTCCAAATCCATATCATCGAGCACTTGAGCTTGCATATCATTGCCAATAACCGTTTTTGTGTATTCCAAAAGTCGGTCGGCTAAAGTTGACTTGCCGTGGTCAATGTGAGCTATAATGCAGAAATTACGTATATTTTTCATTGCTGATGGGGGTATCTAAGAATTGAAAAGTGCGCAAATATAGCTATATTTTTTTAATAGGGCTAAAGTTGATGTTTATTGTAAAAATTGCTAAATTCGCATTTATAGAGTTAATATTATGACTATGTTTTCCAAGTTATTCCATCGTAAGAGCGAAGATGTCTCGAATGCTACTAAAAATTATTCAGACATAACTGAGTTTGTTAGTGAGAATGTGACAAGTCTCAAACATTTATTATCGTCTCATGGCTACAATGACAGTCAAAAACGGTTGGAGGATTTGGCCGACATGTTGCATTGCCCCCTTTTGCTCTTGTGCGCAAAGCAGAAAGCTATGAGTTCATTCAGTGTCATGATGGTTAGTGACACTCAATACGATGTGTTTGGCAAGCAATTTCAGTGGCAGCACTCTCAAGTGGCAGCATCCACAGATGCTGCACAATTGTTGGAGTCGTTACCCTTCCCAAAGATGGGTGCATCCTCGTTTATAAGTGTTCCAGTGAAGAGCAGGAGGAATATGCTTACTGGACTTCTTTTAGGACTATTCGTGGATAAGGTGTCTAATATTGAGGGAAAGACTCAGTTGCTGCACTTGATGTCGCCTCTGTTTGAGTCGGACTTGCAGGTCGAGATTCTGCTTCAGGAAAGACAACAATATGAACAGCGAATCTCGTCACTTAATCAAAATATAGAGATAATAAATACGGATTTAAGTAGAGAGAAGGAGAAATCAAGTGAAAATGAGGAGCTGAGGCGTTCGTTCCTGATGAATCTTAGTCATGACATCCGCACGCCTATGAATGTGTTGTTAGGTTTTGCTGATATGCTCGATACGGCAGAAAGTGATGAGGAGAGACGGAGTTTTATTGATATTATCAAACAGAATAGCAGGGTCATGCTGAGTGTCATAGATAATCTTGTTGATATTTCGAAAGTTCAGTCGTCATATATGTTTAAGGCTGCAGTTCCGAGTTCGCTGAATAAGATGCTTGACGGTATTCTCGAAAAGTATGAGTTGCAGTTGAAGAATTGTGGTAAGAGTGTTTTAATAGAGAGGCACTATGGTCTGGAGGCTCCTAACGATATAATTTGGAATAGTGATGTCATAATCAGTAAGGTCATGGATGCGCTCCTTGATAACGCATGCAAATTTACTCAGGAGGGAGTAATTAACGTGTCGTATGTGGTAGACCATAAGTTGGCGAAATTCACCGTTAGTGATACGGGAGAGGGTATTGAGCCCGGTCAGGAGGATAAGGTGTTTGATATGTTTTCAGAGACAGAGATGATGACGTCGCAGCGCGAAGGTTTTTCAGGGATAGGACTATCTCTTGCAAAGAAATATGTTGAATTGGCCTCTGGACGTATCTGGTTAGATACGAGCTACACCGATGGAGCAAGTTTCAGTTTCTCAATACCAATGGAGAAGTTATAGTTTTTTGCAACCTAATATCTTTTCAATATGGCACAGCAGATTTATCAGATTGATACATGGCTTCAGCCTTATGCTTCTACAATAGATTGGCGTCACAACAGAGCCATTCAGCGTATAGAAGATTTAAAAAGTGAATATGGGGGATTGTCAAAATTCGCCGATGCATACAAATATTATGGTCTTCATAACGAGAATGGTTCTTGGGTTTTGCGTGAGCATGCACCGAATGCTATTTCGATAACAATAGTAGGAGACTTTAATGGATGGCAAGAATCGGAAGAGTATGAGATGAAACGACTGTTAGGTGGCGATTGGGAGTTGTTTTTTCCTGAGAATACCATAAAGCATGGCGATAAGTTCAAAATGAGAGTCCGGTGGAATGGCGGGGAGGGAGATCGAATCCCGTCGTATGCTACACGAGTCGTTCAAGATAATAAATCCTATGTATTTGATGCGCAGGCATGGAACACCGAAGATTATAAATGGGAAGATTCTGGATTTGTTGTTTCCAAGGGACCAAAATTAATTTACGAGGCACATATAGGAATGAGCGGTGAGCAAGAGGGCGTCGCTACCTATGATGATTTTCGCAGGAATGTTCTGCCACATGTCGTGGAGATGGGGTATAACGTGCTTCAGTTGATGGCAATACAGGAGCATCCTTACTATGGTTCTTTTGGTTATCATGTGTCAAATTTCTTCGCTCCCTCATCACGTTTCGGAACACCTGAAGAGCTCAAGAGACTGATTGATGAGGCACATAAGAAGGGTGTTGCTGTTATCATGGATATTGTTCATTCGCATGCTGTGAAGAATGAAAACGAGGGAATATCCAAACTTGATGGTACGACAGACCTGTATTTCCACTATGGGGATAAGGGAAATCATCCGGCGTGGGATAGTCGTTGTTTTAATTATGGAAAAGATGAGACACAGCGATTCTTGCTCTCCAATTGTAAGTATTGGATTGAGGAGTTTCATTTCGATGGTTTCCGCTTCGATGGGGTTACGTCAATGCTCTACTTCGACCATGGGTTAGGTCGCGATTTTACGTCGTATCAGGACTATTTCGCATGTAACGAAGATGACGATGCTATTCTTTACCTTATGTTGGCTAATTGTCTGATTCATGAAGTGAAACCTGGTTCAATAACGATAGCCGAGGAGATGTCAGGGTTTCCAGGTATTGCTGGAAAATTCGAAGCAGGAGGTATCGGGTTTGATTATCGTTTAAGTATGGGTGTGCCTGATTATTGGATTAAACTCATAAAAGAGACACCAGATGAACAATGGCCCGTGGGTAAGATCTTCTATGAGTTGCAACAACACCGTCCCGAGGAGTTAACCATAAACTATGCGGAGAGTCATGATCAGGCCCTTGTCGGGGATAAGACGATTATTTTCCGTCTTATTGACAAGGATATGTATACGGATATGAATTGTGATAGTCAGAATCTAATAGTCGACAGAGGTATAGCTCTTCATAAGATGATACGTATGATTACACTCTTTACTGCTTCGGGAGGCTATTTGACCTTCATGGGAAATGAATTCGGTCATCCAGAATGGATTGACTTCCCTCGTGAGGGTAATGAGTGGAGCTATAAGTATGCGCGACGCCAATGGAGTCTGGCCCATGCCGACTATTTGCGATATCACTATTTACTTGATTTTGAAAAAGCTATGATAGAGTTGTTTAGGGATGTGCCTTCACCTTCATACCCATATAGGTATTATGATTATGACGGATCTCAGGTCGTCGCTTTTGGTAGGGGAGATTATATCTTGGTGTTTAATTTCAGCCCAACTAATTCTTATACGGACTATGCTATTCCAGTTCCTAAAGGACGGTATAACATTGTTTTGTCAACTGATGAGGGCCGTTTTGGAGGTTTTGACAGGAACGACATGTTTTTTGTCTTCTACTCGGAAAATCATGAGGGTAAGGATATAATACATTTGTATCTGCCAGCTCGTTCTGCTTTAGTCTTAAAACGTAGAGATCTTGTGCACATACGTTAGATTTTTTGCGCTCGTAGTTGTCTTATCAATATGCTTGCAAGGCATTGAAACCGTAGCCCAGGAGGCGGTTGAACGCAGATTCGCATGTGTCGTAATAGACGCCCAGACGGGATATCCATTGTCTCAAGCAACAAGTCGGGTGGGGAGTATGGGCTGGAGTGCAGATGAAGCTGGCAGAGTAGGGGCGATAGCTAATGTTGGTGATACTATACTTTTTACTCATGTCGGATATACACCTGCGGCTATAGCTGTGACAGATACTCTATGGGCTCAAAATATAGTTGCAGTTCGTTTGAATCCTGATACCATCCCGCTTTCTGAAGTTGTGGTAAGACCACGTCCTCTTTATCTGCGTGAGAGTTTGTCACTTGTCCCCATTGTTGTCGACAGAAACGATATTGTCGCTCAGCAAAACATGAGACGCTCAACATATAGTGCTCTGACGAATAATTCTGTGCGCCAATGGGATTCGTCTGATAACCAGCGAAATGTGCTCGGAAGGCATTTGTATCAGCAAGAGTATCGAGGTATGATTCCTCCCGATCAAATGATAGGAGTCAGTAATTTGTCAATTGCAGCCATTGTTGCTATCGTTCAGAAAATAGTGGGGTATGATGGGACTCTTCACCCTGTTGAGCCGTTATCCCCAGAAGAGTTGCGACTCCTTTTAGAGGATTAAACCGTAAGTTTGTGGAAGAGCGATTCCATATCGTCAGTGATTTTGCTAAGATTGACCATTATCAGGTTATTATCAACGGCATTCTTGAAGAGTAGTGGTCTTATGTCTTCTGAGAAAGAAGATTCAATGATGTAAATGTTGTCTCCTTGCTCAGTTACCCTGTCTATAAAGTCGGCCTTGTTAAAGATGTTACTTGGAACGGGATTCGTGTATTGAACCTTTATGCGTTGTCCAGAGTTGAAGCGGGATGCAATATCCTCGACTCTGCCATCAGCTTTTATTGCGCCGTGGTCAATGATTATTACCCTGTCACAGATGGCTTCGACCTCTTGCATAATATGCGTAGAGAGGATGACGGTATGAGATTTCCCCAATTCGCGTATCAGATTACGAATATCAACAATCTGGTTCGGGTCAAGTCCTGTCGTAGGTTCATCCAGAATAATGACTCTCGGTTCTCCTATTATTGCTTGAGCTATTCCAACTCTTTGGCGATATCCTTTGGATAGAGAGCCTATCTTTTTGTGGGATTCGCTGGTAATACCAGTAATGTCAATTATCTCCTCAATTTTTCTGGAGAGGCGGGTCTTGTCAAGTTTATACTGCATGCCAACCATCATCAGGTATTCACGAATATACATCTCAGTATACAGTGGGTTATGCTCTGGCAGGTATCCAATCAATCTCCTCAGTTCAATGTTTTCAGGGTTCATCATGTTGCCATAGATTTCGACAGAACCACTATCAGCATGAACGTAACCAGTGGCAATCTTCATCATTGTAGATTTCCCCGCGCCATTGGGTCCGAGGAAACCAACTACTTCCCCCTCAGCTATCTCAAACGATACATTGTCGAGCGCTTTCTGGGAACCGAAATATTTGCTTATAGCATTGACCTTGATAGACATTCTGAATACTTTTACCTACGCAAAGGTAAGTAATATTTCAGAAATCTTTTATTTGCAATATTGCGTAGTAGACTTTAAATTTGTTGTCATGAAACCAACTGATTATTGTGATAGCTTATTTGGCTATAAGCGCGTTAAGACGCGTAAGGTTATGATCGGCGAGCTCTCACTGGGTGGGAGAGAAGATATTCGAGTACAGTCGATGACCACTACAAATACACACGACACAGAGTCGTGTGTGCAACAGGCTATACGTATTATTGAGGCAGGAGGACAGATAGTACGACTCACTACGCAGGGAAGAGCGGAGGCTCAGAATATGAGTAATATATCTGATGCGTTGCGTCAAAAGGGTTATGTGACTCCGATAGTGGCCGATGTGCACTACAACCCAGCTGCAGCAGAGATTGCAGCTCAATATGCCGAGAAGGTAAGAATTAATCCGGGCAACTTTACAGGTGGCGTGAAACGCTTTGATGCTTCTGCCGATACTATGTCGCAAGAGGAATGGATGTCGTTGATTAAAGATAAACTTACACCATTAGTCAAGATATGCAAGGAGAATGAAACGACACTTCGCATAGGAGTCAATCATGGTTCTCTCAGCGACCGAATCATGGCAAAATATGGAGATACCTCCGAAGGAATGGTTCAGTCAGCGATTGAGTATATTGAGGCATTAGACCAACTGGATTTTCATGATATAGTCGTAAGTATAAAGGCCAGCAACACCCGAATAATGGTCGAGACAGTCAGGTTGCTAATGGCAAAAATGAAGGAGAAGAACCAGGTTTATCCTCTCCATTTGGGTGTAACGGAGGCTGGAAGTGATGCGGAGGGTCGTATTAAATCGGCAGTCGGAATAGGAGCTTTGTTGATAGATGGATTGGGAGATACCATAAGAGTGTCACTGACTGAGGCACCAGAGGCAGAGATACCTGTTGCTCAGAGTTTGGTCGATTATGTTCAGTTGAAAGCATCTGCAGATGTGGTTAGTGAAGTTGATACATCACATTATTCGCCATATACATACAACAAGAGGAAGACCTACTCAGTTCTGGGCATTGGAGGGGATAATCATCCAGTTGTTATAGCTGATGCAACGGGTCGCAAAAAACCATTCAAAGGAGATGCTGATATCGTATATAGTAATGACAATCCAAAGATTAGTGCTCCGATTATTTATGATGCAGGTGATACGGAACATGCGGAAAATGCCTATCCGCTGATATCACCATCTGAGTTGGAAAAACACGTGGACTCATGTTTTGTGAGATTGACATATTCTGAGATGACAGACGATGTTATGCAACTTCTCTCAGAACGTAGGAACGTTGTTGTGGTTGCGCAGTCAAATAGTCTAAATCCCACTATTGAACTCAGAGCCATAGCCATGAAATTGATGAGTTGTGGCATTGAAGCTCCTATGATAGTTCATTTAAGGTACTCCGATAAGAGCGTTGAGGATTTTCAGTTGCATTCAGCGGCCGATATGGGACTGCTCTTTATTGACGGCTTGGCAGATGGCATAATGCTTTCAAATTATGAGCTGGAACAGAAAGAGATAGTCGAGACATCTGTTTCAATTCTTCAGGCTGCACAAGCACGTTTTTCTAAAGCAGAATTCATCTCATGCCCAGGTTGCGGTCGTACACTATACGACATACAATCAACGGTTCAGATAGTAAAGCAGCGATTGAAGCATCTTAAGGGCTTGAAGATTGGCATAATGGGGTGTATAGTCAATGGGATAGGAGAGATGGCAGATGCTCACTATGGCTATGTCGGAGCTGGACCTA
This sequence comes from Marinilabiliaceae bacterium, assembly GCA_021443545.1. Lineage (GTDB taxonomy): Bacteria > Bacteroidota > Bacteroidia > Bacteroidales > Marinilabiliaceae > W3P20-009. The sequence goes on along the minus strand of JABUTU010000058.1, from coordinate 3,154 downwards.
ATAAGATATCTCTATATAGGGGAAAAGAGCTGGTAAAAAAAGAGATTCCAGAAAAGGAGGCTCTCGAGCAACTGATAGACATAATTAAAGCCGATGGAAAGTGGCAAGATGATGAATAAAAGCGTTTGTAATGCATTGAAGGTTAAAAAACTGAGCTTTTTTTTTTATCATTCAGAAATATTTGCTAAACTTGCACTTCAAATAGAAATGCTATGAAGAGGTTATTCGGACTGTTATTGTTGTTGATTGGAATAGCATCGGTAACGCCCGCTAATGCTGAGGAGTTAGTGCTTAGAGGTACTTACCAAGGTGAGAATATATACGTGCGTAATCCATTTGCTCCATCAGGTGTGGGTTTCTGTGCCTACGAGGTGACAGTGAATGGTATGATAACGACTGACGAAATTAACTCAAGTGCTTTTGAGGTTGATTTGTCTGTCTATGGTTTTAAAATTGGCGATGAGGTTGTCGTTGCTATCAAGTATAAGGACGACTGCATGCCAATGATTCTCAATAATTATGCCCTTCAGGTCAAAAAGCCAGCTAAATTCGATAGCATATCTGTCAAAGGCGGAGTCTTGAAGTTCTCTACCTCGGGCGAGACGGGTTCTATTCCTTTCTTGATAGAGCAGTTTAGATGGAACAAATGGGTAAAGGTCGGCGAGGTTCGAGGTAAGGGAAAGAATCAGCCTAATGCATACGAGGTTAAGGTTCGTATGCATAGCGGCGCGAATAAGTTCAGAGTTCGACAGACTGACAATAAGAAGATTTCTGTATACTCAAAAGAGGCTATCGAGATTGTGACAACTCCAGCTGTCACATTCAAGGCTACTGACTCACAGATAACATTCTCTGCTGAGACAATGTATGAGATATATGACCAATATGGTGGTATTGTATTTAAGGGTTTTGGATCTTCTATAAACATATCAACTCTTCAGAAGGGTAAGTATTATCTCAATTACGATAACGCACAATCCGAATTTTCTAAGAAATAAGTTCTGATATTGTCTTGAAAAAGAGTATTAGAATACCTATATCTGTAGTACTCATGATTCTATTGGTAGTCATGGGTACTATGTGTGCTAATCCAGGCACTCCAACTGGTGGCCCTAAAGATAAAAAGCCTCCAGTTATGCTTATGAGTAAGCCGGCTCCAAATTCTAAATCGTTCGATGGGAAACAAATAGTTCTCACTTTTGATGAGAATATTCAGGTTAAGGATGCCGACCAAAAGTTTGTCATGTCTCCACCCATTCTTCCAGCCCCTAAAGTTGACGCTCATGGTCAGGTCTTGACTGTTCGTATCGACGAGAAGGTTGAATTCATGCCGAATACCACTTACACACTGGATTTCTCAGATTGTGTTTCCGATTTGAATGAAGGAAATATAATTGAAGGTTTCACATTTTCATTCTCTACAGGTGAGTCTCAGGATTCAATGATGATAAGTGGTAATGTGTATGATGCAGCGAAATTGGAACCACTCAGTGGAATATATGTTTTACTTCATTCCAATCTTTCTGATACAGCATTCCAGAAAGTATCGCCTATAAGGATAGCAAAGACTGATGATAGAGGACGTTTTGAGGTGAAAAATGTGCCAGCGCAGATGAATTATCGATTGTATGTGTTGGACGACCAGAACCGTAATTTCCTATATGACCAAAAGGGTCTGGAGCTGATAGCGTGGTACGACTCGATTTTGAAACCTTCATACGAGATTCGGCAGGTGTTTGACTCGGTCAGAATAGATACATTGTACAACTCGGTAGATACGACAGAATGGGTGTTTGAGAAACGGACTCGCGATACTTTGGTTTATACTCCCGATTCACTTGTCTTGTACGCCTTCGCTGAAGATAGATATGATCAGTACATAGTAAAAGATAGTAGAAGTGAGAGGAATAAGATAACCTTGAACTTTAACAACAAGATGCAAACGCACCCAAAGATATCTTTTGTAGGTCAGGATAGTACCATATCACATGCAACGGTAGAGTATTCTCAATATAATGATACTGTCGTAGTGTGGATGACAGATACTACTGTATATAAGAAAGATTCTGTGGTAATCTCTGTGACTTATCCCGTTCTCGATACGTTGAACAATATGGTTTTAAAATCAGACACATTGGAAATGTGGCATTATGAGAAGAAGGATACAAAGAAGTCGTCACGAAAAGAACGAGATAATAAGCAAAAGAGGGAAAAAACGCCAACGTTAAAATTGAGTACTGCTCAATCAATAGGAGTCTATGGAATGTTGACCATTTCATCACCAACACCTTTAAAAACTGTTGAATGGGATAGTATAGAGCTTTTTCATAAAGTTGACAGTCTATTTGAGAAGGTGGATTTTTCTGTCTATGAAGATACAATCAATCTCAAGGTGAAAAGGCTGAAGGCTAAGTGGGAGCCTGGCGAACAATATAAACTTGTTGTGGATTCAGCCGCTGTTTATGATGTATACGACATGCCAGCGGATGCTTCTGAATATGCATTCTCTGTAACGTCATTAGACAAGTATGGGACATTATACATAAATGTAGACTCTGTTCCCAAAAATTCTCTATTACAGTTGGTTATGAAAGATGAGGTTTTGCGTCAGAATTATGTCCCAGATAATGGCAAAGTTGCTTTTAGATATCTGAAGCCAGGTGAATATATGATAAGGTTATTGTTGGATGATAACAGAAATGGGAAATGGGACTCAGGCGATTTTGAAAAGAGGGTCCAGCCAGAACAATTCATATATTATATGGAGAAAGTGGCGGTCAGAGCCAATTGGGAGATAAAGGTTGATTTTGAGGTGGGTAGGTATTCGATAGCCAATTACGTCAAGAAATTCAAGAAGATAAAACCCAAGAGTAGGAGATAAGAATTGTTCTAAAATTTATATTTCCCGTTCTTTACGGTCAATATTGACTATATTAAATTCATTATAATTTTCTGTGTTGCGGCACTACTTGCCAGTCTATGGCGTAGTACTCTTTTCCGCGTCGTTCAATGGTCTCGAAGGGAATTGTAGGGGGAAGCGAGATTGTATCCTTGATGGTATTGTTATAGCTCACACTGGCGATGTTCTCTGCGAAGCTCTCAGCCCACGACGATAGGTCGCTGCTGTATGGTGGTGTCAGGATTGGTGTGACCG
>JABUTU010000098.1 GCA_021443545.1 Marinilabiliaceae bacterium | reverse complement strand
TACATCAAGCCATTGATTCTGATTTTCTCAAAATCCTGAAAGCCACACGGCAGTGGCTGCAAGTCCTTATACTTCTCTTTAAGGTTGTCCATATTTGCAAAGATAGTGTAAATTTATTTCGTTATATCGTTTTCGTTATTATTATCGTTATAGTTTTCGTTTTCGTTATAGTTAGCTTCTCGTTCGACATCTTCAACCTCGATAGGTATCCTATCGCCCATGACACGGCATCCTCGTCGCATTATCAAGAGGTCGTCCTCAAGACGTATTCCGCCGAAAGTACGATATGCTTCCAGTTTATCGAAGTTTATAAAGTCCTTACAGATTCCCTCTGCTTTCCACTTATCAATCAGCGTTGGTATGAAGTATATGCCTGGCTCATCAGTCACGACAAATCCCTCTTTAAGTCGTTTTCCCAAGCGAAGAGATGAGAGCCCGAACTGTTCTGATGGTCGTACCTCATCATCAAAACCAACATAGTTCTGGTTATAACTCTCCATATCATGAACATCCAAGCCGAGCATATGACCTATTCCGTGAGGCATAAACAGAGCATGTGCTCCCTCAGCAACGGCATCCTCGACACTACCCTTCATCAGTCCAAGTTCCATAAGCCCTTGCGCGATAACGCGACAGGCAAACAAATGCACCTCCTTATAAAAGATACCAGGCTCACATGATGCTGCAACAGCATTATTGGCATCAAGAACAATCTGATATATATCACGCTGCATTTGCGAGAACTTACCCCCGATGGGAGTCGTTCGTGTATTATCTGTGGCGTAGAACTCGGGTGACTCCGAGCCTGCGTCTACCAATAGCAACTGGCCATTTTTCAAATCGTTTGTATACCTATGATTATGAAGAGTCTCGCCATGAACTGTGCATATCGTTGGGAATGATACCATGCCACCACCCTTCATTGAGACGCTCTCAATGGCAGCTCTCACATCTTGCTCTGTATGACCCTCATGTGCCATGCGCATTGCTGTCAGGTGCATCTCACGACTAACAGACATATGCCGGTCAAGCTCCTCAATTTCACACGGCTCTTTAATCTCCCTTAGCGCAACCATAGCCTTTATGAGTTCGACAGATGCTCCATAAAGTATCTCCTCGCGACTCTTGCCAAGCAGCGACGACAGCCTGAGGACGGTCTCTCCTCGATATGGGGGGACATAATGCACTGGTCTCGACAACGAGACTGATCTCATCACAACACTCTCCAACTCCCGTAATGGTCTCACCTCCGTAACACCAGATTTAGAAGCCAGTTCAACGACATCGGGCTGTTGTCCCATCCAGATTATATCATCCACCGAGACATTATCCATGAATAGGATAGATTCCCCCGTGTCAGCATCTATTGTTGCTGCTATACCAGCGATATTAAGGCCAAACAAATAGAGGAATGTGCTATCCTGACGAAACGGATACTGATTATCCAGATAATTGTATGGGGCATCCTGATTGCCAATAAAGAGCATCAGACCGCTTTCAACTCTCTTCGACAAGCGATAGCGACGCGACGTATAAACCGATGGTGAAAACATTTCGTGAAAAATTAAATTCAAATGAAATATGAGCTATCTCGAGCACGAGTAACTTCGTAATGATATATTGCAAAGATATCTATTTTACTATTACTGAGTTCTCTACATACAAAATATGAGGAACTCCACGTGAATTACGGGAGAAGTAGCTTCAACAAAGCCAAAACAGCTGTTATTACAGCTCCAGCTGGCCAATCAAGATAGTAGGAAGCAGCCAGTCCGAGCAATGCACCAACAAATGCTATGACCCCCGACCATAGCATCATCCACCCCATCTGCCTCTTCCATTTTCCCACAATAGCCTGAGGAATGGTAAATATGGAGAGAACAAGTACTATGCCTACAGCCTTAATCGCCACAACAATCCCAATGGCTGTCACAATAGATATAATGGTCTCAATCAGTCCCACTCGCAGTCCGACAACTCTCGCAAATGATGGCGAGAAACTGACATATAGCAATGGCCGATAAAATAGAACTGACAACAGAAGTGACAGCGTAGCCACTACCGCTATACACCACAAATCGATAGTAGAAATCGACAGTATATCCCCAAACATAAAACCCATCAGATTTGAGGCATACGATGGCGTCAGAAACATAAATATCAATCCTATAGCCATACCTAATGACCAAAGCATAGCAATAGCACTATCGCCTCTTATTGTTCCCTTACGCTCCAAAACGTCGATGCCAAGGGCTGTTGCAACAGCGAATATAAAGGCTCCAACGATAGGATTTAATCCAAGATAGTATGCAATTCCTATTCCACCAAAACTTGCGTGGGTTATTCCACCAGCCACAAACACCTTACGCCGACACACGATAATAGTCCCTATGATACCAGCTACGACAGATATCATAAAAGAGCCAAGTAAGGCATTTCTCATAAACTCGTACATGACAGCTACTTGATAATATAATGATTAGCTACCAAACGAACATTACGTTCGACCCTATATATAGTTCTCGCTCTATGCGAGGTCGAATCAATGTCATGACTAACGAGGACTATCGCCATTTCATTCTTCAACTTATCAAGAAGGGCATACAGCCCTGTCGATGCATCCCTATCCATGTATGTAGAAGGTTCATCGAGCATTAGTAGTTGTGGATTATTCATGAGGGCGCGACAAAGAAATGCTCTTTGACGTTGACCACCTGACAATCTACCAATCTGTCGGCTTCGTAGCTCCTCCAGACCAGCAAAGCGTATCAGCTCATCGGCTCGCCTTCGCTCCTCTTCTGTATGCCTGAAGAGACATGGAACACCTGAAAAAATGACATCCTCAACAGTAATCGGGAACTCCATATCGATATCATTTATCTGAGGCAGATAGCCTATTCGCAGGTTCTTTCGGCGAAAGAGCTCACCCGACATTGCATCTATCTGACCAAGCATGAGTCGCACTAACGTAGTCTTACCCCCGCCATTCGGTCCGACAAGGGCTATGAAGCTACTGCTGCGCACCGTGATATTTACATCTGAGAGGATTGTAACTCCCTCATACCCTGCACTGACATCACTCAGTTTTATCAATATATCATCATCTCTCTCCAAGTGCTTTCAAAATAGTTTCCATTGTTGCAAAATAGTCGTACGACTCAGGCTGTATCATTACGGGCTCCAACGCTGTATGTTCTGCCAATCTGCATATCTTATCAATATCGTACCCTTGCTGCACGAACAATGCTGTAATATTTGTACTATCTATCTCCTCCATAAGCAACTCCATATTGCGGACAGATGGCATCTTACCCTCATGTTCCAGCTCAATCTGTCGCATTCCATAATCTTTAGCAAGATATGTCAGTGAAGGATGATATGTTATAAAGACTATATCTTCTCGCAAAGAGATTAATCTGCCATCTATTTCAGATAAGTGTAGGCATAAACGCGATAGAGAACTGTCAATTATCGCTTCTAATTCAGGGTATAACCCTTTCAACTCTTTTGCCACCTGACTAACAATAGCCATTGACCTTTGTGGCGACATCCACGTATGAGGGTCCTCTCCTCCACTCGACGCCACATCTGACAACTCGACCCATCTCATGGACGCATTCTGTGCACAAAAACGCTCGCGCCACGCCAACTCAAAATCGAGACCTCCCATCGCTAAGTATAACTGCGATTTCGACAGCTCGCGCATCTGAGAAGGCAGAGGCGTATAGGTAGAGTGACCTACAGACACGGGCACCATGACATTTGCCTCTACAGCAGAATCCGTCAACTGAGATACGAAGAAAGCCTCGACTGGCAAGGTCACAGTAACCACCCGTTGCCCATCTTTTTCAGCGCATCCTCCAAGAATGAGCAAAAAAGAAAATGTGCATGCTAAAGCTAAAAAGATACGCATATTATTTATTGGAGAACAAGTCAAATACATCCTGGAGATAGGTTCGTGAAATCGGTATGCTCACGGGCTGAAACGTATCAAGTGTAACATGAAAACCATCACTCTTCTTCTCAAGCAACTTAATACGATGGGTATTTATCATATAAGAACGATGACACCGTACTATACCATAGCGTTTCAGTTCATCGACTGCGCCCTTTATCGAACCTCGAACAGTTTTAGTCAATAACCGCTGACCATCTATGTAATTAATTATAATATAGTTATCAGCACCCTTTATGTATATTAAATCGGTTACCTTGACTGAGAAACGAACCTCTCCATGGTTATCGCAGAACTTCACCATACTCGGCATAAAATCCTGTCCTCCGAAGAGTCCATGACCAGCCTCCTGGATTCTCTTCAACCTCTCATTTTTATCGTCCCACGAGAAATAGAGCCATAAGATACTATAGGGAAGCAGCAACACACACGCCGTATTGCCGAGAGATATCTTCAGTAGGTTAAAGAAATCGCGTTGGTCAGCAAAACAAAGTTTTTCTATCACTGCAAATGTGATAGCCATAGCCAGCACTTCGCATGCTACCCACATCACATAGGCTAACAGCAACAATGGCTTTCGCGGTTTACCATATACTCTATATAGTATGATACGACTTACAGCAACCACCGCCATGCCGACAAAAACCAGAAGACTCGAAAGAAGAAAATACTTAAACTCACTCATCTCTGGCAACCATGAGCGCGAGTTGAAGGGTTGAAAAACATTTATGAATAGCAAGGCAAATACTGCTGTCAACAGTATCAACTTTATGATATTCTCTTTCTTAAGCAGATATCGCGGGGTATTGGCATCAAAATCCATAACCTTGCCTCTTGTTTATTCTCTAATATATCGCAAAGTTATGAAATAATTCACATACAAAACGATAATGGGGTAAAAATCAGTCTAACACCTACCTCTCGTTCCATCCAAGAACGAACAGTCTAATAATTAACACATTATAGTTCTTAGGGACTAAATTTTTACCCCTGACTAAAAAACATTTTCACCACATTCACCCCAAAATATGTTATTTTAACGACAAAATCGACTTTTTCGCCAACGAGACTCTAATCGTATCACATAATAGTTGTCACAACTATAACACGCATATAATTTTGCATAAATCTTAAATAAACCAAACATACACAATTCCGTTTTATTATACTCATTGACAGTGTCACGTAATATAACATGACACAAAAAGGCTGAGCTCGTGAGAACCCAGCCTTTTTTATGCTGTTATAATCAAATTAAATTTTTTATCAAGAGATTAACAATCGACTCTACGTCCATGCCACACTCTGCAAAGAGCTGTTCAGTTGAGCCATGCGTCACAAAACTATCAGGCAGACCTATATTGATAATCTTGCATGACGTGACACCTTTTTCATTAGCATATGCGACAACAGCCTCACCAACGCCACCCTTTTTAGCTCCATCCTCAAGGGTCAGAACAAAAGAATATTTTGCGAAGACCTCATCGAGCATGGCTCCATCCAATGGTTTGGCGAAACGCAGGTCATAATGACCCACCGCCACTCCATATCTCTCCGACATGATACGTACTACCTCCTCGCAACGTTTTCCTATTGGGCCCAAAGTGAGTATTACCCCCTTTTCTCCTTCACAAATCCTCCTTGCCTTTCCTATTTCGACTCTCTCCATTGGCTGTCGCCAATCCAAACGACTTCCTCTTCCTCTTGGGTATCGTATCACCCATGGCCCTGCTGAATCAGGCAGTTGCGCTGTATACATCAGATTGCGCAACTCCAGCTCATCATATGGCGATGAGATAATCATCCTGGGTATCGGCAAGAGCATAGAGAGATCAAAAGCCCCATGATGTGTCGGTCCATCAGCGCCCACTAATCCTGCTCTGTCGAAACAGAAAACGACATGGAGACGCTGCAACGCAACATCATGAACAATCTGATCGAATGCCCTCTGTGCAAATGATGAGTAGATATTACAGAATGGAACGAAGCCACTTATTGCCAAACCAGCCGAGAAGGTGACGGCATGCTGCTCTGCAATGCCAACATCGAAACATCGGGTCGGCATCTCCTTCATCATAATATTCAGACTGCATCCGGTTGCCATCGCTGGCGTAATGCCGAGTATCTTGTCATTTTTCTGAGCTAATTCAAGAATCGTATGTCCGAAGACATCCTGGAATTTAGGTGGTGAGGGTGCCGTATCAGGTGCATCGAGGGGTTTGCCCGTTGCCACGTCAAATCGTCCTCCGACAGCATGCCATGCTGTCTGATTCTCCTCGGCAGCCTTAAAGCCTTTTCCCTTTATTGTTATTGCATGAAGCAATTTAGGTCCCTTGATACGCTTCAAGTCGGTAAGCACCTGTACAAGATAACGTACGTCATGACCATCGACAGGACCGAAATAGCGAATATTCAATCCCTCAAACATATTTGTTTGACGATTGACAATATTCTTTATACTATTGCCCAACTTAGTCCACAAGCTATGCCGCCCATCACCACTGATATTCCTACGCTGTAAAAAGTCGGTCGCTCTGTTACGGAATCGGTTATAGGTCCTTGAGGTCGAAATGTCAAGAAGATAGTGACTCAACCCGCCAGTAGCCTTGTCTATCGACATATTGTTATCGTTCAGAACGACAAGCATATCGGGATTAGCAGACGCCATATTATTAAGGGCCTCAAAAGCCTCACCTCCTGTCATAGAACCATCACCTATCACTGCTATGATATTTCGATTGTTCTCGCCATTAAGCTGCGAGGCTATTGCTATTCCCAATGCAGCCGAGATACTCGTCGAGGAATGTCCTGTTCCGAATGCATCATACTCGCTCTCGAAGATATTGGGGAAACCACTCAAACCGCCATGCTTGCGATTTGTATCGAAAACCTTTCGCCTGCCTGTCAGTATCTTATGGCCATAAGCCTGATGTCCTACATCCCAAATCAACTTATCGTAGGGACAATCGAAGACATAATGAATGGCAACAGTCAGTTCCACTACACCGAGAGAGGCGGCAAAATGACCAGGGTTCTGCGATAACTGCTCGATGATGAATTGTCTCAACTCAGCACACAACTGCGGCAACTCATCAAGTTTCAACTTTTTGAGATCTTCAGGTGTATCTATCTTGTCAAGCAATTCAAACATCGTATTTTTTTTGCCTTATTAGCGTCGCAAAGATAAAAACAAAATATATCTTTGTGCTCAAATGAAAACCGTTTTTCAATGAAAAGGATAACCTATATCGTACTATTGATTTGTATATTAGCTTCATGCGTTCCTGCTAAAAAATTTAATGACTCGCAGAAAACAAGCGACAAATGGAGAACGGAAGCCGAAGAGTGTAAGGTCGACTGCGGTCTTTTGAAGAAAAAAATCAAGCAATACGAAGGCGATATCGCAAAGCTACAGAAAGAGAAGAACGAATTGGAGCAAGATACGACGCTTCAGGGAATGCGCATACGCACTCTAATGAACCAGCTTGCCATCCTCGAGAACGACCTAAGAATGCTGGCTGCAAAAATGGGTGAGACGCCAGAATACAAAGCCCTTATGCAGCACCTCATGCAGATGCAGGACCAGCTTATCAATAGCGAGGACAAACGCATAGGGTCGGAGAAAGCTATAGCAGAACAGAAACGACTCCTCGATGAAACCAGCAACGCTCTTGCTGAGAGTCAGGAGATGCTGGGGGCTCAGGAGGAGCAATTACGAAATAAAAGTGCCGAACTGGAGAACGCAAACTCTCAACTCTCTGCTGCCCAACGCGACATAGAGAATAAAGCACGACGGCTGGCCGAATTAGAGGCTGCTCTTGCAGAAAAAGACAATGCTATGGCGGAGCTGCGCAACACCATAGCAAATGCTCTCGTTGACTTCACAAGCGACGACCTGACAGTCACACACAAAGATGGTAAAGTATACGTATCGCTCGAGGAACAACTGCTGTTCGAATCTGGGAAATATGACGTTAACACCAAAGGTCAGGAGGCTCTCAGGAAAATTGCAGGTGTCCTTGGCAACCAGTCTTCAAAGCTCAACATAGTAATTGAGGGTCATACCGACAACGTGCCATTCCACGGACAAGTGATTCAAGACAACTGGGACCTCAGTGTAAAACGTGCTACAAGCGTTCTGCGCATTCTTATTGCTTCTAATAATATCCCGACCGACCGCATTCAGGCATCTGGACGCGCCGACACTCACCCTGTTGACGCCTCAAACACCTCTGAGGCACGTAAGAAGAACCGCAGAACAGAGATAATTCTCACTCCCGATATCGAGTCGATAATAAAGAGTATCGACTCAAAATAATCCCACGACAGGATGATGAGAGCTCTCTCCATATTGTCGTCACTTCTATTGCTCTGCATAACATCCAGTGCACAGAATGCGACGTCCTATACTGGAAACTCTCTCTTGGCAACTGGTCATTGGGTCAAAGTAAGAGTCACAAGTACTGGCATGCACCGCATAAGCCGTCAAAGCCTCGCGTCGTGGGGGTTCAGCGATATGTCAAAGGTGTCACTCTTCAGCAACGGTGGAGGTCCATTGCCTACCATGAATAATGCAAAACGCGTTAATGACCTGGCTCAGATTCCTGTTTTACGCACTGAAAATGCTGTTCTCTTCTATGCTGAATCAGTTGAAAAATGGGACTTCAACCAATCGTCTGATTACTATACATGCACCTTGCATCCCTCTGACGATGCTTCTTATGTTTTTATAACCGATGCCGCTGATATACCTTCTCAACAACCCCAGATATCAGAGGCAATAAACACACCATCTAACTATAACATCACCTCCTATAGCCATCTGCTACACCACGAACTGCATGAGTACAACCTGCTGAATAGCGGACGCGACTGGTATGGCGAGGCTCTGACAGTCAATAAGAAATCATTAACGATAGACTTCGGCAAGCATAACGTTGTAGCGGGCAGCACTATCCGCATTCGCTCACGAATGATGACAAATGGTGCCACAACTACGCCATTCACAATAGCCCTTGCCGACACCACTCTGATTTCAAACAGCGCACGTGCGATAACCTCATCCGAAGATGGCGTAAACACACAAGCAAACAAAGCTTTCAAATACGCCAAGAATAACATTGATGCTAAATTCACTATAACAGCCCAACTCTCTTCCCTATCATACCAGATGTGGCTTGATTACGTCACAATCGAGATTCAAAAGCCTTTGGACATGGGGAACGACGCCTCGCTTCTCTTTAATATAGCTGAGGGAGTACGGAAAAATCCAAAGAGTAGCTCCAATGTTACCCTGAAGAGTTCATTGGCCGACATCGTATTGTGGGATGTCTCAGATGCCACTACCCCAATTGCTATAACCCTTACTTCCAACGGCAACTCTCACTCATTCACCGAGTGTGAAGACAAATACCACAGATACATAGCTTTCTCCCCTTCGAAAGAGTCCTCTTTCCCCGAACCAACATTTGTTGAAACTGTCAAGAACCAAAATCTACACGGACTTGGACCAGCGGACTTCATCATTGTGACACATCCTGACTTCTTACAGGAAGCTGAACAGATAGCCGACATTCATAGAGACGTTGACCGTATGATCGTTCACGTAGCCACAACAAGTGATATTTATAACGAGTTTTCGTGCGGACAACGCGACATAACAGCTATCCGCGATTTTGTCAGATACATATACCTGCAAGATTCAAAAAAGCTGAAGTACCTGTTGCTATTTGGCGATGCCTCATATAACGACTACGACTATGGTGAGGCATATCCACATAACAGAGTGCCTACATACGAATCGGCACAGTCACTGGTGAGTTCCCAATCATATGCCACAGACGACTTTTTCGGGTGGCTCGATGAGAATGAACCCGTGAGCGACACACGATCCAACGTTGATATCGGCATAGGACGCTTCGCCATCTCTACAAAGGAGGAGGCTGAGACCATTGTGAAGAGGCTTAGTGCATATATCAACAACCCTCCCGATGGTGCCTGGAAGAATAATATGGTTTTTCTATCAGGTCCTGGCGATGACAATGAACATACAGATTATGCCGAAAAAAACGCCAAGACCATAGAGTCGCTATGCCCAGACATTAACATCACGCGCATATACGCCGAGGCATACCCACAAGTACAGAGCTCAACTGGCACTACATATCCAGCTGCTGTAACGGATTTCTACAAATCAGTCAATAGCACAGGCGCCTTACTTTGCAACTACGTAGGACACGGAGGCTGGAATGCCCTCTCCGTCTTCTACCATAACGATAAAATTTTCCAATTCTCAAATGGCGATAGGCTACCCTTCTTCATAGGTGCCACTTGCGATTTCGCTCCGTACGATAATGTTGATAAGAATGCCTCCGATCTGTTGATTAAATACCCATATGGTGGTTTCATAGGCATTTTTGCAGCCAATCGCCTCGTCTATGGCAGCTCAAACTTTCAGATTAACAATGCCCTTCTGAAAAGACTACTCTCGCGCGATGCTTTAGGCAGACGCTATAGGGTCGGAGAAGCTGTTATGTATGCTAAACGTCAGACATCCTCTCTCATCAATTCGCTGAAATACAATCTATTGGGCGACCCGGCTATGGTATTAGCGAACAACCAGGACTATGTCGTAACCACCGATAGCGTGTGTGGCGAACCATACGAGAGTAGCATCACACCGATTAGAGCTCTTGCAGAAAACCATATATGCGGTTCTGTCAAAGACAGGTCCGGCAATCTTGTCAGCGATTTCAACGGCAAGATAGAGGCAACGCTATACGACAAACGTCGCGACCGTAAGACAACAGGAATCGTTAGTGCCGTCTACCCATATTCGGAATGGGGCAACTGCATATACAGTGGTACTTTCGATGTCAAAAATGGTCACTTCGATATCCCTGTTCAAATGTCAAAGGATATCGACTCCAACGTGGGCTACGGACGTATCAGCTACGCTGCATGGGACTCTGAGAGCCGAAAAGAGGCCTCTGGTTCGGCAGATATGATTCTCGTTGGAGGCATTGCTGAAAGTGCCTATACCGACACAATAGGCCCTGTCATAAACGCATACCTCGATGCTCCCTCATGGCAGAATGGCAGTGCGACAGGCACAACACCTGTGGTACATATCAGTCTCTACGACGAGTCGGGTCTGAATGCCAGCGGACTCGGAATAGGCCATGACATGTCGATAACTATTGATGGGAATAGTGCCAATGCTATAAGGATAAATGACTACTTCAGTTACGACGGCGGATGCACATCCGGCAAAATAGTATATACATTGCCCGAACTGGAGATTGGAAGACATAGCATCCAGATAAAAGCATGGGACAATTTGGGCAACTCATCGACATACGAGATGAATCTATACGCCTCAGCTAATCTTCCGATATATTTCTCCAATGTATCTATCTATCCAACTGCCTTCGCTGAGAATGGTGAGAGCCTTCGTATGAACTTCTCCCACAATAATGCCAGCGCCACTTCCGACATAACAATAGAGGTTTATGATATACACGGGCGACAGATTGCACATGCCAAAACAGGCACATCGTCATCCGGCGCAAATATCACTTCACTCGACCTGACAGCTCTGATGCCAGAACTGCTTGCCATTCCACGAGGAGTTTATATCGTGAAGTTATACATCACCTCTCAAAACGGCAGACAGGGCGAGCTGGTCAGAAAAATTATCAATTGAGACAATTTCTGCATCTTGCAGATAAGATAAAACTCAAATCGTTGGTTATCTTCTCTTTTTATTCTTATCTTTGTCGTTATTTTAGGTGTGTAAGCACTAAACTAATTATAAAGCCTATGCTGAATTGATACGATTTTTAAAAATCAAAATCAACTATTCATAATATGAAGCGCAGAAATCTGCTATCTATAGTAATTCTTACTGCATTGACGATTACATGCAGCACTGAGTTGTACGCCCAGGAGTCAAAGAATAATCCTATTCCTTCAAGCGTCCAAATGCTCAATATTGGCCCTGAAGCTCGAGGCACAGCTCTTGGTGATGCTGGCGTGGCAACAACTCCTGATATAAACTCGCAACATTGGAATCCAGCTAAATACTCCTTCATGGAGAGCAGTGCAGGAGCCTCTCTGTCTATAACACCATGGCTACGCAGTTTGGTAAGCGACATTAATCTCTTCTATGCTACGGGCTACTATAAGCTTAACAAGCGTAATACTGTCAGCGCATCAATCAAATACTTCTCACTTGGCGACCTTGTATTCACTGACGAGGAGGGGTACGAACAGGGCTCATACAAGCCTAACGAATTTTCCATTGATGCTGCCTACGCTCTGTTGCTTTCCGACGAGTTCAGTGGTGCTGTAGCTCTACGTTTCATACACTCCGACCTCGGCTACCAGATAGAGGACGATGGCTATAGCGCAGGCAACGCTTTCGCAGCCGACATCGCTTTCTACTACAAGAAAAACCTCGCATTGGCTGGTCAGAAGGCCAATTTTATGGCTGGTATCAATATCTCAAACATCGGTACTAAGATTACTTACGACGATGGCGTAACAAACGAGTACCTCCCAGCAAATATGCGTCTCGGTGTTGGATTCTGGTATGAGATTGACCAATACAACAAGATTGGTGCTACAGTCGATTTCAACAAGCTCCTCGTTCCTACTCCCGACTATAACTCGCTGACAAGTGATGACGATTTATACCAAGCTAAACTCGACTATTACGACAAGAGCGTGCCTGCTGCGATTTTCTCATCTTTCGGTGATGCCCCTGACGGAGGCAAAGAGGAACTGCAGGAGATTGATATATGCGGCGGTGTCGAATACTCATATCGTAACATGTTCACAGCCCGCTTGGGATACCACCATAACAACGAGTACAAGGGCAACCTCAAGTACGCCTCTGCTGGACTTGGCATAAAGTACAACTTCTTCAATGTCGACGCAAGCTACCTGTTCACTATTGGCAACGCTAATAACAACAGCGCTTTGAACAATACCATACGTATAAGCCTCGGCTTTGACGTGGGTATGCTACTTAAGAAAAGATGATTTTGAATACTGACATATCATTCGCCACCAATTCAGAGTAACCTCTGAGGAGGTGGTATTGTCCGTATTAAAACATATAAACCTAATAGTAAACGACTAAACATCATAACACAACTGACTGCAATGCATTTTCCTCTAAAAAGATACCTGTCATTGTTGACCATAACGCTTTTGGCCAATGTGGTAACAGCACAGTCTAAGGTCGGGAATGACCAATTATATGCAGAATTCGAATCTGATGACTTTGAAATCTGTAATTCTGCTATTAATCCATCATCACGACGCATACCCGTCAAACTAAAAATAGTTAACAATACTGGTGAACAGATTCGCATCACCACATACGGTGATACTTACTACGACGAAGAAGGTAATGTGACAAAGGGAGAATATACATACCCGCCTATTCCTGCTGCTATGACTCAGGGTACGATAGAGGTATATCTGCCAATGCCTTATGGCACTCAGGACACATACGAAATACAACTCAAGACAATATACGTAGGAGCAGAGGGTAATCCACAACTCTATAACGAACTTTCTGACATCCTGCGAGTAACTGTCTACAACACTCCGACCCCGAAACTTCTGACTACCGACCGCCTCTGCGCTCTCGATACCATTGTCATTGCTGAGGATGTGACTGGCGACAAGTATTTCTGGGACATAAAACCTCTCAACGATGCCCAGCTCTCTGTTGAACCCACCGAAGGGTCAAGAATACATGTAACAGCGAATAAGGAGGCAAACATAGCAATCGACCTCGTACAATCTCGCGGACCTGAATGCAAGAGCCCTATCCTCCACGCTAATGCAAGAATGTTCACCACTGCCAAAACAAAGCTGATGGTTGACACAATATTGATTTGTCCTCAGATTAATGATGAGGCTTTCAACTTTGATGCTACGCTGAATATCAGCGGAGACTATCCTGCATTCAAGGCAGTACTCAACAATGGAATGTCATTCCCGAACCTTGTGAACGGTAATAACACTCTGTCTGTAAAGCAAAAAAACGCATTAGACCTTAGAGTTGTCTATGTGGAGGACCTCAACGGATGCCACTCCGACCCATCCAACCAGTCGGGAACTATAGAGGTAATCGACCGAACACCGATTGCTTCATTCCCCACCGACACAGCATATTTGACAACCTCAAGAGACAACCGACAACTGACCATCGCTGTCGATAATTATACAAATGGCAACGTTACAGAATGGAAACTGGCTGAAGAGTATGAGGACTTCAATAACCCATTTGCTTTTCCTATCAGCAATGCACATAACGGCTCTGCCCGTATCACTCCAACTATAATAGGGACGTATAAGATAAACTACACAGAGACCAACTCCGATGGTAGCGGAATGGAATGCACAATAAATCGCTCGCAGATTCTCGTAATCGGCATGGATATAAATGTTCCAGATGCTTTTAGTCCCAATGGCGATGGCAAAAACGATGTTCTTCTCGTAGAGGGCCTTGCACCCGAAAATGAGGTATATGTTTTCGACCGACAGGGCAAGAAGGTTTTCGAAGCCATAAACTACCGCAACAACTGGTCGCCATCTCCCGATGAATTAGCTGACGGCTTCTATGTGTGCATAGTAAAATCCGCTGGCAAGACGTTTAAACATTCTCTCATCATCAAACGTTCAACATTCTGATTATGCGCAGTTTACTTACTATAATACTTCTGTTGTCCGTTTCAGCAGGACTGACAGCACAGACTGATTTATTGTTGGGTCAATATATCCACAACCAATATGCAGTAAACCCAGCATTTGCGGGTTCTCGTGGTGGTCTGACTGCCTTTGCAAGTTTCCGAAAACAGTGGACCGACATTGAGTCGACTCCCCGTAGCATTCTTTTCACTGCACACTCTCCTCTACGGAATAACCACCTCGCCATAGGCTTCACCGCATCTAACCAAACTATTCATCAAAGTAGTGTGACTGCCTTCACAGGAGCCCTCTCATACCGCATCCCGTTAGGAACAAATAAGAGCTTTGTAGAATTTGCTCTCCAGCCAGGAGTATCACTGCGTAAGACAGATTGGACAAAAGTTAACATCTACGATCAAGCAGATCCAGCTTTCTCAGAAAACACATCCAATATTTCGCCTCTGCTCGGTTTCGGCGTCACTTTCTACGGCCGACAATTTTTCGTGGGCGCAAACATAGCATCGTTCATAGTGTCACGTGATTTCGACCTTCAGGATGCTGAATTCGCACCTGCTGACGCCACATATCTCTTTACTGGAGGTTACCAGTTTAATTTGGGAGATATAACCCTCCAGCCATCCATTATGGTGCAATATCAGAAAGACGCTGACCCTCAGATTGATGCAACGCTTACGCCAGGATGGAATGACTTCATATTCATAGAGCTGGGTTATAGAACAACAGGGGAGGCAATTGCAGGCGTCTCAGTGCGTCCTAAACCAATGCCCCAGCTGAGAGTATCATACAATTACGAAATGACCACTGGCGATTTGAAAGGATTCAATAACGGCTCGCACGAGATAAGTATACAATACGATTTCGTATACCGAACCAAGAACGTCGGACCTCGTTTCTTCTAACTTGAACCTCTATGACGATGAAAAAGATATTACTATCACTATTAGTTGCTAACATAGCTCTAATCGCAACATCCGCTCAGGAGATAAACATATATCCTGCAAAAATTCACGAGGGCTCTCGCGTAATTAACCCTGTCGTGGTCGACTCAACGCTCTACTTCGCATCGGACATGCGTAGCAGCACCCTCGTCACATTCGTCGACCAGAACGACGATAATCTCTTCCGCATATACTCAGTCCCCATCGTCAACAGAAAACCGAAGGGGACACCACGACTATTACTTGATAATAGCAATAAAAAGACTAATCAGTTCTCTATTGCTTTCGACAAGAAACGACAGATGTACGTGACGCAGAACAACGCTGAACTGCTCAATGCCCGCGACAATCATGTTCTTAGCATTATGAAGTACAGCGACCGAAAGAGCTTCGAGGGCTCCAACACATTCAAACAGGCCGGTCGTTTCAATATGGCATACCCAGCTATATCACAAGACGGGAAACTGATGATTTTTGCTTCCGACAAGAAGGGCGGTTCGGGACAAAGCGACCTCTACATGTGCGAATGGAAAAATGGCGAGTGGACCGAGCCTGTTAACCTCGGACCTAACGTGAACAGCCCAGGCATGGAGACAACGCCTTTCATTCACCCTTCTGGTAAGATATTCTTCGCTTCCAACGGACGGGATGATAGCCGTCGACTCGACATATACTACACATTTCGCACTGATGAGGGGTTCACCAAACCAGTACGTATGGATATATCTGTCAATTCAATAGCTGACGATTATGGTTTCTTCTACTCCGATAACGAAGAGTGGGGCTATCTAACAAGCAACCGTCAGGGGAATGACAAACTCTATTACTTCACCCAGATTTTCCCTGAGTTCCCCAATGATGAAGAGATTGTCGAGGAGAACTACTGCTATACATTCTACGAGGAGTCGACTCAGAACTACGACGAGAATGAATTTGCATTCCGCTGGAGCTTCTCCGATGGCACTCAGGCTGCTGGTGCCGAAGTCGATCACTGCTTTAACGGCCCAGGTGAATACGACGTCCAGCTTAATGTCATCGATAAAATCACTAACGAGGAGATGTTCAGCATTGCCGACTACCACGTCAACCTCGAACGCCCCGTGCAGTTGCTCATCGATCATCCTGATGTCATTCACGCAAACCAAAAAGTCTCTTTCTTGGTCGACGCATCCCTGATTACAACATTCACCCCCTCCGCATTTTACTGGGATTTTGGGAACGGAACAAAGGTGAAGGGCCGTAATGCAACAGTTGTTTTTCAAAAACCAGGACGATATAAAGTAAAATGTGGCACGATTGCTGATGAGGATTCTTCAGTTACTCTGTGTAACTACGTTTATATCGATGTAGTTCAATAATTAGAAAATGAATACGATTATGAATATAAGAACGACAACAAAGACGCTTCTTCTGACAGTTTTAGCCTCATTGGGCTTTGCTGCAAGCGTTGACGCTCAGCCTGTGCCAGGTACAGATGAGAATATCCCATACCTGATGACCTTTGGAAAGAACACAACAACTGAGTGGGGCGATGACAACTTCATTCAGATTATCTTTTTCTCTATTCCAACAGATTTCACACAACCTATATACATCCGTGTCTTCGACCCAGATTGCGGAGGTCAGGCTGACGAGCTGAATGGATCATGGAATACTAAGACACGCTTCTCTGTCTATGGAGGGGTTGGTTCATGCTCTAATAAGGATGCTCAGAAATGTAACGAGAATGGCGACTACGATAGTGGAACACAACTTGCTTCCAAAGTGTTTGGTATGGACGCCCAATACGACGGCAAGTGGTATACATTCGGACCATTCAATCCTTCAGAGGGTGAGAATCTTCCTGAGTTTGGCGGAAGAGTATTCAAAGTAGTTGTTGAGGGCATCGCTGGTGACGATGGTAATATGTATCGCTTCTACCTGTCACGCAAACAAAACGATAACGTCAAGGTTGACGGAGCTTTCGCTTACTACTTTAAGTACAAATTCCGTATGTACGACGACGCATCGCAGATCAGCCATATATACCCTTATATAGACGACAAGGTGATATCTCTCAAGCAGTCGAACTTCGACTGGGACTCAGATGGTATTCTGCGTATCATCTCATGCACAAAGAATGGCATTATGATGAAGGTCTCGACAGATAATGTCTGGGCAACAAGTACACATAAAATCGATGAGGGAGAGAAGAATACCTCTTGGGATATCCAGATGATTAAGTCGAAGGCAAAGCCTCTTAAGAACAACAACGTGGTAATCTACCTTGAGAACCAGTATGGAGAGCTCCTGCCGTTCTACTCTGTTCCAATTGGTGGTGTACCTAAGTACAACTACAACATCAAGATGAAACAATCTCCAAAGAAATAACTTTTTTTGATCATATTTTAATTTTTGATTGGGGTCGTATGATGATATATCGTGCGACCTTTTTTCATGCTCACACTTCCCCATTTTGCAAGGAAACCAAATGTTAAATCATATTCAATACTGTAACGATTCTCAACTACACTTGTTTAAATTTTGCAATTTAGAGATAGCAGAAAAGAGGTGAAATTATAAAGATATAGGGATAATAAACTTTGAGCCGCAGAACAACGCTTTTGTAGCTTTTTTGTTGTAATTTTAAGCTTTTGATGCTACACTAACATACTTCAAAATGGTAAAACTCATATTATTCATAGCTTTTTTGTTTTCAATTATGGCAAATGCACAGACAAGGAGCAATATGCTCATACGCATATCAGAAATAGAGGTCTATCCCGAATATCTTGAGGAATACCTGCAATTTGCCAAGAATGTAGGTGCCACCTCAGTTAAAGAAGAAGAAGGTGTGGTGTGCATCTACCCGATGGTACAGCAACGCGACAGTTGTCAGATACGCATACTTGAGATATATCGAGATATGGATGCATACAAAAGCCATATCCAGACACCACATTTCCAAACCTACAAGCAAGGTACGCTCCACATGGTGAAGAAACTCGACCTTGTGGATATGTATCCTTTGAACCCTTACAGAATGAACGAGATATTCTTGAAACTAAAAAATGAATGATAATGAAGAACTTGACAACGTTTATATGTGCTATGACAGCAATAATTCCCCTGAATGCATGTGCTTCCAACGCACCAGAGCTCGATCCTGAACAACCAGAAACAAGTGATGCTAAAACTGTAGTTGTCTATTTCTCTTGCACCAACACCACCAAAGGTATTGCCGACAAGAT
>JABUTU010000103.1 GCA_021443545.1 Marinilabiliaceae bacterium | reverse complement strand
GTCAGCAAGCTCTTACCGAAACGACGCGGACGAGATTGAAAGACGTATGTTAAGCTATGCGTCAGGTTATAGACATACTCCGTCTTATCGACATAAATAAAGCCCTCCTCGATAATCTTCTCGAAGGTCTGAATCCCGATTGGGTATTTAGTGCTGTTTGTCATAAGAATCTCACGCTTACGTTTCGAAGTGCAAGTTACGACTTATAAGGGGGAAAAACAAATTAAGCATTCAACGCCACTTATTTAGCGATGTTTTCGCGTAGCTGAGATAGGAAACTCTTCATCTTGGCTGAATCCTTTGCCTTGATAATATCAAGGAGCAGGCCGAGTTGTTCATGAATGCGTTCCACCTGTTCAGGAGTATAGGGGTTGAAGAGAATCTCAGACAGCAGGAAGTCGTCTTCCGAGAGAACACCCTTAGCCACATCGAAGTGCTTACTGAATGTTGTTCCGGGTG
The DNA here is from genome assembly GCA_021443545.1 of Marinilabiliaceae bacterium. Lineage (GTDB taxonomy): Bacteria > Bacteroidota > Bacteroidia > Bacteroidales > Marinilabiliaceae > W3P20-009. The sequence goes on along the minus strand of JABUTU010000103.1, from coordinate 18,485 downwards.
CATCCTGAGGTTTCATACAAGCGGCGAAGACCATAGAGGATACGAAAGGAATTGAGAGCGAATAGGCAATAGTCTCGTCATGACCCTGGAACGTATACTCGTGAATATTAAGGCCCAACGTCGAGTAGAAATCCTTAAAGAAGACCTTTCCGAGGTGGTCGCCCTCAGCAATGATTATTGCGTGGTTACGTCGCAGATCTCGCAGATTTGCGAATGTAGGACCAAACATAGGGTGAGTTGAGACATAAGGATGGCCAGCGTTGGCATAGAACTCCTTGAGGCCCGTCTTGACAGATGCTATATCAGAAATCATACAACGAGGCGAGAGATATGGGAGCACCTCCTCGAAAGTAGATATTGTATACTTGAGAGTCACGGCATTAATCAGCAGTTCAGGATTAAAATCCTTAATCTCGTCGAGTGACATAAGTCGTCGGGTATTAAAGACATACTGCAGACGCTGCACCTCGCGGTCGTATATAGCGACTTCATGTTGAAGACAAAGAGAATCGGATAAGATGGTGCCCATTTTTCCGGCACCGACGATACATATACGCATTTTAGAACCTCCTATTTTTGGTTTTGTTTTGCCTCTTGGAGCACCTTCATGACCTCGTTTTGGCGGTTTACCGACTCTTCATGAATCTCCTCGAAAACCTTTATTATGAAATCAGGGTTAACATTATTAGCCACAGCCATCTTACGGCGATTCTGCAAAATCTCGTCATAACGTTGCACCTGGAGAACGGTCACATCATTCTCAAACTTATACTTTGCGATATCATTTGATATCTGCATACGTTGACCGAGGAGCTGGATGAGCTGAGTATCGATATTATCGATTTTACTACGCAGTTCATCGAGTTGAGTACGAGGCTTTTCGCCAATAGAGTGTTCACGCAGAACGAGTCCCTCGATAATCATCTTAAGGTGAGCTGGCGTCACCTGTTGTTTTGCGTCAGACCAAGCACGAGCTGGGCACTCATGGCTCTCGATTATCAGTCCATCAAAATTGAGGTCCATAGCCTGCTGTGAGACCTCAGCGATGAGATCGCAGTTACCCGTGATATGGCTTGGGTCGGTTATGATGGGCAGATTAGGAATACGGCGATGCAGCTCGATAGGAATCTGCCACTGAGGGTGGTTACGAAACTTAGTCTTTTCGTACATCGAGAACCCTCGGTGGATGGCAGCGAGTTTTTTCACACCAGCCCTGTTGAGACGTTCGAAAGCACCTATCCACAACTCGAGGTCAGGATTAACTGGATTCTTGACCAACACAGGCACGTCAGTACCGCGGAGGGCATCAGCAATCTCCTGGATAGCAAAGGGGTTAGCCGTTGTTCGGGCACCAATCCAAAGTATATCGACACCATATTTGATAGCCTCATAGCAGTGGTTGGCAGTTGCCACCTCACAAGCTACATACATACCCGTCTCTCTCTTGACACGCTGCAGCCATGGGAGACCCACGACACCGACGCCCTCGAAGGCGCCTGGACGGGTACGAGGCTTCCATATTCCGGCACGAAAGACCTTAATGCCATTTGCTGCAAGGTCGATAGCTGTTTTCATTACCTGCTCCTCCGTTTCAGCCGAGCAAGGCCCTGCCATAATGAATGGACGTGTTTTCACGTCTATACCCGAAAGGACTATTGGTTCTAATTCAAGTTCCATTGTATTAATATATCAATTTTCTTTTGCGTTATTGTTTCATCTCTTTTATCCTGCGAAAAGCCTCGTTGAAGACTTCAACGCGTGCACATAGAGAGATTCGTATGAAGTGGTCGCCCTGATGACCGAAAATAAATCCAGGTGTTATGAAGACTCCAGTTGAGTAGAGCACCTTATCGGAGAGTTCCTCACCCGACGCATAGCAGTCGGGAACACGAGCCCATACAAAGAGACCACCCTGCTTTTTGTCGTAAACACATCCCAACTCATCGAGGATGGCAAAAGCCGACTTCTGGCGTTCACGATATTTACTATTGAGAGAACGGAACCACTCATCACCGAGTTTGAGAGCCTCGACAGCGGCGACCTGCATAGGCTTGAATACACCGCTATCCATATTACTCTTGACACGTAGCACCATCTCGATAATCTCCTTATTTGAGGCAGCCAGTCCGAAGCGCCATCCAGCCATATTATGAGCTTTCGACATAGAGTTGAGTTCGATTACAACATCTTTTGCATCTGGAACGGCAAGCATAGAGAGAGGCTTCTCATGAAGGATGAAGCTATATGGGTTATCATTGCAGATGAGGATATTATGACGGCGACCGAAGTCGACAATCTTCGTGAAGAGTTCCAATGAAGCCGGAGCGCCCGTTGGCATATTCGGATAGTTGACCCACATAATCTTGACATCCGAGAGGTCCAAGCCCTCCAGTTCGTCGAAATCGGGTTGCCATCCGAGATGCTCATATAGTTTATACTTCATGACCTTGGCACCCACGAGAGATGCAACCGACGAATAGGTTGGGTAACCCGGATCAGGCACGAGGACGCCATCACCAGGATTTACAAAGGCCATAGTGATATGAAAAATACCCTCCTTCGAGCCTATCAGAGGAAGAATTTCGTTCTTAGCATTGAGAGTGACGCCATAGGCGCGACTATACCATTGAGCATACCCTTCGCGCAGTTCAGGTATTCCCACGTACGATTGGTAGCCATGGACATTAGGCAGAGCGGCTGAGTCTGCCAAAGCCTTTACAACCTCTGGTGCTGGTGGCATATCAGGGCTGCCTACACCAAGATTTATCACATCGACACCCTTCTGACGCAAATCGTCGAGACGTCGGTTATTGCGGGAGAAATAATACTCCTGAACATTCGCAATTCTATCTGCTGGGGAAATTATCATCGTTTATATTGTTAGTGGAATAGATTCCCGTTATAATGTTAGAAATTAATGTTGAATGAGTTACTCTTCATGACTCTGGCGACCGAGTTCATACTCACCGAGGACCGACAGCATACCGCATAATGGGCGGACGGCATCGAGAGCCTGCACATAACGAGTATAGCTATCGAAAGTAAGATCTATATAGAAGAGATACTCCCACTCGTGGCCTACCACTGGATTCGACTGAATCTTAGAGAGATTGATGCCATAGAAGGCAAGGACAGTCAAGACCTTCGAGAGGGATCCTACATCTTGAGCACGAGGCAGAGAGAAGACAACAGAAGAACGTGTTATACGGTTTTTAGCGAGCAGATCCTCAATCTCGAGATGAGCTGGATCCTCTTTAATCACAAGGAATCGGGTGAAGTTCTTTTTGTTGGTCTCGATTCCAGACGAAATGATATTCAAGCCATACAGTTCTGCGGCGAGCTGAGGAGCTATAGCCCCGACGTGTTCGAGTTTGCGTTCAGCCACGTCACGAGCAGAGAGCGCCGTGTCGTCACTCTCAATCAGACGTATATGAGGATAGCTACGGAAGAACTGCGCACACTGAGCGAGAGCCATAGGATGAGAACGCACCTCCGTGAGATGATTGATAGTAACACCAGGCATCGCCATCAGATTATGACGTATTCGGAGTTTATACTCCCCTATGACAGAGAGATGCGACTCGTGCAATAGCGTATAGTTGGCATTTATAGAACCCACCAAGGTATTCTCAATCGCCACGATGCCATAGAGCGAAGAGTCCTCCTGCACCTTACGGAAGAGCTCAGGGAAGGTAACACATGGAACAATCTCCACCTCTTCGCCTTGGAAATATTCCCGCGCTGCTATCTCATGATTCGCGCCAGCCACACCCTGTATTGCTACTCTTTTCATTACTCTAAAAATCACTTAATTACTACAAAAAAACAAGGCTCACTGAATTGTTCCAGTGAGCCTTGCTTTAATATCTTATTGTCTATTAATATGCCTCCGATATACCGCACAACTCACTGTTCCTTTGGATAAAAACCCCAAAAGAAAAAATATGAGCCGCAATAAAATCGTTTCTGAGACATTATAAATTGTGCTATTTCTTAATAACGATGCAAAGTTAAGAATTAATTTATCACGTTATTCAGTCAAAAACAAAAAAAATGAAAAATACGTGATTTTCGTACAGGAATGATTTTCTGAAAAGAGATTAGTCAGATATACTACTTAAATAGTAACTTTGCTAAATGCTAAAGCAAAACTCACATTGGAGTGCACAGAACAAGTGTTGACAAACAAGGAACTCATAGAACGGCTTCGGCCCTTCGTTACAGAAGAGCGATATAAGTTATTGGAGAAGAAACTGTCGTTACGTACAAGATACATGACGATGGTATTAGACAATATACACCACTCCCACAATGCATCGGCCGTTGTACGCACATGCGAATGTATGGGAGTGCAAGACCTGCACGTCATTGAAAACAGCAATCGTTTCACCATTTCGAACGACATAGTACACGGCTCATCCAAATGGATTGACCTACATCTCTACCGCAATGCGACCGACAACGGGCCGGTGTGCATCAGTGCTTTGCGCCAGGAGGGATATCGTATTGTAGCGACGACACCGCATGGAGAGGGCGTCACGACGCTCCCCGACTTCGATGTCACCCGAGGCAAGTTTGCCATAATTATGGGTAGCGAACGTAAAGGAGTGTCGAAGTCAGTTCTCGACAACGCCGATGAATGCCTCACCATACCCATGACGGGCTACACAGAGAGTCTTAACATATCCGTCTCAGCTGCCATCATCATGTATACGCTACGTGAGAGAATAGACCAGCTCAATATGCCAGGCGAGATACCAGAAGAGCTCCATGACGACATTATGGTCAGATGGCTTATAGGCAGCATACGCAGTGGCGAGGAGGTTATAAAGAGGATTATGGAGGAAGCAGAATGAAATACGACATAGACCAATACATTGCAACGCACACCCCTTTTGCCATGCTGCGGGAGCCAAACTCCGCAGAGATTCACTACTTCGACAAACTGGATGGATTCATCTTCACCCCCTTCGACACAGCCAACAACGAGCGTTTGCAGGCGACAAGCCGAGAGGAGTATCACGAATCATTTGAGGCTTGCCACAACGCGTTGCACGACGGAGAGGTCAATAAGGTCGTCCTGTCACGCATCAAAGAGAGAGAGCTGAGCGAGAGTTTTTCGATTGAGAGAGCATTTCAGAAGGCCCTCACAACCTATCCTCACTCAATGATATACATATATTACGACGGCGTCAACGAGGTTTGGTTTGGCTGTACGCCAGAGCTATTGCTTGACTACGACAGAGAGAGCAACAGAGGTCGCAGTATGGCACTTGCAGGCACACGACACTCCGGCACAGATGAGAAATGGGATAGCAAGAATATGGAGGAGCACCTCATCGTCGCACGATACATAGCAGGACAACTTAGTATATGTGGCATAAGCGGAGATATCTCCGAGCCATATACGACACAAGCAGGAGGCGTAGAACACCTTCGTACCGACATATCATTCCACCTTGAAGAGAAGCAACTAAAGACAATAGTGACAGCGTTGCATCCCACGCCAGCCACCTGCGGTTTCCCCCGAGAGGCAGCAATGGAGATTATCAAGAGAGCCGAGAAACACAATCGCACATACTACTCCGGCCTTGTTGGACTGAGCGACCAGCATCGCATAGCACTATACGTAAACCTTCGTTGTGCCCGTATCGACATATCCGAGAGACGAGCCTACCTCTATGTGGGCAGTGGCATAATGCCAAACTCTACAGAAGAGGCCGAATGGGAAGAGACCGAACTCAAATCACGTACCATAGGCGAGATGCTGTGAGCCAATAACAGAAAAAATCAGAAAATATTTATCAGATATAAAAAAACGATTTATTATCGCTATATTTGGGCATCTCATCAGCAACAACTTCAATATAAAATCATATTATGTTAAAATCACTATCAATAGTTGCCACGATGTGCATAATCGGAATGGTTAGTTGCACTACGGCAGAGAAGAAGACAAAAATCTTAGACGAAGGAGGAAGTGGCCCATACAAAGCTATGGGAATATCAGAGCCCACCCTTAAAGGGCTCACCGTCTACCGTCCCCAAAACCTTCAGGCGGCAGTCAACGGCGAAGGCAAATCGCTTCCGCTGATGGTCTTTGCCAACGGAGGATGCAGCGATTCCAACGCACAGCACTGGCGCATGCTCACCGACATAGCCTCGTACGGATATGTCATCATCGCCCTTGGAGAGCTACAAGACAGCATTAACGACCGTCAACATGGCAAGACAGAGAATGCCGATATGATAAAGGCACTCGACTGGGCCGAGATGCAGACAAACGAAGCATCGAGTGAGTATGCCGACATCATTGACATGCAGAATGTGGCTATGGCAGGCATGAGTTGCGGAGGAGCAATGACAATGGCCAATAATGCCGATTCACGTCTTAAGACCTACATCATGTTCAACAGTGGAATGGGCGACATCGAGATGTCGGGGGCTTCTAAAGCCAACCTCGACTCACTGCACGGACCTATCCTCTACGTGATAGGAGGAGAATCAGACATAGCATACCAGAATGCACTGCTCGACTATGAGCGCATCAACCACGTACCTGTCGCATTTGCCAACCAGCTACGCGTCGGACATGGCGGCACATACCACGAACTCTATGGCGGCACATTCTCGCCAATGGCACGCTACTGGCTCGACTGGCAACTCAAGGGCAATGAAACACAAAAAGATGTTTTCCTGAAAAACAGACTCACAGAATTTCCCGACTGGTCGATGAAGTCGAAGAACTTCAGCGAACTCAACGGCGAAGCCAACGAACCATTCCGCACAGAGGAGTTCAAAGTCAAAACACGCGATAAGAAAGAGATATGGGGAGAGCTGTACATCCCTAACGGAGTGGAGACACCAATGCCAATGATTATTATGGCACATGGCTACAACAGCTCCTACCGCGAGCCTAAGGAGTTTGCCATAAGCATGGCAATGAATGGCGTTGCCTGCTACATCTTCGACTTCATTGGTGGAGGCAACGAAAGCAAGAGTGGTGGCGAGACAACAGCTATGACCATCTTCACAGAAAAGGAGAATGTTGAGGATATCACAAAAGCAATCAAAGCCCTCAACTTCGTTGATGCTAATAACGTATCGCTACTTGGATGCAGTCAGGGCGGACTCGTTGCGGCAGTCACTTCTTCTGCTAATCCCGACATGTTCAAGAATGTAATCCTTATCTACCCTGCCCTTATGATTCCCGACACAGCTCCAAACATGCTGAAGCAGTTTGACGAGAACAAGGGAGAGCCACTTGAAGTGATGGGAATGAAACTATCACGCAAATACTACGAAGTCATTGACGGCCTCGACGTGATTGGTTCACTTAACAAATACCAAGGTCATGTGCTTATGGTATATGGAGATGAGGACCCAGTATGCCAGGGTGGAACACTCGAGAAGGCACAACAGACATACCCCAACTGCAAGACAGTCATCATCCCGACAGGCAAACATGGCTTCCCAGAGTATAAGAACCATGCACTTGCGACAAAAGCCATTATCGATTTCATGAAATAAGAGGAGATAGTCACAATACAAATAACAGGAAGGGTTGGTTTTGTGAAAAAAATCACAAAACCAACCCTTTTGAGTTAAAAAAAAATCTTTGAAAAGTTTTTTTTCACTATATTCTTGTAACAGTTATCAAATGTTAGTAACTTTGCGTCGTTAAAATAATCATAAACACTCCAAAGAGTACAAACAAAAATGAGTCAGATTTCCAATCGTTTGCTCGCACTTTCTGAGTCGGCAACACTTGCGATGTCTCAGAAGAGCCGCGAATTACAGGCTCAGGGCCTTGATGTAGTAAACCTCAGTGTAGGTGAGCCAGATTTCAACACTCCAGAACACATCAAAGAGGCTGCAATCAAAGCCATCAATGACAACCAGACTCACTATCCACCAGTTCCTGGATATCCTGAGTTACGCAAAGCAGTATGCGCACGCATCAAGCGTTCGTTGAATGTTGAATACGACTTCAATCAGGTCATAATTTCAGCTGGTGGCAAGCATTCGCTTGCGAATGTCATCATGGCAGTCATCAACCCAGGCGATGAGGTCATCGTTCCAGCGCCATACTGGGTCTCATATGTTGAGCTTGTGAAGCTTGCTGAGGGCAAGAACGTCATTGTCACAGCTGGTCTTGATCAGGATTTCAAGATTACTCCGGCACAACTTGAGGCTGCCATCACACCAAAGACACGTATGTTCATTCTCAACTCTCCATCGAATCCGACTGGCAGTATGTATTCAAAGGAAGAGCTTCGTGCGTTGGCAGATGTACTTGTAAAGTATCCTAACATCATCATCCTGTCGGATGAGATATATGATATGATTTCATACGACCAGAAGCATGCCTCTATGGCGCAGTTTGACGATATCAAGAATCAGGTTGTCCTCTGCAATGGTCTCTCGAAGGGATATGCTATGACAGGTTGGCGTCTTGGCTACATAGCAGCGCCTCTTGACATAGCGAAGGCTTGCAACAAGCTGCAGGGTCAGATGACGTCAGGTATCACTTCGATAACACAAGCAGCAGGCATTGCAGCTCTGACAGGTTCTGACGAGCCATCATTGAAGATGACAGCAGAGTTCCGCAAGCGTCGTGACATGCTCTACGACTTGCTCAAGCAAATTCCAGGTTTAAAGATTAATATGCCTACGGGAGCCTTCTACTTCTTCCCTGACGTAACAGCCTACATAGGCAAGTCGTTCAACGGTAAGAAGATTGAGAACTCAATGGATTTGGCGATGTACCTTCTTGAAGAGGGACATGTTGCGACCGTTGGTGGTGCTGCATTTGGCATTGAGGGCTATATACGTCTTTCATACGCAGCATCAGAAGAGAAGCTTCGCACAGCTGCAGAGCGCATTAAGAAAGCCCTTGCTGCTTTGAAGTAAGATAGAGCATTACAGGTTATAAGAAGGGCGTGTCGATTTCAGCACGCCTTTTTTGTGTTCAAATTCTATTATCATTGGGCAGATGCATTACGGCAATAATACATAACGCATCTCTTTATATGTTTATAGCGTCATAATCTCAGAAATAGAGATACTCGTTTGCATCTCCTATCAAGCACTATTCGCCAAAATATCTTTGATTTTAAATAATATTTTCAATCATTTACCAAAATAAATCCCGTTTCTGAACAACCTATCACGTTCAGAAACGGGATTATGCTTTAATGAGCCCTTGATTAGGGCAGAGCATTCAAAGCGTAGGGATGCTTATCTTGGGCCACCACCCATCATCTGACGGCGCTGCTCCTGCATCTCCTTATACTTCTTCTGCTGCTCCTCTGTGAGGACCTTCATAATCTTAGCATCTGTCTCCTCCATTGCCTTACGGAAAGCTGAGAAGTCAGGCTGCTGACCAGGTGTAAACTCAGGCATCTTCTCCTCTTCGAAGATAGCCTTTACTGATGCCTGCTGCTCCTCAGTGAGAGTGAGCTGCTGAGTCATGTTCTCGAGGCGCATCTTGTTCATCTCCTCGCGTGAAGGCATCTGGCCCATAGGCATCTGTGCCATGGCACTGATTGTCAAGCAAAACAAGAATGCCAATAAAGTTAGTGTTTTCATATTAAATGTGATTAAGTTAGTATAGTTTCGTCTTTGACATTGCAATTATAAGGAGCAATTTTTTCATAAACAAGATAGAATCTACTAACGGCCATTTTGTATCGCCCAACGGCCATTTTGTATATATGACACTATTCGATTACGAAGCCTCCACCCTTAACCATCTGCACTCTGACAATGTTCTTCTTACCCGTCTTAACCTCTTTTCGGACGAGAGCTCCGCTCTTGACATCATCGCCATATAGCGTCACCTTATCGCCAAAGCCGAACTTCGACAAGTCGACGTCAATTGTCTTTACACCCTCTTCTGCATTGATACCTACGACAGTCCACTTATCGCCTGTACGGCGTGCTAAGACAACATATTTTCCAGGATATCCATCGATGAAAGCAACCTCATCCCAAAGGGTATTGACACACTTCATGAAGTTTATAGCCTCCATTGGGGCATCCGTCAAGTTATTCGGAGCCAAGGCGAAATGTTGCACTGGGCTTTGAAAGAGGATTGATGTAGCGAGAGCGAAGGCGTCTGTCGTACGTCGCACATTACCGGTTTTATTGTCGGCATTCCAGAACTTATTGAGAGCACTTCCGCCGAAGTCCATAGAGCCGACTGTATTACGCACAAATGGATGGATGGTAGCACAAAATGCCTCGTTATCGCAATCGCCCTGACCGAAATGGAGGTTTTCCGAAGCCCTGACAGCCTCAGCAGCCACGAAGTTAGGATACATCTTTTCCCATCCGCGAGGCAATGTACATCCATGGAAGATTATCTCCAAGCCATAGTCGTTGGCATCGGCAAGAATATCCTCATATAGCTGCATCACCATCTGCTTGTCACCACCGAAGAAATCGATTTTGAGTCCGCGCACACCAATCTCGTTGAGCCATTTCATCTCTTGACGACGCACAAAAGAGCGGTCCATCTTAAGGCGAGGCGACTGAGGGGCGTGGTTCCAGTAGCCATTTGAGTTGTACCACAAGAAAATGCCCACACCCTTAGACTTAGCGTATGCAACGAGATCTGCCATTTTGTCGCGACCAATCTGCACATCCCATAGAGCATCGATGAGCACAGTCTCGTAACCCATCTCGGCGGAGAAATCGATATATCGTTTCTGTTCGTCATAATTACAACTTGGGTCCATACCTATAATCCAGCTCCACGAGCCACAGCCGTACTTATATTCACGAGATGGCTCATACTGACGCTCCACGAGGTCCCACGCAACGGTTGTCTCCACGACAGGCTTCAGCGATTCACCGATTGTAATGGTACGCCAGGGAGTGCTGCATGGGAGAGTGATACCTGGCTCTGAGTTACCATTTCCGTTACACTCCTTCTCGTTTGGAAATGCGATGGCATACTTATCACCCTCGACATTTTTCAGATGGCAACCGCAATACGACCCATTAGTACCTGTCTCGGATATGAGAATCCATCCATTGTCGGCATTCCGGAAGAGACATGGGAAGACATAGCCGTCGCCCCAACCATTCTTACCCGTTGCCTCGTCAGGCGTATAACCCGTCTCGTAGCTCGGTGCCGTCCCTGCGAAACCCGTCATTGGCGTCATTTGCGGACATAAGAATGTTGTTGAACCTTTAGGCACGACGAACTCCGTAAGTTCTTCCATAACCTTAGAGGCCAGGATTTGGTCACCCGACGGACGTTTAATATTATATCTGAATGCCACATCACTATTAGAAAGGCGCCACTCCACTTCGAAGACACACTCCTCATTCTCGATGAAACGACCCATCATACGCCGTTTAACCAGAGCCTTCACTGGCAGAGTTGCGACATTGTAAGCGACCTTTACATTGCGCTGCTTGATAGTTGGAACAGAATAGTTATACTCAGCCGTGACAGGGGTTGCAACGACATCACAACTCAATCCGCTTGTATAGTCCGCAAAATCGAGTCGAAGACCCAAAGCAGAAGGAGCGATAAAGGTAGTGCCATCCTTCTTGACCTCGTAGAATATTTTGCCGTCCGTCTGAGTGACAGAGAGCATAAGAGAGCCATCAGGACTTGACATCTCCATCACAGGAGAGTTTTGAGCCGACGCGACTACGCATGATACGGCAAAGGCCAATAGTGATAAAAAATGGTTTCTCATGTTGAAAATATTATTATTGTGTTATTATGATGCTATTAATATATCAGTCACCCACATTGATAACTCTCGACATATTATCGTTATTAATGACACGTTGTGCGCCACGAGCTGCGACATACTCGACATCTGAACCACGCCGAGCATTAACAACCATCGACTTCCCTGCGAATATCTTACAATGGCAATAGTAGTCAGCATCAAGAGTCACATTACTACACTTGAGACTATTAAGCCATAGATTGGAGGTATTCCTAACGATAGCGTCGACGCTTTCTGCTTCGCCCCGAAGAGAGAGGGAAGCATTTTCGCTCACTCTTACCTTCACCTCAACAGCCTTAATAGCGATAGAGATGCTCGACGAACCATCTGCCTTGACAGAGAGAGTATCGCACTCGATTGTACCATACGAAGAGACACGATTACCGCTCTGCGTCTCGATATATGCTAAGGGCGCATCTAAGGTGAGATAAACAGTAATCCTTTTGCTCTTCTTATACTTAAACTTATTAGCATATATCGACAGAGTGCTGTCGCTCAGGGAGCAGACCACCTGGCTCGAGACCGTCGATTCAGCTTCGACCAGACACTTTCGTTCGTTGCCCTGCGATATAACCAAGTCAATACCCTTTGCCAATATGATGCTGTTAAATGAGGATGCAATACGTATCTCCTTCTTTACAGGCTTGATAGCAGCCATTGAAGAGAGCGAGAAGGCGAAGAGCATCAATATGATAAGACGGAGAGAAGACAAATCCAAAAATATTTTAGTAAAACAGTGCGAAGATACAATAGAGTTAGGAAAAATCCCACTCCTTTTTGAAATGATGTTGACATTTCATAAAAAATGTATAACTTCGCTTAAACACAACAATAAAAAAATGAAAAACAAATTCCGATTAATTCTTGCGGGTGCGGCTTGTCTGATATCATCTATGTCATTGGCGCAGAACCCCTATCTTCCTTTATGGGAGCATATTCCTGATGGAGAACCATACGTTTTTGAGGATCCCGACAAACCGGGAGAGTACCGCGTCTACATATATGGTTCGCACGACTCACTTATCAAAGCCTATTGCGGTCGCGAGCAAGTTGTCTGGTCAGCCTCGGTCAACGACCTGAAGAACTGGCGTTACGACGGGGTTATCTTTGAGCCTACGGTAGATGCCAATGGCAACAAGCTTCATGAAGATGGCTTAGGTGATGTTCTGTTTGCACCTGACGTGATGGAGTATAAGGCGGCAGATGGCAGCAAGACGTACTACTTGTATCCCAACACACAGAATGGGGGTCGTCAAGGGACTGTTGCCAAGTCGAGTCGTCCTGACGGACCATTTGAGATATGCAACTGGAACCCTAAGAATCCGCGAGAGACGGTTGGCGACCTACGCTTTGACCCGGCAGTCTTTCAGGATGAGGATGGCAAAGTATATGGCTATTGGGGCTTTGAGGAGAGCAATGGCGCGGAACTGGACCCCGCGACCATGGCCACCATTAAACCTGGAGGCAAGTATGTGCGTTGTATGATAAGCGACTGCAAGCACGAGGGCGAGTTCCGTTTCTTTGAGGCCTCATCGATACGCAAGATAAAGGACAAGTATGTATTCATCTATAGTCGTATGACAGCCAATGGCGAGTTTGGGTTACCTACATCCAACTACACATTGGCATACGCCTATTCCGACTACCCTCTCGGTCCATTCACCTATGGTGGTACAATCATCGACGGACGTGCCAGAGGCAAGAATGCGAATGGCGAGGATATAGCAACAGCCACGCCCTATGGCAACACGCATGGCAGCATATGCGAGATAAACGGTCAGTGGTACGTCTTCTACCATCGTCAGAGTGGCACGACCGAGTACTCAAGACAAGCCATGGTAGCACCGATAGAGGTCAGCGTGACAGAGGGTTTAGGAGGCAAGGTGACAATCAGCGAAGCCGAGTACACATCGGAGGGTTTTGAGCTGAATGGACTACATCCCTACACAGCCTACCCTGCCGGCATAGCATGCTTCTACTTAGGCAAGACGACAGCCACACAGGACTATCCTAATGTCTACTACTCAGGATCCCACTTCGAGGCCACATACATCACTCCTGACGAGTCGACACTCAAGGAGCCATATAAGAACAATGATAACTACAACCCTGTTGTCAACAATAACGATGGTTCGATAGTCGGCTATAAATACTTCAACATGGACGAGCTTGACCAAAGCAAGAGCAATAAGCTTATGATACGCATGCAGACGACAGGCGTCAAAGGCAGCATCAAGATTATGCTTGACAGTCCATGGGAGTCGCAGGGAGGCATTGAGATTGGCAATATCAAACTTGGCAAGAAGATGGATAAACCAGCCTTTGTCAGCACCAGCCTGAAGATGCCAAAGGTCAGTGGCAAGCACGCCATATTCATGGTGTTCACATCTCCGACACCGAAAGAATCGCTTGGCACAATGTACACAATACAGTTTTCAAAATAGCACTAAGCGCAAATAGTAGTCAGAGAGGGTTAGCACATAGCTGACCCTCTTTTTTTGGGTATTCATCGACAAAAAGAGGGCTTACGTCTATAATTTAGCATAAAAGAGCATATTACGGCGACTGATACGAGACGGAGAGAGAAATTATGACTATCTTCGCCACATACTATTACAAAACATTAAAACATACACATTATTCACAAAACACCATTATGAAATTAAAACATTTATCATTTGGGCTTGCATTACTACTTGCGTCAGCAAACATGAGTGCGCAGACAGGAGAGTGTAATGACAAATCCTTCTGGAATCATGAGCTGTCTGTTGATGAACGTATCGACGACCTCATGTCGCAGCTGACATTGGAAGAGAAGGTCAGCATGATGATGAATCGTTCACTTGCCATTCCGCGACTGAATATCCCGGCCTACAACTGGTGGGGAGAGGCATGCCACGGACTTATGGGAGTCAGCGACGTGACCGTTTTTCCGCAAGCGATAGCACTTGCATCTACCTTTGACGACGATGGTCAGTTAGCCACCTACACCATGGTATCGGACGAGGCACGCGGTCGTTTCAACTCCATATCGCGCGATGGCGATATCGGGCCTTACGTATCATGGATACCCAACCTTACCTTCTGGGCGCCAAATGTCAACCTCATACGCGACCCACGCTGGGGACGTGCGCAGGAGAGCTATGGCGAGGACCCCTACCTGCTCTCACGCATGGGAGTAAATGTCGTTCTGGGTATGCAAGGCACCGATACCCTACACTTCAAGACACATGCCTGTGCAAAGCACTATGCCGTTCATAGCGGTCCGGAGCCGCTCCGTCACCAGTTCAACGCCGTAGTCTCGAAGCGCGACCTATGGGAGTC
The DNA here is from genome assembly GCA_021443545.1 of Marinilabiliaceae bacterium. Taxonomy (GTDB): domain Bacteria; phylum Bacteroidota; class Bacteroidia; order Bacteroidales; family Marinilabiliaceae; genus W3P20-009. The sequence goes on along the minus strand of JABUTU010000103.1, from coordinate 3,405 downwards.
ATATCTTCCAGCCTTCAAGGCACTTGTTGTTGAGGGTAACGTACAGGAGGTTATGTGCGCCTATTCAGCCCTCGACGGAGAACCATGCTGTTCAAGCGGACGACTACTCATCGATATACTTCGTGACCGATGGAACTACAAGGGCATCATACTGACCGACTGCGATGCCATCAACGACCTCTTCTCGAAGGGTCGTCACGAGACCCACAAAGGACCAGCTGATGCCAGTGCCGATGCCGTTCTTCATGGAACCGACCTGGAGTGCGGCAAATGCTACAACTCATTGATAGAGGCAGTACAGAACGGGCTTCTGACAGAGGCAGACATCGACAAGTCGCTTCGTCGTGTTCTGTATGGACGATTCACGCTTGGGCTACTCGACCCTGATGAGGTAAGTCCTTACTACAACATACCGGGATCAGTCGTAGACTGTCAGAAACACCGTGACCATGCCCTCAAGATGGCACAAGAGAGTCAGGTTCTTCTTAAGAATGCCAATAAGACACTCCCTCTGAGCAAGGAGATTAAGACTATTGCCGTTGTTGGACCGAATATAGACGACCCGATTATGATGCGAGGTAACTACAGTGGCACACCGACGCACTGCGTCACGATACTTCAAGGCATACAGAACAAGTTGCCCAATGCGCGTATCATAGCAGAGAAAGGATGCGAGATTGAGCAGGACTTCCTCCAGATTCCACAGGCTCAGAACATAAAGGCAGATGGAGAGGTAGGCTTTAAAGCAGAGTACTACGGCAATCGCGAGTTTGCAGGCGAACCTATCGTAGTGACCCATACCGACAAGATAGACTACCAGACAGAGGGAGGCTACGGCTTTGGTAATGGCGTTCCGACGCACGACTTCTCAGCGCGTTATACAGCGAAGTTCACATCCGACTTTACAGGCAAGCTCAGTTTCCAGATTCGAGGCACCGAGTTCTCGGTCAAGGTTAATGGAGAGCAGATAGGCGAATTCCGTCCAGCCAAATTGTCGTTCACCTTCACCCCAGGCATGGAGCTGACAGAGGCACAGCGTCAGGAGCTAATGATGTCGTTCTTCCGTCGTCCGGAACCTATCATCACCGACGTCGAGAAGGGCAAGACATACGACATCGAGATACTCTACACATCAGCACAGGAGGGTACTGTATCGCGACTCTCAGTTGAAGCATTTGTACGCAAGCCACTTGACTTCACAGCACTCAAAGAGCAGATAAAAGATGCTGAGGCCATAATATATGTAGGCGGCATCACCCCATCACAGGAGGGCGAGGGACATGAGCGCACGACGATAGAGCTTCCAGCCATCCAGCAGAAGTTCCTTGCAGAGTTACGTTCGACAGGGAAACCCGTTGTCTATGTCAACTGTTCCGGCTCAGTGATTGCCTTTGAGGGTGTTGACACCAACTGCGACGCCCTTGTTCAGGCGTGGTACGCAGGGCAGGAGGGCGGAACGGCAGTAGCTGACGTACTCTTTGGCGACTACAACCCATCAGCCAAATTACCTATCACCTTCTATAAGTCGACATCGCAACTGCCCGACATCAAAGACTACAATATGGAGAACCGCACCTACCGTTATTTCAAGGGGGAGCCACAGTATGCCTTTGGTTATGGACTCAGCTTTACCGAATTCGAATTTGGTACAGCTAAGCTATCGAAGTCATCGATAAGCAAAAGCGAAAGTGTTGACATCACTATACCAGTAAAGAATATTGGAGGAATGGATGGAGCAGAGGTTGTTCAAGTGTATGTCAAGAGTCTGACCAATCCGGATGCGCCAATCAAGGCCCTCAAAGCCTACAAACGCATCGATATTGCTAAGGGAGCGACCGAGAGTGTAACGCTCACGCTGACGCCAGATGCATTCTCATACTATAGCGAAGCCAAGGACGACCTCGACGTCTTTGCAGGCAAATATGAGATACTCTACGGAAACTCATCACGCAACGAAGACCTCAAGTCACTGCCACTCGAAGTCAAGTAAACATCAACAATAGACAACAGCACAGAAACCCAAACGCCCGGCGAAGCAGGTCTTCGCCGGGCGTTATCTTTAATGGCCTCATAATATAAAATCAAGTAATTTTTCTTGAAACCACATCCAACAGATCAACTAAAAGCATTACTCATATCCATAAAAATACAATACTCCCTGTTATTTTGGACTTAACCAACAAATACATATCTTTGTAGCAAACAAAAACATATAAGAACGAAATAGAAAAGATACTATAATATAGTCAAAGAGCTTTACTGCTCATAATATCCTGGCATCCGAAACTGGTAATTTCATTTTTGCAATGGGATTTATGGCACGAGGAGTTCACGTCATATGGCGTGAGCTATTTGTGTATATGTACATTGCAAAGGTTTACCAGGCCTCGGATGTGGTACAGAATACATTTTAGCTCATGCTTATTTTATGAATATACATATAGGCCAAGAAATAGAAGCTTGTCTTCACAAACAGGAAAGAAGTGTTGCCTGGCTGGCTCGTCAGTTGAATTGCGACAGAACCAATATCTACAAAATCTTTAAGAAAGAGAGTATTGACACACTTCTATTGCAACGTATATCAAAAGTCTTGAACTACGATTTCTTCGCTTTGTATAGCGATAATGTTGATGACATTTCGGCTACACAAGTGTAGACATATTAGCCACAACAACTCTCAGTTATTTTAAAAGCTGTAGTCTAACTTTGTGATTCAAATAGAAAATGAAATTGATAGGCTATATGAAGGACAAATTCTTATTATGTGTGTTGGTAATTGTAGGTTGTTTCACTTTCTTCTCATGCGAAGATGATGACGACTCTGTTTGCAGAGCAACTTCAAAAGAGTATCTTGAATGGAAAAGTTGTGTTCGCGATTCTATCTTAAACGAATACAATGTGCTACAAAAATATGTAAAGTTCAAGACCGATTCAGTTGTCGCAGTTTCTCAAACAATGGCCTATGAGAAATTCAAAGAGTTCTCAAATACTGAATGGGTTAGATACGAGGTATCAAAGGACAACGAAAAGAAGTTTTATGCTGTATGGAAAGTGAAGTATAGTTACACCCCATACACATTTGGTGAAAGCAAAACCATAGTATGGGAATTACCTGATGATATCAAGAGAGAAATACCAACTCTGCCCTCATGGGAGAAATACTGTGAGGAAGCTTATGAGAAGTATGCGGCTACAAATCCACCTCCACAAAACTAAGATAGACGATTTATTAGCGAGGACATACTGAAAAGTGCGTCCTCGCTTTGTTGTAACACTATTAGTAAGACTTTATTTCATAATATTCAGCTGACAGTTCATTAGTCAAAGTCACGTTAAAAGCAGATTCTTGAACACTCTCTTCTGAACAAATGCCAATTTTCTGTCAAAATCAGCACTAAACTACTT
>JABUTU010000054.1 GCA_021443545.1 Marinilabiliaceae bacterium | reverse complement strand
AAAATATGATGGTCAACTTGTCGATCTCGGACTTGAAAGCGGAACCCTTTGGGCAACCTATAATGTCGGAGCAACCAAGCCTGAGGAGTATGGTTCCTATTTCGCTTGGGGCATGACAAGCGAATACACTGAAGGTACTTTCGGGTGGTATGATACATCGTATGCATCTTTAAAAGAGCAAGAAGTGATTGACGACAATGGCAACCTTACAGCAAATTATGACGCCGCAACTGCCAATTGGGGTGAAGAATGGAGAATGCCAACTTTTGGTGAAATACAAGAATTGCTTACACTGACAAGCGAACCCAAAGAGATTAATGGCGTTCAAGGTCGTCTCTTCCATGGTAAAAATGGTAATACATTGTTTATTCCCTTTGCTGGCTTCCGATACGATTCGGAGCTCAACTTAGCGGGGGGCGGCGGCCTCTGTTGGTCGGGTACGGCTGCCGAGGATGATAGGAGCGCATACTATCTGTTCGTGGGCTCGGACGAAGCGGGCTTGTACGGCAGCTATCGCAGTTACGGGCAGTCGGTGCGCGCTGTGCTAAGGTATAAATAGGGACTTGTTTCCCGCATTTGATTTTTGTTTCATTGAGGCGGGATTTGAAATAAAAAAATCTTTGCAAGCACTCTGCTCGCAAAGATTTTTTTTAGTTATTTTCGACATTCCGACATTCCGACATTCCGATATTCCGATATTCCGATATTCCGATATTCCGACATTCCGACATAACGATATTCCGACATAACAACAAAACGACATAATCACAACGAAAATAGAAATAACAACTCCCAATACCTAACAAAAAAATGAATATGTATCTTTTCAGATTAAACGCAGCTCTTGCAGCATCGCTTCTTATTGCGACATCTCTCTCTGCTCAATCCATCATGGCTCCACGCGAGCCGATGCCTGAGGGTTCTATGCCAATGGCGACCAATATCAATCAGTTCTCATATCCTCGTCTCATGCCCGACGGCTCTATTCTCTTCCGCCTTAGGGCGCAGGAGGCCTCAAGGGTGCAGGTTGACTTAGGTAAGAAATATGATATGCAACGTTCTGACGATGGTGTGTGGAGCGTTAGGACTGACCCTCAGGTGCCGGGTTTTCACTACTATTCGCTTGTCGTTGATGGCTACTCATTTGCTGACCCTGCGAGCGAGTCGTTCTACGGCTGTGGTCGTATGATGAGTGCCGTCGAGGTGCCCGAGGATGGCTTGGACTACCTCAAGGTGCAGGATGTCCCGCATGGCAGGGTGAGCACTCTTCGTTACTATTCGAAGCTGACTGGTTGTTGGCGAGAGCTGTGTGTCTATACACCCCCCTCGTATGATGATGGGACGGCGAAGCGTTATCCTGTTCTCTATATTCAGCATGGAGGCGGTGAGGACCATCGGGGCTGGATGCAACAGGGCAAGACGGATGTCATTCTCGACAATCTCATAGCCTCGGGCGAGGCGCGCGAGATGATTGTAGTCAGTGCCAATAGCAATGTGACAACAGGCATGGCTGGTTACCGATGGGAGGCTATGCAGCCCTATCGAAATGAGCTGATTGATAATGTCATTCCCTTTATTGACCACGAGCTACGCACCATAAACAGTCGTGAGAGCCGTGCCATGTGTGGTCTCTCTATGGGTGGCGGTCAGACCTTCTACATAGGCCTTCGGAGTCTCGACTTTTTCAGTGCCGTTGGCATCTTCAGCACTGGTATGTTTGGTGGCATCAACGGTGCTGCTGGCCCCGATTTAGATAAGGAGGTGCCGGGGCTCCTGAGCGAGTCGGATAGCTTCAACGCGAAACTAAGTGCTTTGCTCATCACGTGTGGAGAGCAAGACCCACGTATCGAGCATAACCGCAGGGTAGCGAATGAGATGCAGGAGCACGGACTGAAGGTGACCTTTGAGTCGTACCCTGGCGATCACGAATGGCAGGTATGGCGTAAGTCTCTGCATAAATTCGCAACAATGCTCTTCAAGAGGTGATGGATAGACCATACATTGTCGTCTATCAATAAATATTTGGAGCAACATAATAAACAATCGTAGCTCACTGCTAAAGTTAAAAACAGGTAACAGGGCACTCCGCAATGCCAGTAGATAAGGCATTGCGGATTTCTTTTTTCTAAACCTGCATCCCTAATCCGCTTTGGAGCTGTCGATGATGAAATCGTCAATGTCGATCCAGCCCCCGTCGTTGGAGTTTGTGTTGCGTGTGATGAAGAGCCCTACTTTGGCTCCTATCCATTGACCGGGTTTTGCCTTGAATGGCTCGCCGAGGGGTGCATAGCTCTTTCCGTCGTGGCTCACTGCAAAACGACATACGGCATCGCTATTCTCCTTGTTGACTGCGACACGCAGCCATACATCATCACCGCTTGCGATGTGGCATGTGTCGGTGGCGTTGATGCGCTCAGACGTTCTCTTCTTAGCCTCTGAACAGCTGTTCTGTGTCAGGAGGATGCCTTCATCGCCATTCACAAGCATCAGACCGGCATAATCGAGTCCCATGATGATGAGTCCAGCTCTCTCTCCCTTGTACTTTTCTGTGGGTGTGAACCGCACATGAGCGGTTGCAGTGAACGCTGGTGCTGGGAATTTCTGTAGGAGCAGATTTGGGACATCCCATAGGTTCGCATAGTTATCAGTAATGGGTGCCGAGAAGAGTCGCAGGCGATGGTGTGCAGCATCGGCGAAGTACCATAGGGCATTGGCGTTGGCATGCCACTGCCATTGCAATCCTAAGCGGTTGCTCTCAAACAGGTCGCTCTCGACGGGTGTCTGTATCTCTTGTTCGGGGAGGTCGGGCTTGCGATAGTTCGCAACGGGCTCGCCACAATACTCCTTGGCATTGATGCCTATGACGGGCCATTGGTCAATCCAATGTATGGGGTTGAGGTGCATGACGCGTCCGTATGCCTCGAGGTCTTGAAAATGCAGGAACCAGTGTTCTTCGCCGTCGGGTGTGTCGACCCATGCTCCCTGATGCGGGCCATTGATGGTGGTGTTGCCCTGTGCCATGACGACCTTCCATTCGTAGGGTCCATCAATCGTTTCGCTACGCATGGCAAGCTGGTAGCCCGTCGGGACACCACCTGCAGGACATAGTATGTAGTAGTAACGACCTCTCTTGTAGAGCTTGACGCCCTCGATTGTGACGTTCTCCTCATGCCCGTCATATATCACGCGGTCCTCTCCGATGGTTCCTCTTCCGTCGGGTGTCATCTCAATCAGTCCGAGAATGCTCTTCAGACCAGTGCGACTCCCTGCGTAGCCATGCCCAATCCAGGCTCGCCCATCCTCATCCCACAGCGGACAGGTGTCGATGATGCCTTTGCTACGATGCACCAGATGGGGGGCGCTCCACCGTCCGCGTGGGTCGGCTGTCTTGACCATATAAATGCCATTATCGGGGTCGCCCCAGAAGATGTAGAACTCTCCCTTATGATAGCGTATCGAGGGCGCCCAAATGCCATTGCCATGCGAAGGTTGGTCAAACTGTTCGGCTGGAGTCAGACGCTCAACGGCGTAGTTGATAATCTCCCAATTGACCAGGTCCTTCGAGTGCAGGATGGGAAGCCCAGGTATGCAGTTGAAACTCGAGGCCGTCATGTAGAAATCATCTCCAACGCGACAGACATCCGGGTCGGAGTAGTCGGCGTAGAGAACAGGATTCTGGTAGGTGCCATCGCCCCTATCGGAGACCCATACATCCGAGATATAACGCTCTTTAGTTCCTTTGTTTGATGCGTCATGATGCCTCGTCGTGCATGAGCTGATAAGAGGCAATAGGAGAGAAGAGATGATGATACTTGTTTTCATGGTGTATAGATTGTATTATTTATGAGATACACCCTCTCACGACCTCTATGAAACGTAGCTTTTAGATGGCTCGAAAGGGCATGCTAATGGTCAGCGCTTGTTATGACTCTTTCTGAAGAAGAACGCCATCACGGCACGCACAGGTTCGCTTAACAGAACAATCCAGCTTGTCGAGAGGATAACGAATAGGTGGTCCAAGAACGATAGGGGAGCGACGAGAAGCGTCTCACCCATGATGTAGAGTAGCATCGATAATGTGATGGGTACTCCTAATATGATAATCATATAGAAACGTGGTGCGCTCCTGACGTTGAAGAAGGCCGAGCTGAGTGTCCCCCATGCCCGTACATTGAGCGCTAACCATGATATGATATAGGCCATAGAGGTAAGAATCAGCGTGCGCTCATACATCGTGATGTCGCTCAGTCGCTCTGGGAAGCCTAACGTCACATCTTTAGTCCATATATCGCTGAACGCCGTAATATCATTCCTTGAGAATATCAGCCACAAGACAAGCATGTGGAGCGTGATGAGCGAGGCAAAGATAAGCGAATGGGCTATCAGATGCTTATTCTTCAAGAAACGGTGGAAATATTCTGGCTTGCGTGCCATGACCCTGTCGTCGGGCGGAATGGCAGCAAAGGCAAAGGATACAATCATACATACCACCACATTCGACCAGAACATCTGGAGCATCGAGACGATGGGCTCTCCGACAGCAAGCATGCCGATTGCTGTCAGCAGGACGAGGCTCACCGAGACGGAGAACTGATAGAGGTAGAAACGGGTCAGGTTCATGATGAGCGAACGACTGGTCTTGATGGCCTCAAGGAGACGCTCAAGGTGGTTGCTCATGATATTCATACTACCCACATTGGGCGATGTCGTCGAGTTGAGGTTCATCGTGATGCCCACATCTGCCACACCAAGCATCGGGACGTCGCGCGACTCTGATCCGACGACGCTCACGATGATGCCCGTATTCTTCAGTGCATTTACAATCTGCACCTTATCGGCATGACTCGCCTGCGAGATGACACACACATCCCTGAGCTGCTTGCCGGTCATTGTCCCCTCGTTGAGCATCTCTGTCAGTTTGCCCGCATCGATGCCTATCGTCTTGCCATTTTCCTCTGGGTTCTCCATCTCGCGCAGAGTGATGATGCCCGCACGGCGTGCCAGTCCGAGTGAGACCGCTTTGTTCGAGACGCTGATGAGCTTAATCTCTATCGATGCCTCCTTGAGCTGCTTGACGATTTTACGCACACTACGGTGCATGATCTCCTCCATCGAGACGAAGCCCAGCAACGTCAGTCGGATGCTACGGTCGATCTTATTGTTATAGAAGGCATAGCTGTCCTTCGGCAGGTAGGCATAGGCAAAGGCAACACTCGACGAATAGCCATGGTCGCCATAGTCAATCAGGCGCGTCTCGATGAGAGAACGTTCAGAAGGACCTATCTCAACAGCCTCATCACGTAGCAATATCTTATGACAGAGAGCAACGACGGGTTCTGGCTCTCCCTTGACAAAGAGGATGCGCTCGTGCTTGTTGTTCTCAATCAGTGTCGCCATGTAATGCCGCGACTCACTATAGGCCAGTCGCTCTATCGTGCGGCCTCCGTCACTGCGGTAACGCCGGTAGTCAATCTTATTCTCATGCAACCACAATAGCAGTGTGCCATCAATGACATCGCCAAGGACAACAGGCTCATGCGGATTCGAGAGGTCCAGGTTGGCTGTCGTGTTGAGGGCTATCGATTGCGCCATCAGCTCGCGGTGTATCTCTGGAAAGAGCGACGTGAAGTTGGTCGTCTGATCTTCGCAGAAGCCGACATAGGCATTCAGGACCTGCATCTGGTTGCTCGAGATGAGTCCCGTCTTATCGGTCAGCAATACCTTCGAAGCTCCTAAGGTGGTCGGTGCGTAGAAGTGACGCAGTATGATTCCCATCCGCGAGAAACGATGCCCGTTCTGTGCCAAAAGGATATTCATTGTCATATGCATACCTAATGGCATCATAGCACCGAAGATGAGAATGAAAATAGTGAAACGGTTATACCAACTATCGAAAGAACCCGTGAAGAGAGCTATGATATTGATGACGACAGCTATGGCAATGGCTACTAAGGATAGCTCCGACGACATGACGCGCACGGTGTTGACGATAGGCGACGTCTCCTGATGCGCCCCCTTGGTGTGGGTCATCTTGCCATACTCGGTGTTATTGCCTATGCGCGTGACACGCATGATGCCGTTGCCCTCCGTCACCGTCGAACCACACATCACCTTGTCGGGTGCAAAACGCGTCTCCTGAAGCATCGACGAGTCGATATTGGCCTCTTTCAAAACACTGATGTCGCCTGTGATATTCGTCTCATCAACAATGAGGTTATGCGCCTCCAGTAGCTGTCCGTCGGCTGGTATGAACGAGCCCGGCGAGAGTACTACGATGTCGCCGACTACAATCTGCGTGTAGGGTATGGTGACATTGTTGCCGTTGCGTATGACCTGGACATTGTCTTGGTTGAGCAGTAATTCGGTGTTGCGACGACGGGCATTGACACGCAACGGAATGGCAATCGTGGCAGATGCCGCAACACACAGTACGATGGTGAGCAGATTCAAACCACTGCGGTAGGCATCCGCCCCCTCCGTCGTCAGATGCATCACAAAACATGCGATGGTAAGCAGCAGAATGAAGAAGAGGACATACGTGCGTGGCTGTCGCATCACGTCGTTCGCCATATCTTTCTGATTCTGACGTATCTCCGTCGTGATACGATTCTCCCCAAGCCGTTGGCGCGACTCAAGGACCTGCGTATCCGTCAGTCCCGTTATCTTCTTTGCTCTGATCTGCATCGCACTGAATATATGATAAAGTGTCACAGACAATCAGAGGAACGCATCCTCCGACCGTCTGTTATGTATTAATCATTATCCTAATTTGGCAAGTGCCTCGCGGATGGCTGCTATCTTGCTTGTCGCATCTGCCTGTTTCTTGCGCTCCATCTCAACAACCTGCGCAGGAGCACTGCTGACAAACTTCTCGTTCGACAGCTTCTTCTCGACTCCAACGAGGAAGCCCTCAAGGCGTTTCAGCTCAGCCTCTAACTTCTGCTTCTCAGCTGCCTGGTCGACAAAGCCCTCGAGCGGAACACTATACTCCGTCGATCCTACCATGAAGGGCTGCGCATTGTCGCTCTTGGTTGCCACAACAATGATATTCTTGAGATTAGCCATCTTGAAGAGGATGGAATCCATCTCAGGTATCGTGTTATGCCCCGTGATATTGAGGTCGAGAGCCTCCTTAGGCGAGATATTCTTCTGATTTCGTATCATGCGGACTCCCGAGACAACGCTCTTGGCTGCCTCGACAGCCTCGATGATGGCCTTGTCGTCGGCCGATGGCTCTGCAACACCCACGGCAGCAAACATGATGCTCTCGCCGTCATTGCGCTCTCCCATATTCTGCCATAGCTCTTCTGTGATGAATGGCATGAAGGGATGGAGTAACTTAAGCAGCTCTTCGAAATAGCTGAGTGTCGTGTTGTATGTCAAGGCATCGATAGGCTGACCGTATGCTGGTTTTATCATCTCGAGGTACCATGATGAGAACTCGTCCCAGAAGAGCTTATAGATGGCCATAAGTGCCTCTGAGAGACGGTATTTGGTGAATAGGTCCTTCACCTCAGCCGCCGTCGTGCGCAGCTGCGCTCCGAACCAGCGAACAGCAATCTGTGCTGCCTCTGGTTGTGCTATCTCCTTAACCTCCAGTCCCTTGACGAGTCGGTAGGCATTCCATATCTTATTGTTGAAGTTACGTCCCTGTTCACATAGTGTGTCGTCGAAGAGTATGTCGTTGCCGGCAGGTGCCGAGAGCATCATACCCATGCGAACACCATCGGCTCCGAAACGCTCAATCAAATCGAGAGGGTCGGGCGAGTTGCCAAGCTGCTTCGACATCTTACGGCCCAGTTTGTCGCGTACGATACCAGTGAAATAGACATTCTTGAAAGGCATCTTACCCTCATACTGGTAGCCTGCCATAATCATACGGGCAACCCAGAAGAAGATGATGTCGGGACCCGTGACGAGGTCGCTCGTTGGGTAGTAATATTTAATCTCCTCATTCCCTGGATTGTTGATGCCGTCGAAGAGCGAGATAGGCCATAGCCATGATGAGAACCATGTGTCGAGGCAGTCATCATCCTGACGCAGCTGCTCCTTCGTGACTGACGGCTCTTTCTGACGAGCCAGCTCAAGGGCCTTATCGATATTCTCAGCCACGACGAAGCCTCCCTGTGGCAGGTAGTATGCCGGGATGCGATGTCCCCACCAGAGTTGACGCGAGATACACCAGTCCTTGATGTTCTCCATCCAATAGCGATAGGTATTTTTATACTTGGCAGGGTAGAACTTGATGTCGTCGTTCATGACAGCCTCGAGAGCGGGCTTGGCAAGCTCTGTCATCTTGAGGAACCACTGCATGGAGAGCTTAGGCTCAATCGGCACATTGGTACGCTCCGAGAAGCCTACGTTGTTGGTGTACTCCTCAACCTTCTCGAGGAGCCCGGCTGCCTCCAAATCTTTCTCAATCTGCTTGCGCACATCGAAACGGTCCTGACCGACATACATGCCAGCAGCCTCGCTGATTGTGCCATTGTCGTTGAATATATCGATGCTCTGGAGGTTATACTTCTCCCCAAGCATATAGTCGTTCACGTCGTGTGCTGGCGTCACCTTCAGACAGCCTGTACCGAATTCTATGTCGACGTATTCGTCCTCAATGACTGGTATTGAGCGACCTACGAGAGGCACTATGACGCGCTTGCCCTTGAGATGCTGGTTCTTGGGGTCGTTTGGATTGATACACATTGCTGTATCGCCCATGATGGTCTCTGGACGTGTTGTGGCAACGATGGCATACTTGCCCTTCTCACCCTCCACCTCATAGCGCAGGTAGTAGAGCTTGCCATGCTGCTCCTTATAGATTACCTCCTCGTCGGAGAGTGCCGTCAGTGCCTTCGGGTCCCAGTTGACCATACGGACACCGCGATAGATGAGGCCTTTGTTGTAGAGGTCGCAGAAGACCTTCAAGACGCTCTCGCTACGCACCTGGTCCATGGTGAAGGCAGTGCGGTTCCAGTCGCACGAAGCACCAAGCTTGCGAAGCTGCTTGAGGATGATGCCACCATGCTCATTCGTCCAGTCCCAGACATGGCCGAGGAACTCCTCGCGTGAGAGGTCGGTCTTCTTGATGCCCTGACTGGCGAGTTTGTTGACCACCTTGGCCTCTGTCGCAATCGAGGCATGGTCCGTCCCCGGTACCCATAGCGCATTCTTGCCCTCCTGACGCGCACGGCGTATCAGGATATCCTGTATGGTGTTGTTGAGCATGTGACCCATGTGAAGAACACCCGTCACGTTCGGCGGAGGTATGACGATTGTGTATGGTTGACGTGCATCAGGCTTTGATGCAAAGAGATTCTTTTCTGTCCAATACTGATACCACTTGGCCTCTATGTCGGCCGGAGAGTATTTACTTGCAAGTTCCATCTGATTATGCATATTTTTTCAAGTGCAAAGCTACCTCGCGCCAACGACAACTCTCAAAAAACGTTTGAATAGTCTCAAGCATGTGTAACTTCACTATTTTTCGGGTGCAAAGATACAATTAATAAGGTGTTTTACACCATTATAAAGCCGATTTTTTGCGGTCCAGTTTTTTGCCTTTTTAAGTCTGAGTCTTGTCGGGTATCAAATTCTCCGCTTGTAGTGTAATAATACAACTGATAGTTGTTGCATTAAATAAAAAGATATATCTTAGCACCTTCATGACATTGTATCAAAAATGAAATTCGATAGGATTCTCGACAATAACACCCTGTGGGCTGTTCGCTATGATAACTCAGAAGATAATGCTCTTCAAGAGCTATTCAGCCAATGGAACGATCCACAGTGGCTTGTGGATTTTTTTCTGGATAATATGTCCGACTTGGAATCGTACTTTAAGATTACTGACATAAACCAGGCGATTTATGATACCATTGATGATAGCATGCGTATCCAATGCCTTATCCTTGATATTTCGCCAGATGCTAACCTTGACCGTATCTTTCGACCTTTGCATAATAGCCGAACAAGTGAAATGCTACTTGGCAGGGAGAAGGCGCGTATCAAGGAACGTCCACAACATACTTCATGGCTTCGAATCTATGCAATCAAGTTAGAGCCTGGATGTTATATCATCACAGGAGGTGCTATTAAGTTGACTCGCACAATGAAAGAGCGGGAACATACGCTTGCCGAACTCAACAAGATGGAGAAGGTTCGTAATTTTCTATTAGATGGTGGTGCCATAGATGCAGGTGGCTTTGTTGATTATTTGTCTGAGATACAATAAAAGGAAGGAGTTTTATTATGAAACAGAAGACATTAGAGTTCCTGGAAGCTCATCAGAGTGAGACGCCTTCTAAATGGCGAGAAGAGGCAGAATGGAGACGGGATAACTCGTCGTGGTTGCGACATTCTCATCAGATTGCCGTGAAGGTTCTACTACGTATGAAAGAACTTCAGCTTACACAGAAGGCTCTTGCTGAGCGAATGAACTGCACCCAACAGTATGTGTCGAAGATTCTCAAGGGAAATGAGAATCTTTCACTCGACACAATGACAAGACTTGAAGATGCTTTGGAAATCAACTTGATACTACCCATAGCAAGTCCGTTTCAGTCATCACGTGTGGAGGAGGACATATTTGTATAAACTATAAACCTGTCGAATATTAATCTCTCATTAAAAGCAATAAATATCTCTTCTGTCTGTTGTTTTGGGATGAAAAAAACCAAAATAGTAGAAATAGTTTTCTTATAAATGTAAAAAGAGTATAAAAAATCAACGAACTATTTCATATTTCAAAAAAAGGTTCTAACTTTGCATCCATAAGAATCGAACGACTCGTTATTGTCGATTACTTATTATATACGGAACGGCTTTATTAGAGGCCAAAAAAAGTCATCATGAAAAAGATGCTCTTCAGATATATGGTCATAGTGCTCTCGCTCGTAGCGGGCATGACGATGGCAAATGCTCTCGTCACCTCGCATATCGATGCGTCGACGTATGCTATGGCTCAGCAGGGGGCGCATGATGACACGCATGATAATGCGGCGATTCACTTCATGTCGGGAACGATGGATGCCGAGGTCGAATCGCTCGGTTCATCGTCTCTTCCGCTTCACCTCTACCGGGTTGCCAAGAATCTGCATTCTTCATCCGACGCTTCTCTCGTCAGGGGGGCTCTCTCCCTTGCACTCGTCGGAAGCTCTCATTATAATTATCACTCTCTCTCCTTTTCTCGTCCGTGCGATTACTATGTCTATGCGCTGCGGATGATTCTGATTTAGTGTGACTTTCACAAACTGCTTCTTTGGTTTTTCCCAATCGAATCGCTGTCGTTAGCCTCGAAACAGAGCTCTAACTGTCGAGAGCTGTCGAAACAATGATTTGACTTTCCTAAGCTGTCGAAACTGTAGGTTAGCCTTTGGCTGGCTGTTGAAACTATGGTTTGAAAACAGTGCTTTATCTTTCGTTAGCCGCCGCAACAGTGGTCCTTTAGAAGCATCATAACATTTTTCCTTTCTGTTGCTCTCATCACTCGTAGCGCGAGAGGTTCACGCGTAATATCTTCGGATGACCTTCGACGTGTGGGGGAACAAAAAGTCACATAACAATAAAAATCAGAAATCATGAAAAATCAGAATATAGTAAGGCGTATCATGTGGAAAGAGTTCACAATGAGCCTTGTAGCCTTCGTAGCCTTTGTGGCTGCAACAATCTTCCTCATAGAGAAGGCTCCCATCACATCAACTCTGACAATCTTCGGAGCCTGCTTCTCACTCTATAAACTTCTGACGCGCTCTGTCGCTGAGTTCTACCAGCCCTCAAACAGTCAGGTCCATCGCGATGAGTTCTATTGTCTGGTGCCTGAAGGCCGTATGGAGGAGTTTCGCCACTATCTGGCGGAGCATAACCGTCGTATGGTCGAACTATTCCGTGTCGACCATCAGACTAATGTGCGTGTGGCGGAGGTTCATTCGGAGAATGGCGACTATAACGACCTGAGAGGCTACCGCTTTAGCAAAAATGGCCACTGCGAGAGGTTGTAGTGGCTTGGGACTTCTATTAATCTTCCGTTTTTGCAGACAAAAGAGATAACGTCTGCAGTGTTTTAATAAAAAAATAGTGTTTTATAATTTAAACTGAAATATCATGGAAAATACAATGAACAATCAAAATATCGTAAAGCGAATCTCCTGGAGTAATCTGACAATCAGTCTCGTTGCCTTCGTGGCACTGACTGTAGCCTTTGTAATGCTTGTCGCAGCTCAACCCTTCGTGGCTACCATGCTGCTTCTGGTCGACCTCTACGCCCTCTATCGTCTCTTTAAGTACTCAACTAAGGAGGTATACGCTCCGACGGGAAGCAACATCGTCAGGGAGGAGTACTATTGCCATGTCGAAGAGCCTAATATACCTTTGTTCAAGCGCTATCTCAAAGAGAGGAATCACGAGAAGTTGGATTCGTTCCGAGTGCCACGAATCTCAAATGTCAAGGTTGCCGTAGTCAGGGCTGCAAAGGGCGAATATGAGGATGTCAGAGGTTTTCTCTATGAGAATTTTGATTATCACGAGATAGAACAGTAATCATACCTTGTAAATTGCGAAGAGGATACGCCGTAGTGGAAATAGCGGTGTGTCCTCTTTTTTGTCAGGATAAAGAATATATTGGTATTTTTCGATATTTCGATATTTCGATGTTACTGTTATCGTTATGCTAAAAAATAATTCAAGGGGTGTGAATCGGTCGATTCTCACCCCTTGGCGTTATACTACTATAACTCTAAAGCGAAAATTATAGTCTGAGATTATTGAGTTGTTTGTATTCTTTCTTTCTTGATAACTAATTGTTTTAGCCCATGCCCCCTCTTGCTCACTTGACCACGACCTTGCGGCCGTTGACGATATAGATGCCTGGCTTATCCATTGTGCGGACGCGCTGACCGAGGAGGTTGTAGATGACGGCTTTGCTGCAATCTCCCTCTATGATGATGTCTCGGAGTGCTGTCGGCGTTGCCGGTGGGGTCTCCTCCTTGACGACAGCGAGTGGGGCTATCTTGGTGGAGCTGCTTGTGCGACTCACGATGCCCGTGATTGTGTAGCGAGCCTCGGTGTCGATTTCAGATGGCAGATTGCTGTAGGTGTCCCATAGCTCTAACTCGCCTCCGGCACATCGGATGTCGATTTTCTTTGACGTCGCGGCACTTGCGAGGAACTCGACATTGGTTGTTCTGACGATCTGACTCTCTAAGGCTGAGGTGACCGACTTGAAGTCGATGTCGACCACCGGAATTTCATTGCTGGATGAGACGACCGAGACATCGGTCCACGACTTAATCTCTTTGATTTGTGTAGCTATTGTTTTTCTCGAGAGAGTGCCGTAGAGGTGGCCCGATATCTTATCGCCCTCTTTGATGAACTGCACCGAATCCTTCTTGTTGCTCTTGAGCAATATGGCAGCGCTGCCATCGTTGACATAGAGATTCTCGTTATTGGTATATGTGACGAGAAGGTCGTTAAAGGCATATTTGACGATCGTCTCAGTACTATTATTAGAGCTATTAAAGCTACTGCGCAAGGCACTGATACCTGAGTATTCAGCATCTGCAATAGTCAATGACGAAGAGGCGACGCTACTGCCCCAGTTCGCCTTGTTTGCGTCAGCTGCCCATGCTGGGTTGAAGGCGATGGCCTTGATGGTGGTGGTGCTGTTGCTCACGACTTCGAATGGCTCGGTGTATTTAGCTGACTCCATCGTTGGCTCGCTATCGTCCGTTGTGTAGTATACATCGTAGTCGGAGGTTAGGGTGACTGTCTGCGTGCCGACGTAATAGCCTGTGGCGTGAGATATCTCCGGAGCAGGAATCATCTCGATATCAATCGATTTAACCTGAATCATGCCCTCTGTCATCTGAGCGACAAATTCCGATGTTGAGCCCGTCCACGTCACAGTAAGTTTTTCAGTGTCGACAACTCCTACAACCTCACCATTAAGCGTGAACTGCTGGCATTTGTCTAAGGATTGACAATTTAGAGTCACATTTAGCATGACGTCAGATTCAGAGCCAGTCGAAATCACAAGATATCCTTTCTTTGGAATTGCAATGTAACGACTCTCTTCATTTTTTACTTGGCTACTACTTGAGCCTTTGTAAAATCCTATCGAAAAGCCCTGAACCGATGTGCTGAAACCAACATTATAAGTTGCATCAGTTACGCTGTCCCACGCGCAACTCCCACTATTCGTCACAATGTTTATAGCTGGGAGGCATGAGCATATAGTCGCAATGATAAAAGTCGTAAAGAGCTGTTTCATGCAGATGTAGTATTATAGTATCTATAGTAAAATAGCCGTTGTAAACGTTAGGAGATGAGACGTAACCACCTAAACTTCTGAAAGACAAAGATAAAGAAATAAAAAATATGTTGTACACTTTGTGTTAAAAAAATCATTTTTATAAATCATTTTTAATCAGTAGTTATAAACAGAAAGGGATGTGTCGGGTAAAATCCTGACACATCCCCACTATTGTTAGTCGCCATTTATGGCGCTTTGTCTCCGTTTTTAGTCAGATAGGTTTTCTACTAAACTCCACCGATACTGATGAATTAGATTAGGTTGAGCTTTTTCATCTCGTCGAGGAGCAGTCTCTTATTCGCCTCTTCCATCGGGCAGAGAGGCAGGCGGTAGAACTCCTTGACGATTCCCATGGCGGCAAGAGCTGCCTTGAGAGGGATTGGGTTCGACTCGATGAAGAGCAGATCCATGATATGACGATACTTATAGAATATCTTGCGTGCCTCGACAGCGTTGCCCTCAATCGAGAGCTTCATCATCTGTGCAAATTCCTTTGGGAAGACATTGGCAGCCACCGAGATGCAGCCGTCGCCACCGAGAAGGTTGCAGAGCATCGAGAGGTTGTCGTCGCCACTATAGACCTTGAATCCCTCAGGGCGTTTTGCAATGAGCTCAGCGACAGCGTTGATATTGCCACTTGCCTCCTTGATACCCACGATGTTGCTGAAGTCATTAGCCAGACGAATAGCTACATCAGGCTTAATGGCACTGCCCGTACGACCCGGTACATTATATAGAATGATAGGTATATCGACACTTGAAGCAACCTTTGCAAAATGCTCATACATGCCCTTCGACGTTGGCTTATTGTAGTAAGGCCCAACAGTCAGGACAGCATCCACACCTGCCTTCTTGGCATTCTCTGTATACTTGATACAGCTCTGCGTCGAGTTTGAGCCTGAACCGCCGATGACCACCATGCGATGGTTGATATAGCTCACCGCATGCTCAAACATCTCAGCATCCTCCGCCTCGCTCAGCGTGGGCGATTCTCCACTCGTCCCACACACGACAACTCCCGCCGTCCCATTGGCCATGTGAAAATCCAAAAGAGCATCGAACGACTTGAAGTCGATACTTCCATCCTCGTTGAAAGGAGTGGATAGGGCCGCAATCGACCCCTGAAGAGTAAATGGTTGCATATATATAAACTCCTGATTCTTCAATTTCGAGTGCGAAGTTACTACTTTTTTGTTTTAAATGGAAACGAATAAAAATAAATATATACGGTTTGTTAATTCATTAACATTTTGTATCTTCGCATCATAAAAATAACACAAGTAGTCACCAAATCAGGCAAAAAAATAACAGGAAAAGCGGTATGTATTCAATTAGTCAAGCGGTAGAACAGGTAATCAAAGTCAAGCCATTCGTTGTAGAGGCGCTCTCGGAGGGACTTATCAACATCTCGTCGTTAGCGCGTCAGATTAACCCTGCCATAGAGCGTCTGACAGGTAAGGAGACGAAGCAGGGGGCTATCGTCATGGCTTTGAATCGTATGATTCCCAATCTGATTAACTCCAACCATGGCTATACGAGGGACATACTGACGATGTTGGGCGACATCATTGTGCGTTCCAACCTGACCGACTACACCTTCCGCAACAGTCCTTCGATTTTCGAGTGTCATATCAACCTGATGAACGAGATAGCTGGCAATCATGATGTCTTCTACACGATGGTGCGTGGTGTCTTCGAGTCGAACCTTGTTGTTGGCTCTGACTTGGCGGGTGTTGTTGAGAAGCACTTTGGTAAGGAGGTATGTACCTATCGGAATGAGAATCTCTCTGCCATCACGCTGAAGCTGCCGGCGGGCAACGTGCAGGCTGTCGGCTTCTACTATCAGATAATGAAATTCATAGCCTGGGAGGGCATCAACGTCAAGGAGGTTGTCTCGACAACCAATGAGTTCTCAATCATAGTCGAGGAGGACGATGTCGACCGGGCCTTCGCAATCCTTAAGAATCTCAAGAGTTCAACAAAACTCGGCTAATAGTATCAACTTAAGGGATGAAGTCTATTAAGAAATTACCACATCGACGAGCGCCCAAAAAACGTCGTAGACGAATCGCGTGGATTATTGTGAGTGCGGTTTTTGTCGTGGCTCTTATCGTTGCTGGGGTGCTCTATAGCGATAGCATAACTCGCTTAGTAAGTAACTTCTCCAATAAGGTAGCCGCCACCGAATATAAGATAAAAGACAAATTCTTTGGTTCTATGCTCCCTGTGTCGCTGCCCGAAAATGCTATCTTCGGCATCGATATCTCGCATTTTCAAGGAAAGATAGAGTGGGCGAAGGTCAATGAGATTGAGTTTATATCAAAAGGAAAAAAGGAAAGTAGACAGAAAAGAAAATTAGGTTTTGTTATTGCTAAGGCTACCGAGGGGACTAAAGGAGCTAACGACCCCGACTATTCCTACAACATGAATGGCGTGCGCAGAAAAGAGGGGGTTGTATTTGGGGCATATCATCTGTTGTCGTTTAAGTCAGAACCAACGACTCAGGCTGCAAACTTCCTTAATGTGGTTGACCTCAAAACAGGTGATTTGCGTCCCGTACTCGATGTCGAGCCTAAGTTGATAAAGGCTAAATTGTGGACTAATAAAGAGACTCTTGAAGCCAAAGTCCGCAAATATGCTAAGGAGTGGATGGAGATAGTGACTAAGAAATATGGTGTTAAACCAATCTTATACACCTCCAAAGATGTCTATGAAGTCCTGAAGAAAGATAATTATTTCAACGACGTCATCTTTTGGATTGCATCGCTTACAAAGAATCCTCCGATGGGTTGCTCATTATGGCAGTTCTCGGAGAATGGCATAGTCGATGGCATCAATGGTGGAGTTGATGTTGACGTGATTGTCAAAGGCGACTTGAAGGATTTGTGTCTGCCGCCTGCTCAGAAGTGATAGCCCTGGAGCATAGCCTTGACAGCCATACGTTTCTTGCCAGCAAGCTGTATCTCATCAATCTCAATCGACAGCCCTTTCTCGCCTGTGGCAAAACGCAGATAGCTCTTACCATCCGACTCAATCTCACCAGCGCATAGATTTGCATCACAAGGTGCTATATGTCCAGCGAAGATTTTCGCCGTCAGTGCCGGTGCGTTATCCCCGTTCGCAGCGGGCATCTCAGTCCATGCAGCAGGGTAGGGCGAGAGTCCGCGGATCTTATTCCATATCGTCGTAGCCGACTCCTTCCAGTCGATACGCATATCATCCTTGAAAATCTTAGGAGCAGGACGCAACTCCACATCCTTGTCGAGAATCGATTGCGATGTGAGGCTCAGCGTGCCCTTATCGAGCCGGCTCAGCGTCTCAACTGCTAATGACGCACCAGCCTCCATGAGCTTGTCGTGAAGCGTTCCCGCATTGTCGTCATTGGTAATATCAACCCGTTGCTGAAGAGCGATGTCTCCCGTGTCAATCTCGTGGCATAGCTTGAATGTCGTGACTCCCGTGAAGCTGTCGCCATTCATGATGGCCCAATTGATAGGGGCGGCTCCGCGATACTGCGGCAGCAGACTGGCATGGACATTATACGTGCCCATTGGTGGCATATTCCAGACAATCTCAGGCAGCATGCGGAAGGCAACAACAACCTGCACATCGGCCTTGAGTTCGCGCAGAGCATTCACAAACGACTCCTCTTTGAGTCGCTCCGGCTGGAGCACCGGGAGGTTGTGTTCGACGGCATAACACTTCACAGCCGACTGTTGCAGCTTCTGTCCGCGGCCGGCAGGTTTGTCGGGCATCGTGACGACAGCAGCCACGTCGTGACCGGCAGTGATGAGAGCTTCAAGTGTGCGGACGGCAAAATCGGGCGTCCCCATAAAGACTATGCGCATGACGTATGGTATATTATTTGCAGGAATAACTAAAGATTCCCATCATTTGTAACATAAAAGTATAAAATATACGCCCATGCGACCTTTTTTATAGGGTTAACATGGGCGTTGTAGGGGTTGAATGGTCAGTGCGACGCTTTACCATTTACTATGAATCCTATTCCGAGTCCTCAGCATCGGCAAGGTCCTGAAGTGAGCCCACCGACTCCTCTGGGAGGTCGTCCTTCTCCTCCTCCTCGTCTTGGTCAACACCTCCCTCAAGGTTCATCTCGTCGTCACCGCCCATCGACATCTCATCTTCGAAGTCGACATCCTCCTTGACAGGAAATTTGATGAGGTAGCTAAACTCATCAGTCTCGTAGGGAAGAGCCGACATGAGACGGCCGTTACCTATGTCGTAGGTGCGAATCTCGTTAGTGATACCATTGGGGTAGGCGGCCATAATTGCCTCGCGCAAAGCATCATCTAACTTTTCAAAATTCTTTATAACACGTGGTTTATTTGTTGCCATGATTGTTTCTATATATGTTTCGTGTTTGTTTGTCTTATGAAGTCCAAAATTAGAAAAGAAATGATTTTACGTATACTCTAACCCATAAAAAAACGTATAAAAAATGTTAAAATTGAGGGAGTGCCTGAATATCATATCTTATTGCCATAATTTTGAGAACCGGTAAAAACTGATATTATGATACTTAACCATTTCATGACTCATAAACGATGACCACTCCCCTGATACGTCGTACCTTCTCCACCCCGGCTGGCGATATGCAGGTAGTCGCTCGCGGCGATACCGTATATATATGTGACTGGCTCTCCAATCCACATCGCGAGCGCAACGTAAGGCGAGTCACGGAGCACCTTGCGTGCGAAATCGTCGATGGCACATCTCCCGTTATTGACGAGCTGCTTCGTGAGGTGGACGAGTACTTTGCAGGCTGTCGACGGAGCTTTGACGTGACCATTGCGACTGTTGGTACCCCCCTGCAGCGTAGCGTGTGGCAGGCTCTTCTGATGATACCCTACGGTGAGCGTTGGAGCTATACTCTTCTTGCCGAGAGGGTCGGAAAGCCTCGTGCCGTGCGCGCCGTGGCGAGTGCCGTCGGTGCCAACCCTCTGAGTCTGATTCTCCCATGTCATCGCGTCGTCGGTGCCAATGGGGCACTCTGTGGATATGCCGGCGGACTGGTTGCGAAGCAGATCCTGTTGCAGATTGAGGCGCAGCGTGACTCACGGTGTTGCAAGAGCGACAGAAGCGTTGAGTGAGGAGAGTAGAAAAAATCAAAAAAAAACGATGTAACTGTTGTTCGTAAGAAAATAATATCTACCTTTGCACCCGTTATCGAAACGCAAGTTTGAGGATAATGACTCGCTAGCTCAGCTGGTAGAGCAACAGACTCTTAATCTGTGGGTCCAGGGTTCGA
>JABUTU010000014.1 GCA_021443545.1 Marinilabiliaceae bacterium | reverse complement strand
GTCACGATAAACACAAGAATATTTTAGGCATCTTAGATGATGAGAGTGAAGGTGAGAATTTATTGCCTATTACTGAGAAGAATCTTAGTGATTTATTGTTTGCAATTAGGGAACAAAATATCAAAAGTGAAAAAAGCTATGAATTATCAGAAATTCCATTTGGCCAGGCAACCTTTAAGGAGTCATTCAAAATCAACAATAAGACATTTAAGAATATAAGTGTGTCACTAACAAGTTGTTCTGTCTACAAACTCAGTAACTCTTCTACTAAAATTTCTGACAAGATAGAACCATTTGAAGTTTCTAAAGAAAATGCATCGAAATCAGGGGACGTGTCGGGAGATTTTATAAAATACACATTTCATGCACTAAAAGAAGAACCTGATGCACCATTTGAGCAACAATTGTCAGATGTAAAATTGTTAGAGTTGACCATCGAGGAGGATGATGAATGGATTTTTGATGTATTCTTGTATAATAAACATCCTCAAATTCAGATGACATTGACTAATATTGAATCAGATAGTCTTTACACCCTCAGTTCGTATAGTGTCGACAATGGCGCATTGAGCGGATACATTCTGGAGAGACCCGCAGGCACGGCACAAGAGGAAAGAACAGCGAATAGTGGCATGCGCATACCCGAAGGAACATATAATGTATGCTATCCATATAACGAATGTAACCCTATAACTCCAAGAAGCAATTCTATAAACGAGTTTAAGTTGATTACTTCGGGCCAAACAGATAATTATGGCGCAATAATTGCCCGTGATGGCATTTTAATTCATATTGGCAATTACGTTTGGGATGCAACAGGTTGTCTTCTGCCTGGTACGACTTATCAGGATTATACATTGGAAAATGACCATGAACAAAGAAATTTTCAAATAACGTATACCAAAGGAACAACTATGCGAATGGTTACTCAATCTTCGGTGGCCCTCAATGAACAGATGTCACCGTACGTCCGCAAAAAGAAAAATGATGTTGACTCCTTAGAGATTGATGGCTTAACATTACAAATAAGTATAACAATAAACCGATGATAAAGATGAAAACTAAATTAATCTTAATGATTGCTTTGTTGTCAGCTATGACAGATGTCAGTAGTCAAACAAATAGATATAAGGGGGTTCCGAATGATGTGAACATACTTAATATGTATTGGAAAAACTATAGAGAGGAGACCAAGGACATGGGGAGTTATATAATAAATGGAAAAAAGGAAATAATAGAAGAAATAAGGTCTTCAATTTCAAGAAATATAACAAACTACTCACTCTCGGAATATTGCTTGATAATAGACTATTTGCTTGAGAAACTTGATTCATGTGAAAAGATGCGTCAAGACTGGGTTCATTATATGGATAGCTTAAACATGTTCAGCCAGTCAAAAGCATATAGGGCAGGCGTTGTACCTCTTGAGTCTCAGTTTTTTTTGGCTACCCTTAATCTCAATAGAGAAGAGTTGTCAAAAAAGTATCCTATTGGATATGATTTTGCGGCTAACAATACACCTCCTATGTACGAATATGGTTATAACCCAAACGATTATGGTCAAATATTAATGGAGAAGGGGTTCACCACACCAGAGGACAAGGGCATAATGTATGACATGCTCTTGATTGAAGACGTAAGGCTTATCGAAGTAATAAAAAAGAACCCAGAGTTGGAGCTTAGTTTTCGAATGTGGCTTAAAACTGTAGTGCCAAGTGATTTGTTCCAATTTGTTTATTCTGATGACAGGGTAAGCGAAATGTTTAATCGCAAAATAGAGTACTTGCGTTACCTACTTATGCAGTCAGGTGAAGAATTATGTGCATACACAGCTGAACAGATAGATAAAATACAAATAGTACATCCGCATCCAATAGATAAGAATTCAAATTGGATAGTGCTCTCAGGAGCGTGGAAGGGAGATTTTGGAGAAAGAGTTATTGATTTCAGGGTGTCTTGTGACGACGACAACTTAAATCCTGAGCATAAATTGCGAGGCAGCAGTAAATTCGTTGGTCAGAATGATAGACACTTGGTACCAATGACAGGCACTTTTATTGATAAAGGCGATATAATCGAAGTGCAAATGGTGGAGCAACCAGATACTGCAGCATGGAACGGGGTTTTCAATTATATAATCGAACGAAAAACAAAACGAATAAAGGGAACATGGGTGTCAAACAATAAAAAACTAAAGCGAGAATATGTATTAGAAAAATTGCCAAGTTTATTAGAAAATATGCCAGATGAATAACTCTTTCAGTATGATAGATTATGCGTTCAAACCTTTTCAACAGCGACCAGAAAGAGGCGATAAGAAAATTCAAAGAGCAGACCGAGATAGACGAAGAGACCTGTTACCTCTTCCTCGTGCCCAACGTCACTGCAAAGAAAGCCGATGATGCGCCCGATGTCGTGAGTGGCTACATGCCACGTGGCTATCGCTATGGCTTCATCTACAACGAACTGACCAACATCCGCACCATAGCCCACGATATCGGTCACGACACCTTCCTCATGGCACAGTTAAGCACCGACTTTTGCACTTGCCCCTCTATACCAAATCCTTCTTAATCAGAGAAATCCTGAACGCAGCAATAACGATACTCCTTATGTTGACGAATAGATGTCCCTAAATACTTGAAACCTTTATCCAATATATTTATCCTATGCCCTAACGAGGGAACATTCTCATCCAACAAGAGATTAATGACAATATCAATAGCCTTAACATCTCCAAAGGCTATATTCTCACCATTATGCTTCGTTCCTGTCAAAAAGCGTTGAATACGGACCGACGCATCGATACCATCTGTCGAGGCATGCGTCGTAGCACCACTCTTGCCTATATCCAGTGTATGGTAGAGAGCAGCTCCATTCAGCTCTACGCTCGGATAAAGCATTGTCAGGCTCTGCACATTGGAAAGCCACTCCTTCAATGAGGCATAGTATGGAGAATCGGTGACTTTCTTAATCTTGCAGTAGTCCGTCACATACGTATTGAAGAACTTCTCTCCGTCCAACCTTGCCAGGTTTATGTAAAAGAATATCTTTCGTTCCTCCGTTGTGAGCGCTAATGTATCGTTAGTCGCCGTATTAGCCTGTGCTAATTCCGACTCTGACCATTCCGGGTAGTGTATGTTCTCCACAACCGATGGTATGGAGGCAAATTCCTGAGTGCAGACGCTCCCCGATTTAGGGTGTTCCATAATACGCACTGCGAAATGAGTCATACTGCAATTTGTACATGCCTCCCGCCACTTTGCATCGAGAAGAGCATCCATGACAAGCGCCACCGCATCAGTATAGTAAAAGTTGGCATGAACCTCAAAGCCAGCACCCTCAGGAACAAGTGTATTGATATTTGCAAATGGGGTACCCTCCTCTTCTTTGCTCAACGCAGTACAGTAATTATCATTTGCAATCTGTAATCCTTCATGTGGTAATAACAATACCAGGTTCTTCGACTTGCTGATGTCTGAAACCAACGCTTCATAATCGCGCGAATTCACATCTCGTCTGTCAAAGAAGTCTTTCACATAGGTATCCGCGAAACGTTTGCCGTCGATACGTATCAGATTAAAATAGAGAAATATCAACTTCTCTTGAGTTGTCAACAGTGTATTTTTTGCCGTATTAGCCCGGTCCATCTCCTCCTGCGACCATGCTGAAAATTGTGTCTGTTGTGCTGAAAGAGGTACCAAAAAGGCAACAATCACAACAATAAGGCTACATTTAAATTTGCTTAATCTACCTGACATAACATTACTATTCACTATTTTACGTGGTTATTCGCGCTGCAAAAATATGAAATTTATATATCTTTGTCCTTGAGATTTATGATTAATATCAACAATCTCCGATATTAATTGAGATATGCAACGTATTGAAAACAAAACATTCCAAGGTGAACGCCCTCTATACAAAATCAAAGATACTCTTCTTAGCAATATAGTCATTGGCGAAGGTGAATCGGGTATTAAAGAGTGCCAACACATCCAAATTGAGAATTGCGTGTTCGAGGGGAAATATCCTCTGTGGGAGTGTCACGATATGACCATCCGAAACAGCCATCTCTCTGACGGAGCACGCGCTGCCCTTTGGTATTCCAAAGATATCGTAATGGAAAACTGCCAGGTCGATTCTCCTAAAACATTTCGGGAATTAGATAATCTCAAACTTAGCAATGTTACGATAAGAAGTGCAACAGAGACGCTGTGGTTCTGTCGTAATATTGAACTACTCAATGTTGAGATAGGCGAAGGCGACAATCTATTTCTTCATAGCTATGGAATCCGCTGCAATAACATAAAGCTCAATGGCAAGTACTCGTTCCAATATTGCAAAGATATCGAAATTACTGACTCTGTTATACTCACTAAAGATGCCTTTTGGAATACTGAGAATGTCACGATTCGCAATAGTCGTCTTAAGGGTGAGTATCTTGCATGGTATTCTAAAAACCTTCACCTCATCAATTGTCACATAGAGGGCACTCAGCCTCTATGCTACGCCGAGAACTTAATCATCGAGAATTGCACATTTGCACCTGACGCCGACCTGGCATTTGAATACTCCTCTGTTAATGCAACAATAAATGGGTCTATAACAAGTGTAAAGAACCCCTCCTCAGGCACAATTATTGCAAATGGGATAGACGAAGTCATTATCAATGAAGACAAAAAGGGAGATGCCAAATGCGAAATTATAACAACAGCTCAACAATTGTCTTAGAAAATTCGTTATAAAGTACTACATTTGCATCTCTAAGAAAAATAGGAATTATGCTCAATCAGTCATTACAACAAAAGATGCAACAGAGGCTTTCACCTCTGCAGATTCAAATAATGAAGCTGATCGAGATCCCTGCCGTGCAATTAGAACAACGCATCAAAGAGGAGCTCGAGCAGAATCCTGTTTTGGAGGAGGTTGAATCTGACAAAAGAGCGGACGACGATGAGGAGGTAGACATCCAGGACCACGATAACGACGACCCTCGCGACACCTCTATAGAAGAGTATCTGAAATTAGAGCAGGAGACTCCTGCATACAAGTTGCAGACCAATAACTACTCTCCTGATGACCAACGCGACGAGGTCCCATACTCCGAAGGCGCCAGTTTCCTGGAGCACCTCGAGGAACAAATCGGACTCCAGAATATGACCGAAGATGAAGAGCTGATTGCTCATTACATAATCGGAAATATTGATGAAGATGGATACCTGCGACGCGAAGTCGACCAGATGGCAGACGACATATCATTTGCTACAAACAAAGATGTTGACTCCAAAGATGTTCAACGAGTCCTTGAGATTGTACAACGTTTTGACCCTCTGGGTGTTGGAGCTCGTGACCTGAGAGAGTCACTTCTGCTACAGCTCCGCGGCAGAAATCTTCAAGATCCAATTAACAATCTTGCATATAGAGTCATCGATGAATGCTTCGAAGAATTCACCAAAAAGCATTATGAGAAGATTCTGAAAAAACTCCGTATTGAAGAGGAAGACGACCTGAAAGATGCGATGGAGGAGATACTTCGTCTTAATCCCAAACCAGGCAGTACTTACAGCGGCTCAATAGTTAAGACGGCCCAGGCAATCATTCCCGACTTCATCGTAGAATATGAGAACGAAAGGCTATCGTTCCGACTTAATTCACGCAACGAACCGCAACTGCGACTATCACAGACATACACCGATATGCTGGAGGAGTATATGCGCAACAAACAGAACCAGACTAATGAGCAAAAAGAGGCTGTCACTTTCGTGAGACAAAAACTTGATGCCGCAAAATGGTTTATCGATGCCATCAAACAGCGACGCAATACACTGCACTTAGTGATGCAAGCTATTATGGACTATCAAGGCGAATATTTCATCGACGGAGATGAAAAGAAGCTGAAGCCCATGATTCTGAAAGATATAGCAGAGATAACAGGACTGGATGCCAGCACGATTTCGCGTGTTACAAATAGCAAATATGTTCAGACACCTTTTGGCATATACTCATTAAAATACTTTTTCTCTGAGAAAATGCAGAGTACTGATGGCGATGATGTCAGTTCGCGTGAGGTAAAAAAGATTCTCCAAGAGAGTATCGATGCTGAGGACAAACGCCAGCCAATAGCCGATGAGAAACTGGCGGAAATTCTGCAAGAGAAGGGTTATAACATAGCACGTCGGACAGTAGCCAAATATCGAGAGCAATTGGGAATACCTGTAGCCCGTTTACGTAAAGAGTTATGATTGATTCGGAAAATAGAAATAACCACTACGGACTATGGGTAGCAGCCAGGGTTCTGAGCATAGCCTCTCATCCCATGCTTGTTCCAATATACACAATGCTCATGATGCTGTACCTATCCAACTCTCCATGGTACAGTCTACCTGGCAACTACAAAAGTGGCGTACTGCTTTTTGTCAGTTTAGGGACAACTCTTCTTCCTTTAGTATGGATGGGGGTATGCCTGCTACTTAGAATCATCACCGATATAGAGATGCCAAACAAGACAGAGCGCTTTTGGCCTCTGCTTCTCTCATGCCTAACTTCTTTCACGACAGGCATACTCGGAAATTCTCTCATACAACTTCCTTCTGTGATCCGCGGGATGGTCTTTGGCGTCGCCTTACTACTCCTCGTCGCAGTCATTATAACTCCCAAATGGAAAATCAGCCTTCACAGCCTTGGATTAGGCGCTCTGTTAGCTTTCGTGACAATCATCGGGACCCGAATGAGTATAGACTTCGGTGAAGGGCTCTACATTATACTTGTTCTCTCAGGACTTGTAGGTTGGTCAAGATTATACCTTATAGCCCACACCCCCTTACAGCTTCTTATCGGCTATATTGTTGGTTTTATCTGCATGGCAATAACTCTATTGATATTTTAGATTGTTTACTCGATGAATTATTATGCTGTCATAGTAGCTGGAGGTTCTGGCAAGCGCATGGGAACAGACATACCTAAACAGTTCCTGCTATTGAAAGGTCGTCCTGTGCTTATGCATACAATCGAACGGTTCCACAACTACAAAGCAGACATGCACATAATTGTTGTGTTGCCATATAGTCAGATTGAGCGTTGGGGAAAGCTATGCCAGGAATATGACTTTCATATAGACCACGACATAGTTCATGGAGGGGCAACACGCTTTGAAAGCGTTAAAAACGGACTGAAGGCTGTCAAAGACGATGGCATAGTGGCCGTACACGATGGAGTCAGACCCCTTGTCTCTACGCAGACCATAAACAGAACATTCATCGAAGCAGCAGCTTATGGTTCCGCAATACCAGTGACCGACTCAACTCAAAGTGTTCGTTTCATTGATGATGGAGGTGTGAGCCACTCCCTCAACCGCTCTCAGGTTGTCCTCGTTCAGACCCCTCAGACATTCAAGACATCGCTCCTGTTATCCGCCTACGAACAGGATTTCAGTGCCAGTTTCACTGATGACGCAAGCGTTGTAGAGGCAGCCGGTGCGTATGTTCACCTGACTCATGGCAATATTGAGAACGTGAAGATCACGACAAAGGACGATATGTTGTATGCAGAAGTAATAATGTCAAGTGGCCTTGTATCATGAAAACATTCGCATTCATATTTCTGATATTTCTGATTTGTTCCGCCTCACATGGACAAGGGAACGACATCCATTGTATGTTCACCGAAATGTGTACCCCAGCTGGAGCCACGACAAGCAACGAACTAAAAGGAACTCTAAGATACATAGCAAAGAGTCAGTCGATGTCATTCCACTATACTTCACCAAAGGACAGCACTATAACACTATACGGCAATAAGGGACAGGCTTTCGCATTGCGACAGCTTCTGATAAGCACCATCACTCAGGACTATTCGTCTGTCAGCAAACGCAACAAAGTTGAAACTTCTCTTGACGATAGCAATAAAACTAAAATAATAACAATTACCGCAACCGATCGTTTCCTTCTACGTTATATAAGAAGCGTAGTCATGGTATACGACGAACCTTCAGGGCGAATGAAAACAATGCACCTCGTTAAGGCTGATGGTGAGGTATCGGATTATACATTTCACTCTATAGAATGATATTATGAATACATTATTTAATATAAACACTACCCCTGAAGCTGGTCAGTTCCTTGTTACCATCAACAAGGATAGCCACATATTTGAGGGCCATTTTCCAGGCAATCCTGTTGTCCCTGGCGTTATGTCGATCTACCTCATACGCAAATGTGCAGGCATTATGCTTAACCGCTCATTTGAAAAATTTTGCGCCATAAAAGAGGTTAGATACCTGAATCCTATGAAGTCGGAAACCTCTCCCATCATAGTTCTGATTAGTGCGTCTGACTCCGATAGCGAACAAATCGTCATTACTGCAGAAATAACAGATAAAGATGGGGTTCAACTCGTAAAACTCAAAGGAACTCTCTGCTAATAGATATGATTACCGCTGTCTTGCCTACATACAACAATGAAAAGACCATCATGAAGGTAATCGACGACGTATTGAAATACGTTGATAATGTCATTGTTGTCAATGATGGGTCTACCGATAGCACTCATAAGCTCCTTTCACCGCGTCAGGATATTATCCTGATTGAATATCCCGATGGTAAAAACAGAGGCAAAGGGTATGCTCTGAAGATGGGATTGAGGGAGGCTTCCAGAATGGGTTACGATTATGCTATCAGCATGGACACTGATGGACAGCATTTTGCGTCTGATATACCAGCTTTCATTGATGCTATCGGGAAAGAACCAGATAGTCTGATAATCGGAGCTCGTAACCTTCATGCCGATGGCATGCCTGGCAAGAATACCTTCGCCAACCGATTCTCCAACTTCTGGTTCAAGGTGGAGACTCTCCACACTCTCTCTGATAGCCAGAGTGGCTTCCGTCTATATCCTCTTAAGCGACTTGAAGGGATGAAGTTCTTCACTCCCCGCTACGAATTCGAGGTTGAAATTATCGTACGTGCAGCATGGCGAGATATAAAGGTATGGAATATCCCTATTAACGTCATCTATCCCGAAGATAGAGTCAGCCACTTTCGACCATTACGTGACTTCACACGCATCTCTATTCTCAATACATTTTTAGTTGCTTTCGCTTTTATTTACTACTATCCGAAAGTAGCTTGGAAATGGTTAAAAAAAGAGTTGACAAGAACCGATGAGAGCAATTGTCGTAAAGCTGTTGCCATAGGATTTGGAACTATGA
This sequence comes from Marinilabiliaceae bacterium, assembly GCA_021443545.1. Taxonomy (GTDB): domain Bacteria; phylum Bacteroidota; class Bacteroidia; order Bacteroidales; family Marinilabiliaceae; genus W3P20-009. Next base: position 10,933 of record JABUTU010000014.1, on the reverse strand, counting down.
TGAGCATGATGCCTGTCTGGGGCTTTCAAATGGTCATCGCACTCTTCTTTGCTCATCTATTTCGCCTGAACAAGGCCCTGGTTTTAGCCTTCTCCAACATAAGCCTGCCACCTGTCATACCCTTCATATTGTGGGGAAGTCTGTGGACCGGTGGCTTAATCTTGAACCAACCGACCCTCATAAGCATCGACTCATTAACAATCGATAGCGCTCTTCAAAGTTTTTGGCAATACGTGCTCGGTGCTATTGTATTTGCTCCTTTATGCGGTGGCGTTGTCGGACTATCTTCATATCTCATCTCAAGATTAATAGGAAGACATGATGAGTAATAGGGTAATATGGATATGCTTATTTCTCAGCATTATTGCTTTAGGCATAGGCACATCACGACTTCAGTTCGACTCCGACTTGAGCTCTTTTTTCCCCGACGAGGGGGCTAAAGAGGCCTTAGAGAAAAGCGGCAATACCAATCGCATCTTTGTCATCATAGAGAATATAAATAATGATGAACAATACGCTGACCCCTACACGTTGATTGATGCAGCAGAAGAACTTAAAGAGACGGTAGAGAGCCGACTCGAAAAAGACTCTCTTAATATCATCCTCTACACAGAAGATCTCCCTGACTTCTCTGCAGACTTGAACAACCATGAACAGCTTCTAAAACTTAGTGATTGTACGGGTATTTTCTGGGTGGATGGATGCCTGATGGATTCAACACTTCACAAGATGGTAGTCTTCATCGACATGAACGAGTCATTCACGAAGGCCAACAATAGCAAAGAGACTATCGTCGAATTGGCACGCATCATGCAAGAGTGTGCTACTCCTAATGTTAAGATATTCGCATACGGAGCTCCAATCGTAACGATAACAAATACCACTTGCGTTCAGAACGACTTGATATTCTGCGGAATAACAACTATACTGCTCATATCCTTACTCATTGTCGTTTCGTTCCGCGACAGGATGCGTACTACTCTTCTCATCCTGCTTCCCGTCCTATTCGGCATTCTCTTTGCTTTGGGTATTATCGGATTAATCGGACTGAAGATATCTCTTATTGCCTTAGGCACTGGCTCCATAGTAATGGGTATTGCTCTTAGCTACTCCATTCACATGCTCACCCATGGTGAGCATTGCTCTTCCGCCAAGGAACTGGTCAATGAGATGGCATTTCCTATGACCGTAGGCAGCATAACAACATTCGGTGCCTTCATAGGATTATGCTTTACCCAAAGTATGGTACTACGTCATTTCGGCATCTTCTCGTCTCTGACTCTCATCGGGACGCTACTCTTCTCTATTTTCGTCCTGCCACAGATAATGCGGTTCACGACTGGAAGTTCAGTCTCTGCTCAACGCCCATTCATGTCGTGGCTCCGTCGAATAGCTTCCAAGGACTACTCTCATAACCATTGGTCAGTATGCGCAGTTATCATCTTGACGCTCATCGGACTTCCCTTCTTCATGAATGTTGAATTTGAAAACAACATGAATATCCTCAACTATGAAGGCGACGAATGGCTGCAGAGTTCTAAAGCTCATATTGAGGCCTTAATAGAAGCATATGAAGATTTCGGAGACGTCGACAGCAACACCCCAGATATAGGGTTCTACGTTCAAAGAGCAATATCATCTATTGTTGATGATTTTAATGACACTCTGCTGATTAGCTCCGCAATAGTTGCATTGGCATTAATCATCTCATATCGCAACTTAAAGCATTTCATAGTAGCCTTTCTTCCTATGTGCTTGAGCTGGGTAATAATTCTTGGTTTCATGGCCATAGCAGGAATCAAATTCAATCCCGTCACTATAATACTATCCACCTTCATATTTGGCGTAGGTGATGACTTCGCTATCTTCATTCTGGATGGGTTACGTTCACGCGACGACAAGACGAATCGCGACATGCTGCCCTCTCACCAAACAGCGATTGCCATATCTGGCATCTCAATGGTCATTTGTCTTGGCATTCAGGCAATGGCAAAGCATCCCGCAATACAAAGTGTGGGCATCATAGGTCTTTTCGGTTTAGTAACGGTCATTCTGACAGCTTGCATCATTGAACCTGCTATCTACAGATTCCTCAATCGCTGGACCTTTAGAACCCTCGCAAGAAGTATCATTACGTATGGGACGTTCTGCATTGGATGTCTTTTTTGCAACGTAGTCTTGCTCTTTATTGGTTTAATCCCTATGAAAAGTGACAGGCGACACAATATAATCTCATCTCATGTCCATCGTTTCATGAAGGGGTTCTATGGGTTGATAGGCTGGCTTGTACCAATAACCATTACTAGCAGAGACAAAACGAAAATCGAGAATGAGCCTTGCATCGTAATAGCCAACCACTCAAGTTTCATCGACATCATTGCCATGATGGCCCTCTTCCCCAAGAGTCTGTTCGTAACAAAAAACTGGGTTGCTAAGTCACCTCTCTTCGGAAAACTTACCCGTCATTTAGGATTCTACAATGTCGACACAAAGGGGGGCAAAGAGATGGCAGATTCTCTAAAAAAAGAGATTGAGGCTGGATATAATATTATTATTTTTCCAGAGGGTACACGAAGTGTTGATGGACGTGTCGGCAGATTCTATATAGGGGCATTTCAACTATCTCAGTTCCTGAACGTCCCGATACAACCAATTGCCATGCGAGGCAACCATAAAGTCGTATCGAAGAGAGACCCCCTCCACGTTAACAAATACCCTATTGAGAACATATTCCTGCCTCGCTTCAGTGTCAACAAAGACGATTCTGTCATCTCAGTGACTCGCGAAATGGAGAATCAAATCAGAAGAATTGTTGAAGCAGAGTAGTTATCATGGCATGCACATATACCATGGAGGTGAAGGGGGTCGGCAACGTAGAGGTGTATGAAAGCCGACAATGTCGCGGAATGAAGCTATCTGTCAGACGTGGTGGTATTGTGCGTGTCTCGACCTTTCCTGCCACAGAACCTCGTCTTATCTGGAAATTCGTAACGAGCAATATTGATTTTATAGTGAAGAGCAGAGAAAAGATTCTTAGAAATGCTCCACTGATGGTCTTCACCCCAACAACGGTTTTCCATACCAGGCAATATAGACTTGAGATGTCGGCCTCTTCTCCAGATAAAGATTTTCACGCTTACGTTCGAAAAGCTAAAAATGAAGATGAATATGGCAAAATAATCATCCTCTATCCAGAGGATGTCACACCTGAAAACGAACAACTCCAGTTAATAGTACATCGTGCTATAGCCTATGCTCTAAAACGAGAATCCAAAGAGATTATGATACCTCGACTCGAAACACTTGCACGACAAAATGGATTAAAATATACTAAGGTTTCGCTCCGCGACATGAAGAGTCGCTGGGGGTCCTGCGACACTCGTGGCCGTATATGCCTCAATGTGCAATGTATGCGCCTGCCAGACCATCTGATTGACTACGTCATCTTGCATGAGTTGAGCCACACAATATACCACGACCACCAGAAAGGCTTTTGGGGTCTCCTCGACAAACTACTCAACGGCAAAGCACGTCAGTACGATAAGGAGTTGAAGAATTACCATACCTCGTACTAAACAAAGATAACACCTTAACCTCGAAACTCTTTATGAGATATTATATATTAGGTTTGCTTATATAATCACATAATAGTACCTTCGCATTTATGATAAAGCTATTTCTTTTCACATTGGCTCTGATTGCTATTGCGCTGGTTCTGTTCGGCATACAGATTTTGCTGAAGAAGAACGGGAAATTCTCATCACAGCACGTAGGACAAAGCAAAGCAATGAGAGACCGAGGCATACACTGCATTCAGGCGCAGGATCGTATCGCCCGCGCCTCAAAGAATGATGTGACTGATTTCAAAAAATATGAAGATGGAGAATAAGAGAAACGAGAATATATTCTGGCTCATACTTTTCACTACCCTGCTATTTGGGTTACTTCTTTTCAACTTGAGAATTGACGAAGGCGGCGATGACAGCACATACATCTGCCGCGCCATTGATGTCCTTGCAAATGGCTCATACCCTACTTTTCAGGGTCCATTGTACCCCTGGTTCCTATCTCTCTTCATTGCCATATCGGGCACGAATCTTATCGTATTGAAACTCACTTCATTGGTGTGCGTTCTGACCGCTCAATACGTCTTTTGGCGTGTTATGAAGAGACGTGTCAATCAGCAACTCGTTCTCACTGCCCTCGCCCTTCTCAGTTTCAACTCACTATACCTGTTTTTTGCCTCTCAGACCTACTCCGAATCGCTATATACCCTTGTTCAGTACCTCTTCATGGGTGCTATGCTTTCTGTCGACTGCAAGGAGTGGAACGATTGTTCGTGGAAAGAGAGAACCAAACTGCTCATCCCAATAGCTGTTCTTATTCTGTCGGGCTTTCTCATCAGAACAGTCGGAATCTTCTGGCTCGTTGCAGCTGTTACATACCTCATAATCGAAAAAAAATACCATTGGGCCGCATCGCTAACTGTGTGCACTCTCTCCGTTCTCCTGTTGTGGGTGGGCGTTAAAGAGCTCGTCATAGAAGCACCGAAAAGCAGTAGTCAGATTGAACAACTGACGCTCAAGCATCCATACCAACCCGAACAGGGCAAAGAGACAGTCATAGGATACTTAGAACGATTTGGAGGAAACTCTCAGAAATACCTTTCCAAACATATCTTGCGCATAGCTGGATTCAAAGATGTCAACAACCGCGAGGTAAGCACTCCAATCACGATACTACTCTACCTGTTTTTTGCCATAGGCACATATAGGGCTTATAAAAACAAGAATAAAACAATGCTCTTCATAGCTGTGATGACAGCCACAATGCTGGGAGTCACATTCTTTGCCCTACAGACGCTGTGGGACCAGTATCGCCTGATAATACCATATCTGCTAATGATATATATCATACTACTCTATGGCATCTACCATCTCTTTTCATATCTTGGCAAGACAATTGCAAAATACGGGATTATTACAGTCGTTACACTTAGTGCCTTACTCAGTTTCGTTCAAACAAAAGAGAAGATTGATTTGCAGCAGCTACGCCGGAATATAAGTGGAGATATGCTCTATGGATATACTCCAGACTGGTATAACTACCTCGGCATGTGCAAGGCTGCAGCGGAACAACTCCCAGTCGACTCCTATATTGCTTGCCGCAAACCGAATATGGCTCGCATATACGGCAATGGCAAGAAATTCTATGGCATCTACAACTTCAATACCGAAGACCCAGACGAGCTACTCGGCGCACTTAAGGAGAAAGGTGTTACCCATATCATACTCGCCTCACTCCGACGCGACCCCCTTCGTCCAGGAGAAGGACTCATCAATACAATTCACAGATATATGCACTTCATAGTAACTAAATATCCCGAGGCATTTACCCAGGTTGCTGTCATGGGTAACGAAGAGGTAGAACCAGCCTATCTATTCAAAATCAACTATGAAGTAATGAATTAGAATAATAACTACACCTTTGCTTACAATTAAAAGCTAAAAAACGTAAATTAAACCAAATTGTTTGCAGAAGCAACAGATTACCATTAACTTTGTAGCTCAGTATAAACGGCAAGAAATAGCCTTATTCTGAATACCATTATGAAACAAGAAGTCCGCAAGGTCGTGATCCTCGGATCAGGAGCCTTGAAGATTGGCGAGGCGGGAGAATTTGACTACTCCGGCTCTCAGGCATTAAAAGCCCTCAAGGAGGAGGGCGTCGAGACTGTTCTCATCAACCCAAATATTGCGACAATACAAACGTCCGAGAACATTGCCGACAAGATTTATTTCCTCCCAGTAACACCATATTTTGTTGAACAGGTCATCGAAAAAGAACAACCACAGGGGTTACTACTCTCTTTCGGAGGTCAGACGGCTCTCAACTGTGGTATACAATTGTTTGAAAATGGCATTCTCGAAAAATATAACGTACGGGTTCTCGGAACCCCTGTACAAGCGATAATCGACACAGAAGACAGAGAGATATTTGCCAACAAACTCAAGGAGATTGATGTTAAGACTCCCGTTTCACTTGCTGTTAACACTGTTGAAGAGGCCATCAAAGCCTCAGAGGTGATAGGATTCCCAATCATAGTTCGCGCTGCTTATACTCTCGGAGGTATGGGTAGCGGTTTTTGTAATAATAGGGAGGAACTTATTGCCCGCGCTGAGAACGCTCTCTCCTATTCCAACCAGATTCTCGTCGAGGAGTCGCTGAAGGGATGGAAAGAGGTTGAATATGAGGTTGTCCGCGACTGCTATAACAACTGTATAACGGTCTGCAACATGGAGAACTTTGACCCCCTCGGCATTCACACTGGAGAATCGATTGTCGTTGCTCCTTCTCAGACGCTATCCAATTCTGAATATCACAAACTCCGCGAGCTTGCGATAAAGATTATCCGCCATGTGGGTATCGTCGGTGAATGTAATGTTCAATATGCTCTCGACCCTAACTCAGAGGACTACCGCGTTATAGAGGTCAACGCTCGTCTAAGTCGCTCTTCTGCTTTGGCTTCTAAAGCCACTGGCTATCCGCTTGCATTCGTCGCTGCCAAACTCGCTCTTGGGTATGGACTATGGGAACTCAAGAACTCTGTTACTAGGACCACTCCAGCCTACTTTGAGCCAGCTCTCGACTACATCGTCTGCAAGATTCCACGTTGGGACCTTGGCAAGTTCACAGGCGTCTCTAAGCAGATTGGCTCATCCATGAAGTCGGTCGGAGAGATTATGGCCATCGGTCGATGTTTCGAGGAGGTAATACAAAAGGGCCTGCGAATGGTCGGACAAGGTATGCATGGTTTTGTAGGCAACCAGCCTCTCAAGGAAATCGACATCCGTCAGGAACTTGCTGAGCCAACTGACAAACGTGTATTCGCTATATCTGAGGCCTTCGAGCAGGGTATGACAGTGGATGAGATTCACGATATTACAAAGATTGATAAGTGGTTCCTCGAGAAACTAAACCACATTCATCATATACGTCTCGAACTAAAGGGGTATCAACACATCACTGATGTTCCCGATGAGTTACTGAAGACAGCCAAGATTTGCGGTTTCTCTGACTTCCAAGTTGCACGTTTGGTATTCAAGGACAATCAGCACAAGATGGAGGAGCAGAACTTGTTAGTTCGCGAAGCCCGCAAACAGAGAGGTATCGTTCCTGTTGTCAAACAAATCGACACCATGGCAGGCGAATTTCCTGCTCAGATCAACTACCTCTATCTGACATATAGTGGTATCCAGAATGATGTCAAGTACGTCGGCGACCAACGTTCAGTTGTCGTATTGGGTTCTGGAGCTTATCGTATTGGTTCATCAGTAGAATTCGACTGGTGCTCGGTCAACGCCATCAACACCATAAAGAAGCAGGGTTATCGTTCTGTCATGATTAACTATAATCCTGAGACTGTATCGACAGACTACGATGTCTGCGACCGACTCTACTTCGATGAATTGACAGAGGAACGCGTATTGGATATCATCGACCTCGAAAACCCAATGGGTGTCATAGTTTCTGTGGGTGGTCAGATTCCAAATAACCTTGCGATGAAGTTGCACAGGCGTAATGTCCCAATCCTCGGCACATCCCCAGTAAACATCGATAGGGCTGAAAACCGACAGAAGTTCTCTTCTATGTGCGATGCTCTCGGCATAGACCAGCCACGATGGAGCGAACTGACAACAATCGACGACATATACAAGTTCGTTGATGAAGTTGGGTTCCCTGTCCTGGTGCGTCCCTCGTACGTTCTCTCAGGTGCTGCTATGAACGTTGTATCCAACAAGGAGGAGCTTGCCCACTTCCTGACGCTTGCAGCCAACGTATCAAAGGAGTTCCCGGTTGTTGTCTCGCAATTCATTGAAGAGGCTAAAGAGATTGAGATTGATGCTGTCGCACAAAACGGAGAGATGATTGCCTACGCAATATCTGAACATATCGAATTCGCTGGAGTTCACTCAGGTGATGCCACTATAGTATTCCCTCCTCAAAAGCTTTACATAGAGACTGTTAAGCGCATCAAGAAGATTGCTCGTCAGGTTGCCAAGGGGCTGGAGATATCTGGCCCGTTCAATATGCAGGTTCTTGCTAAGAACAACGACATCAAGGTCATCGAATGTAACTTGCGTGCCAGCCGTTCTTTCCCATTTGTCAGCAAGGTTCTAAAGGTCAACCTCATCGAACTTGCTACACAAGTGATGCTCGGCCAGAAAGTTGAGAAACCATCAAAAGACCTCTTCGATATCGATTATGTAGGCATCAAGGCTCCTCAGTTCTCATTTGCCCGTCTGCAAAAAGCTGACCCTGTGTTGGGTGTCGATATGTCTTCTACGGGTGAAGTAGGTTGCATCGGCGAGACATTCGACCATGCGGTTCTTGAGTCTATGCTGTCGGTAGGCTACCGTCTGCCCAAAAAGAATATCCTCATCTCAAGTGGTCCTACACGCTCTAAGCTGCAACTACTCGCAAGTGCGCGTCTGCTCGCATCGAAGGGATATAACATATTCGCAACAGGTGGCACTCATCGCTTCTTAAGCGAAAACGGCGTAGACGCTACTTTGGTTCATTGGCCCGACGAAGACAAGAAACCAAATGTCATCGACCTCATCCGTGAGAAAAAGATGGATCTTGTCATCAACATTCCTAAGAACCTCACCCATAACGAGCTGAAGAATGGCTACAAAATCCGCCGCGATGCTATCGACTTCAACATTCCTCTCATCACAAATGCCCGCCTTGCCGCTGCTTTCATTAACGCATTCTGCAACATAAGCATAGATGAGCTTCCTATCAAGTCGTGGGACGAGTATTAATATTTATTATTTATCTTGACGTTACAACAATCATAAAATATATTGCTTAAAAATGGCTGATTGTAAAAGCATAAAACTGGTACTTGAAGATGGTACAGAGTTCTCTGGCAAGTCGTTTGGTTACGAGGGGTCTGTTGCTGGAGAAGTTGTCTTCAACACAGCAATGACAGGCTACCCCGAATCGTTGACTGACCCATCCTACGCAGGTCAGATTCTCGTCTCTACATATCCCTTGATCGGCAACTACGGCGTTCCTCGTGACACCCGCGACGACAACGGATTGCCTCTCTTCTTCGAGAGCGAGAAGATTCACATCACTGCTTTGGTCATCTCCGACTACTCATGGGAGTATAGCCATTGGAACGCTCAGATGAGTCTCTCTGAATGGCTCACGAAAAACAAAGTTCCTGGGATATATGGCATCGACACCAGAGCTCTGACTCAAATCATACGCGAAAAGGGCGCAATGCTTGGCAAGATTGTTTTCGACAATCAAGACGTTGAGTTCCACGACCCGAATAAGGATAACCTCGTGGCTGAAGTATCCATCAAACAACCTATGACCTACGGCAATGGCAAGTATAAGATTGTTATGGTTGATACTGGCGCAAAATATAATATCCTCCGTTGCCTTCTGAAACGCGACACAACAGTCATTCGCGTTCCTTGGGACTACGATTTCACTCAGATTGAATATGATGGTCTCATGCTCTCCAATGGTCCTGGCGACCCTCAGATGTGCAAAGCAACAATCGAGAATATCAGAAAGGCTATCAAAATTGGCAAACCTATTTTCGGTATATGTCTTGGGAATCAGCTCCTCGGCATAGCAGCCGGGGCAACAACATATAAACTGCCATACGGACACCGAGCTCACAATCACCCTGTCATCCGTTGCGGCTCAACACAGTGCTACATAACCAGTCAGAACCATGGCTTCGCCATTGATAACAAGAGTCTGCCAAGCGACTGGGAGCCTTCATTTGTAAACATTAACGACGGAACTAATGAGGGAATACGCCACAAGACACTTCCATATTTCTCATCTCAGTTCCACCCTGAAGCAAGCTCAGGCCCTACTGATACTGAGAAATTCTTTGATGAATTTATCGGGAACATCGAAAAGAGCAAAAAGTAGTTTTCTCTAACAATAGACAACATACAATCGACAAGGGGATGCGCCAATTCAAAACATGGCGCATCCCCTTATCGTTATGATTATGGTTATTGTTTTTATTTTCGCTATTTCGTAATATCGTGATAACGACAAAAATCGGCAAAATCGATAAAAAATCTTTGCAAGCAGAGCTCCTGCAAAGATTTATCTTTAGAAACGCCTCAAGGAATCAATGAATCGAATATAGAAAACAAGTTTCCTATTTAGTCTTTAGCACTGCTCGCACTGAACGTCCGTAATAGCGATTGTTGCCGGTCATGAACGCTTCGCCCGAGCTCACGACCAGTTCGCATGCGTACGACTCAGCATCGCGAGGCGTCGACGACCACAAGTCGCCATAGCTACCCTCGCTGTTGAGGTTCGAACCGCTACGGTTGCCAGCAAAGGGAATAAACAAAGTGTTACCATTTTTTCCGTAAAAAAGACGGCCTTTGACGTTATTGATTACTTTATATTCGCTTTTCAAAGTAAGTAATTCATTTATTTCATCCAACGTAGGCATTCTCCAATAATCTCCCCAGTTTTTGGTTGCTGCGTCGTATTTTGCAGTAAGGTTGCCATCGCCGTCGATTACATCTTGAGCTTTAAGCTCTGTTTTTGTTTTTCCATGCCAAGTGCTGTTATCCTTAGTGTATGTTGCTTTTCCTGTTGTCTCGCCCCATGCGAAATATGACCCATACTCTTCAATCTTACTTGCTCCAACATTGTATTTAGCCCAAAGGGTTCCGCTGTCAAGACCGAGATCAACAACTGAATATCCATATTTAGGTATATAATATAAATCGCTCAATTTTTCACACAGCTCTCTCAACTTCTCATTGCTTTGCGACAAAGAAGCCGAAACTGCTTTAAGGTCATCAATCTCTTCTAAAAGGTCAGAATAACCTTTAACCGTTGAGGCTTCTGACGCATCGAAAGAGATGGTGCT
>JABUTU010000019.1 GCA_021443545.1 Marinilabiliaceae bacterium | reverse complement strand
TAAGCGAGAGGAGAACCAAACGAAGTTTGGCTATCCCGAGCGTGAGTAACTTCGCCAATGTTGTGCAAAGTTATCACAATCCATATGAGTTTTTAATCTCTAAAGAGTTAAGAGTTATGGTATAATAGTTAAAAATTATCTATACCTTTGTCTATTGAGATGAATAAGATAATTGACTACGGAATTCTGCTCATGAGACTTTCTTTAACCTTGATAGCACAATGTGCTACCATATTCTATTCGTCTGCGCAGTCAAATAACAACGACTTCTTTAACGAAAACTCCCTACAGAGCGATATGCCTATGTTTGAGACTTATAGTGAAAACTTAAGCTCAAAAATATGCAATCAGCTATTAGAAGATTCCGACGGTTTCATTTGGGTAGCATCGCGTAATGGTGTTATGAGATTTGATGGAATCACATTTGCTTCATTTCTCAACACAGAAGTCTCTTCCAACGTTTTTGAAAACGACATTTGCTCCATAACTGAGGACACTATCAACAACTGCATTTGGAACGCTTACCAGACAAAAGACATCCTCGTGAGAATAAACAAGGAGGATTATTCATCCGACACATTATTCTTGCAACTCCACTACAAAAGCAATCTTGCTATACGCGCTCTGCATAGTTACAACGATTCAACATTAATCGGAGTCTCCACATACGGCATTTTTCTAATAAACATAAAGAATGGAGAGATGCAAGGCCCCATACAACTCGATAAATCTGTTGGCATTAACTACGCTTATTTTTCCAAACATCCCAGAAGTGGCAACACCTACCTCATCACATGTAATAACGTATACCAGATAATCAACAATGGTTCTGTTCCTACATTCAAACATATAAACATCCTCCCCAACAAGAAAATACGACATATGTCATGGTGTAACGACACTACATGCATACTCCAAACATACGAAAACAGTACTAATACAAGCTACATATATAAGATAACAAACTTAAATTACGATAATAGTAAACCTATATTCTCAACCCAAAGAAACATCAAGGACGTCACAAGTATGGACGATGGTATTTGGCTCAGCACGAATCGCGGACTGATTTTCTATTCATTCAGGAATGGCGATGCCAAAGAATTCAATCTGCGAAACTCAACACTCAAAACAAACCAGCTTACTCAAATGCTACGTTCCAGAAATCAGCCTATCCTCTGGATATGCTCCGATAATGGCCTAATAAAAAACGACTATTTCTCTTCCAAATTCTACAAAACGGACTTAAACCGCTTCTCTGAGTCTGAAACATGCTCTGTGCTATCCCTCTTCAAGGACTTCGAAAACGACTATTGGTTTTGGATGATTGATGGACTCTTTAGAAAAGAACACAATAGCGAATTCTTCAAAAAAGAGTATCTCAACGGATACCTCGACAACAATGCGAAGAGATTTGGAATGATTCGTAATATGTTTGAGAATGCAGAAGAACACAAAATATATTTTGCATTTACGCAGTGTATAATTGAGTACAACAAAGTGACTAAAAAATGTACTACTATTGCCTCCTCAATCAAAAAAAAGATGGGAATAAAAGCCTCATTCAAAATTGACAACAATAATATCTTATATATTGATGATGAAACAATTAATATAACCAAGCTGAAAAACAAAAAGACAACCAGCATTCCATTACCTGATTCTACAACCATATCACCTCACAAAGCTTATCTGGAATCAGACTCCCTTCTTTGGTACTCAAGCCACAACAACATTTACTCATTCAATTTAAAGAATCAGCGTTTCACACTTCATAAAACGCTTCACAGTACTACTAAGTTGAGTATATCAAGAATCAGGACTGTCAGGCGAAACGATATTCACGAAGTATGGATAGGAACTAACAAAGGGCTTTTTTACTACTACCCCGACAAAGATACTATCGTAGATGTCACCTACTCATCTATCTTGACTTTTCCGATAAAGACAATAGAAGTTGACAACAACAAAAACATTTGGGTAATTTCAGAAAAGGGAATAGTGTGCATCGATAACATTCACGGACAATACCACACATATAAGGAGGAGAACTTCTCACTATTCAAGGATTTTTATCTCGGAGCCTCCTACACGAATGGCAAAGGGGAAATTATAGTCGGAGGCAACAACTATTTTATAGAATTCGACTCAAACAATTTTGCTCAGAATCAATACTTTCCAACGCCTATCATATCATCATACAAGCTTCTCAACTCAGTCTCGTTTGCGAACGATGTCTTGACGACCAACGAATATTACACATCAAGCGATACAATTGTTGTTCCACCAGGCATCCGCTCTCTCTTGCTGAACGCACGAGTACTCAACTATAGCAAAAGCGAGGTCAACAGATACGAATGGAAAACTGAGAGTGATACTGTCTGGCACCAGGCAAATACTTCTGAGCCTATATATATAGCCTCATTAAATCAGGGTATTTCAACCATAGAACTAAGAGCCAATAGTCCTTACGCAAATAAGTCAAGCAAAACGTATTACATATTAAAAGAGGTATACTTCTATCAGGACCACCGTTTTATCTTCATAGCCATTGCCGTCACGAGCATCATAATAGCTATATTCATTATTCTACGTATACAGAGCGCCAAACGCCATCGCGAAGAGCTTGAAAGAGAGGTTAAACGGCAGGCCGGAGAGATATTAAAAGCTAATATCATATTAAATGATAACCAACAACTCATTGAAGAACAAAATAAAAAACTGACTCAGAGTCACGAGAATCTTGAGAAACAAGTCGCGCAACGTACTGCCGACCTCGAAGTGGCAAAACAGAAAGCCGAAGAGAATAGCAAACTCAAGAGTGCATTCTTAGCGAATCTCTCTCACGAGGTTCGAACACCAATGAACTGCATCGTAGGTTTCGCGAAATTGCTCTCCGACCCCACATGCACACAACCAGAACAAGAAGAATTCATCCACTTGATACAAGAGAGCGCTGGTTCGCTATTGACGCTACTTGGCGACCTTCTGGATGTCTCCAGGATTGAGAGTGGCCAAATGCGCGTCAACATAAAGCCTTTCAACATCCTCAACGAGATTAACGATGTTTTTAAAATTTTGAATATCGAACATAAAAAAGTTGATGTCGATTTCACACTAAATGCCAGCGCGTCTCTTAACAACAGAATTATTAATTCTGATAAGGACAGATTCCGCCAAATCATTATAAATATAACCTATAACGCCTTCAAATTTACTGAGAATGGGCATGTGGCTATAAACGCAGAAATCACTAATTCGAAAAATTTAAAGTCCTACAAAAATATGCCAGAATCATTTACCCTACCATCTACTGATGAGGTTCTCGTCATAAGCATAGAAGATACTGGCATAGGCATCCCGCATGACAAAATGGATATAATATTTGAACCATTCAGGAAGCTCAACAATAATAAGACTCTTTATCCTGGTTTGGGATTAGGATTGAACATCTCTCAGAACCTTGTCCATCTGCTTGGTGGACAGATTTGGCTCACAAGTCAGGAAATGGTCGGGACAACATTCTACTTCTATTTGCCTATATGAATATTCACTATACCAAAAGATTAATACGTCATTTCTTAAAAGCTCGCTTTTGGCACGGCTTCGGCATACATAGTCCTTATGTATACCACTTGCAACGTCATATCATATCTTCTAACATTCATGACGACAAGACTCTAATAGACAAGACAAAAGCGTATCGTCGTTGTCTGCTCAATAACAAAGCTATTATTAAGCTCAACGACTTAGGAACTCGCAATTACCGTAGCGGGTCAGTTGCACAGATAACAAACAGAACAGCCATCGGCAATAAAAGTGGCAGACTATTGGCCCGCCTTACTCATGATTATAATCCGTCACTCATCATAGAGTTAGGAACTTCAACTGGAGTTTCATCAGCTTACCTATCGCTGGCAGCTCCGCCTGAATGCTCTATCATAACCATAGAGGGCAGCGAGGAGTGTTCAGCGATAGCAAAAAAAACAATGCAGAAGCTCTCATTCGGAAGTAATATTCAATTCCTGACTGGAAACTTCGATAACGTTCTGCCGTCCGTAGCTCCCTCAGCTACTAATGCTAAAACTTTAGCCTACATAGATGGGAACCATACTTACGAAGCAACATTACGTTATGCTGACATCCTCATCCATAACGCTGGAGATGAAATGATGATGATATTTGATGACATACACCTATCTCATGGAATGGATAAGGCATGGAGTGAGATTTGCACAAAAAAAGAGATAGCGACTTCTTTAGACTTAGGCCGTCTCGGAATTGCCATAATCCGCAACGGATGCCAAAAAGAACATTACGAACTGCGCAACTAATTAATTATGCAATACGAATCTTTCGCTGATATGCGAGTGCTAAGTTACGACATTCCTAACTTCAGCAATTTAAATCTTAGTGACAAACTATTGATTTTCTACCTCTCTAAAGCCGCAGAGGCAGGACGCGATATTCTCTGGGATCAAAACTACAGACACAATCTAATGATCAGGTTCGTCGTAGAAACCATCCTCAACAATATGAAAAAAAACGGAGAAGAATATGACCCCGACTTATTGCTATATGCTAAACGTATATGGGCAGCCAATGGCATACATCACCACTATAGTAATGATAAGTTCCCCGTCACATTCTCCGAAAAACAATTTCTGAATTGGACAGAGACGTTCTTTCCTAAGGACTTTACGTTCACCGATGTCCGCAACAGGATATGGTCAAAATCCGAAATTATCGCAAAATGCTGCAAAGTCTTCTTCGATAAAGAATATGACAATAAAAAAGTATCTCTTCAAAATGGCACAGACCTGATTAAATCTTCGGCTGTTAACTTCTACGTTAATGTTTCGCAACATGAAGTTGAAGAGTTTTATTCCACATCCGACAAACACACACTCAACAGCACTCTCCGTAAGAATGACGACAACTCTATCATCGAAGATATTTGGTGCTCAACAGGATTGTACGGAGGTATAATTCGCAAGATCATCTTTTATCTTGAAAAAGCATCACATTACGCTCAAACAGAAAAACAGAAGGAGACAATTCAATTGCTCATCGAATACTATAACTCTGGCAACATCAAGACGTTCGACGAGATGAATAAAGTTTGGGTTGCAGATAAAGAGTTGTCTGTTGACTTTATTAATGGATTTATTGAGGTATATAATGACCCACTCGGACTAAAAGCAACGTGGGAATCCGTTGTTGAGCTACGTGATGAAGAGCAAACTTGCCGTGTAGCAACGATTGCTAATAACGCTCAATGGTTCGAAGACAACTCTCCTGTTGACGAGCCCTATAAAAAACGAGACGTCAATGGTGTCTCTATGAGTATTGTTAACGTGGCAATGCTTGGTGGCGATTGCTTTCCCTGCACTCCCATCGGGATAAACCTTCCAAATGCCGATTGGATACGAGAACAATTCGGCTCAAAATCGGTTGCTCTTGCCAATATAGAAGAGGCATATCACATCTCCAATCTATCGTCGGGCTTATCTGATGAATTCATACTAACAGAGGAGGAGAAAAGAGATGTAAAACTTTTTGGAGCGGCTTCCGACTCTCTTCACACTCAACTACATGAGTGTCTTGGTCATGGCTCAGGCCAAATGAAAAACGGCATTACGCTTGATTGCCTTAAAGCGTATGGCAGCACCATAGAGGAGGCTCGTGCTGATCTTTACGCCCTCTACTTCATGGCTGACGAAAAGATGGTTGAACTTGGGTTGATTCCTTCTCTCGAATCAGCCTGGACCCACTACAACGCATATATGAGAAACGCACTGCTGATACAACTTGCTCGTATCGAACATGGGTTCGATATAGAAGAGGCTCACATGCGTAACAGATATATGATAGCTCAGTGGGTATTGCAACATGCTGATGGTGCTTGTGAAATGCTATACATTGACAACAAGCACTACATCCGCATCAATGACTATCAGGCTCTTCGCAGGCTATTCGGAATGCTTCTGAAGGAGATTCAACGCATCAAATCGGAGGGCGACTATAACGCAGCACGTGAACTCATTGAGAAGTATGCTATTAAGATAGACCCAACGTTGCACACCGAAGTAATTAAAAGGTATAAATCCCTAAAAATCAAACCTTTCTCTTGCTTCATCAATCCCACATATGAGATAATAACAGACTCAGACAATAAACCCGTCGATGTTTTGGTTAAATGGTCTGAAAGCTACGTTGATCAAATGCTTAGACTATCACAGGTCATGTAAGATAATCGTTTCTCCTGGCAAACATTTATTGTGCATATACTTCTCTAAAAAGGTATATCGTCACTCGCCTGTATATTAATATCTGCCCCCCCTCTTCCATCTGGATAGGGCAATGATGAGTCGTTATTATCTTGTCCTATACTTGAGACGAATGTCTGCTCAGTCAGACCCTTCATATCGCTATTTTTGGAATACCTGTTTTTGTTTCCAGAAGAGGCTTGAATATCATCATCAAATCTAACCAATTCAGGTGTAAAGCGCAGACGTATATCATCAACTGCACCGCTTCTGTGTTTTGCTATGATAAATAATGCCAATCCTACTGTTGAATTTCCATCAGCATCTGTCTTAATGCCATAATATTCTGGTCGATGTATGAAACAAACCATATCTGCATCCTGCTCTATGGCTCCCGATTCTCGCAAGTCTGAAAGCTGTGGGCGCTTGGCATTTGGATCGCTCTTATCTGTTCGTTGTTCAACACCACGATTCAACTGCGACAAGGCGACAATCGGAATATTCAGCTCCTTAGCCAAACCCTTAAGTGAACGGGATATCATCGAGACCTCCTCCTGTCGGTTGCCAGGCTTCATTCCCGAAGCTGTCATGAGCTGAAGGTAGTCGATAATAATCATCTTTATGTCGTGCTTCTTCTTCAGGATTCTGGCCTTACTTCTCAAGTCAAAAACAGAGAGTCCAGGAGTGTCGTCTATAAAAATAGGAGCACTATTCAGACGGGGTATGGAGTGGTTAAAATGTTCCCACTGGTCCTTTGTCAATCGACCATTTTTAATCTTCTCCATCGGAATCTCCGTTTCAGCAACAAGCAGACGTTTTACAAGCTCTGTGTTGGACATCTCCAACGAGAACACAGCTATGGGGACATTGAAATCGATAGCCATTCGACGTGCCATCGACAAGACAAATGCCGTCTTACCCATCGCAGGACGCGCAGCTATAACCACCATTGTAGCCGGTTGCCAACCCGAGGTGAGAGCATCTATACCAGTGAAGCCTGATGGGATACCACTTAATCCATCCTTTCGCTTGGCTGCCTCTTCCATTTGCCTGATAGCCTCACCTATGACACTCGAAACAGGGACGACCTCTTTCTTGATGCTGTTTTGCGATATCTCAAAGAGTCCGCTCTCCGCCTCCTCAAGCAAATCCTCTACATCTTTTGAATCGTCATAGCCTCCACTCTGCATCGTTGTTCCAAGGTGAATGAGCGCCCTCTGAACATATTTTTGGAATATAATGTTGGCATGAAAGACAATGTTGACAGCACTCGGACCATGCTGAGTAAGCTTTACCAAGTAGCTATGACCACCAGCCAGTTCCAGCTCTCCCATTTTTGTCAGCTCATTGTAAACCATGAGCATATCGGTAGGCTCCATACGCGTGTTCAACCGCTGCATAGCCGTATAGATCCGCTGATGCTTATCTAAATAAAAATGCTGTGGCTGCAATATCTCTACAACATCCTGAAAGGCGTCGCGCTGCAACATAAGTGCACCCAAGACAGCCTCCTCAAATTCTATTGATTGAGGTGGCATCTTACCCTCCATCTCAGCAAGCCTCGCCACAGCGTTGACCCCTTCATCTTTCTTTGCGTATTCTCTTTTCGCCATCGTTTTACACTCTAAAAATCCTCACAAAGGTAATGCGATTATCAAGCTAATAACTATATTTGTGTCTCATATTGCTGACACTTTATGAACAATATAATGGTATAGACACTAACGTGATTTTTATATGTCGTCTATAATAAAAAAAATAACATATTGGGACACTCACAGTTGGTTACGAACAACTGTTAAAGTCGCCTCAATCATCCTGGTTGCAATCCTGCTTTTTGGGGCAATTATCAATTTCATACTTTCTCCATCCAGGCTGACTCCCATCGTACTACAATACGCTAACGAATGTCTCGACGCTGATGTCAATATAGGTAGCGTTGATGTGACATTTTTCAGGTCATTTCCACGACTACTCCTCCGTATTAATGACGGCGAGATTGTTAGTCATGCTTTTCACCGATCTCCAACTGACACTCTTAACACCCGCCGCGACACCCTCATCAGATTCTCTGAACTTCGCGCTGGCTTGAATATAGAGCATCTGATTAAAAGCAGAAAATTACGTCTCGGACGATTGGAACTTGACAACGCCATCTTACGCCTGATAACCGACAGTATAGGTAGGTACAATTGGGACATCTCGTATCCCGACACATCTGCTGTGGGTGGTGAGAATGCCGACACCTCTTCCGTTCTCGACTATATTGCTTTGAGACGTCTAAAACTTAAAAATACAAAAATACGATATACCGACCTGACTCAACAAATATCATTCAGCATCGACAGTATTAATATGGATGCCGACGGCATTATAAAGTTAGATATGCTGAATGCCGATGTCGACTTCGACACTCGCCGTTCCAGCTTGAAAATGAATGGACAACGCTACTTCAGAAGGCTTCCTATCGCTTTTAACGGACACATCGAAAACTGTGACAACAAATATTACCTCAAGGATTTTCATACGACTATCAACAATATCAACTTGGATGTTGACGGCTATGCTGGCATTATCTCCGACATAGCCGAATCCACCTCTAAAGCCTGGGAGCTTGACCTCACGTATAAGCTGTCAAGTCCCAATGTAAAACGAGCATTCGACATCATTCCTACCGACATAAAGGGGGCAGAATTGGACGTCAGCAATGGTTCTATGAATTTCACAGGTTCAATCAAGGGAGTATACGCCAACAACAAACTACCTGTCATACGTACCCTAATGCGTATCGACAATGTGAATGCTAAGTATACGGGTATGCCTGAAAAAATAGAAGACCTCTCTCTCCTATTCTATGGCAATATCAACAATAGCCATGCAGACTCTTCATATGTCGACATCGACATATTCCATTTCAAAGGAGGTAAAAGCGAAGTGACTGCAGAGGCTCACATCACATCAATTCTTGACGACCCTATCGTGCAAACAAAGATTGACGGGCACCTTGACCTCCAATCACTGCTCAATATTTTCCCTATAAATAAACTTGATATGAAGGGGCAACTTGATGCAAAATTGGGCGCTAAATTCAGACTCGCCGACATCAAGAATCAGGATTTCGGACATGTCGTCATAGGTGGCAAAATATCCACTGACGACATCTGGATTAGGTTAGAAACAGCCCCTGACACCATCTATACATCCTATATCGACTCAACATCGTACGACACTCCTCGACTCGTAAAGGAAAAGTCTGTTACGGGACCTCAATATTTCACACTTGCTTCAGATCTCGACCTGAAATTCATCGGGAAAGATACTCTCCGCACGTTAGGATCTATCAAGCGACTGGATTTGACGCATCCTCATATCAATATTAGAATGAGAGACTTTGAAGCTAAAACAACTACATACAAACCACGTGTCGACACAACTGAACTCGCAACCATTAAAGCAGATCTCAATGTCGCCTCCTTCTTTATGCGACTCGACACGACACTCTTTCTTGGGCGTAAGGTCAAAACCAACATACACCTTATGCACACACCAGAAGATGTCAGAAAACCACATATCGTATTCAATATGTATGGCGATTCTGTCTACACTGGCATCTACGGCACACGCGGTTTGACAACAGGCATCGTATCCGAAATAACTCTTGACAAACAAAACGACACGACATGGACTTCAAACGGCAAAGTTGAATTAGATTTAGTACGTGCAAAAACTCCGGCATACAATCTTCCACTCGAAGCTCGCAACGTGAGACTCTACCAGAAAAACCGTAATATTCAAATTAAAAACCTAACCCTGAAAGCCGGTGAGAGTCTGCTAAGTGTCAGCGGTGAAGTCGAAAACCTCTATCGAACCATACGTTACAAAAGACAACCATTTACTGGCACCCTAAGCATTACTGCCGACACCCTTAACCTCAACGAATTGATGGGTGCAGCTGTCGAGATTGATGAATCAGAGGCTTACAACGACCCGACGATGGTCAACGGAGAAGAGACTATAAACTTCGACACTAAAGGTTCACAGACAAACGACTCCATAGTTAACTCAATGAAACTATACAATATCTCCCGGAGAATACGTTTCACTCTCGACGCATCTGCTAAAAAACTCAAATGGAGCAAAATAGAACTCAATGATATCAAGGGTCATGTGGAACTGATTAACGGAGCTTTACACATGACTGGACTGCAATTCAAGCACGGAACGGGCAAAGCTATCACCACTCTCGCATATAAAGCCAGCAGAAAAAAACGAACTGCACAGGTCGACATGTTTGTCAGATGGGAACGCGCAGATATCTACGACATAGTATCTTCTCTAAGTATCGACACCATAATCCCTGCTCTCGCTCCTTTCAGAGGAAAGGTGGATTGCTATATGGCTGTACAGACTCAGCTCGACAGCCTCATGAACTACGATGTCAACAAACTACGTGCCTCTATACACTTCGGTGCGAAACAAGTAACACTCCTCGACGGCGAACAATTTGCTAAACTTGCTAAAATATTGATGTTCAAAAACAAAAAAGAGAATATCATCGACACTTTGTCACTTAATATTTTGGTTGATTCCGGACGCATCGAGGTCTTGCCCTTTGTCGCTAATGTCGACAGATACAGAGCTGTTGTCGGAGGATATCAGGATTTCGACATGAACATGCACTATCATGTCTCCGTTCTCAAATCTCCACTACCTTTCAAGGCTGGCGTTAATATCGATGGTCCTTTGGAAAATATCGACTACGATATAACAACCGCAAAGCTTAAAAAGAAAGATAATCCCGCAATACAAAAAGAGAATGACGACATCTCTTTGGAAATTCGCATGGATATTCTTCGCGATACATACAAGATATCAGGACTACCGCTCCCTGAACAACTCAAACCTCAAACTCAAAAAGAATAACAATGGTTGTATTCCCTAACTGTAAAATAAACCTTGGATTAAACATTGTCTCAAAACGCCCTGACGGATACCATGATATCGAGACAGTATTCTATCCTGTATATGGGCTGACAGACATTCTCGAGGTCACTTTCGACACAACAATATGGACTCCTAAGGGGTCGGTTCCGGTATGCGAACTTGCTCAGACAGGGCTCCACGTCGATTGTCCCCCCGAGAAAAACATCATAGTAAAAGCTCTATACGCCTTGGCAAACCATTTCAGTCTGCCTCATGTTCGCGTTCATCTCCACAAACAGATTCCAATGGGAGCTGGCTTGGGTGGTGGCTCTGCTGACGCCGCATTCTTCGTAAAGTGCCTTCGCGACATGCTCCAGCTTGAAGCTGATGACACCCAACTCAAGAGTATACTTTCGACTGTTGGCGCCGATTGTCCGTTTTTCATCGACAACCAACCATCTATCGCCACTGGCATTGGTAACATCCTGAGCAACTGCTCTATTCCATCCATCGATGGCAAATGGATACTATTGGTAAAACCAAATGTCCACGTGTCAACAGCTCAAGCTTATGCCGGGGTCAGACCTTCAAAACCTAATGAATCTGTCGCATCTATCGTCCAATTGCCTCTCGACAACTGGCAGGGTTGCATGCATAACGACTTCGAGCCGTCTGTATTCTCATCTCACCCTGAGATTGCAGAAGTCAAGGAATGGATGATGGCTCATGGAGCTATCTACTCGGCTATGTCTGGAAGCGGTGCAACTGTTTTCGGAATCTTTAACAGCCCTATTAATCAGATTTTCAATGACAATTATTTTCAGTGGCAAGGTCAACTCTGATTGAAGTAAAAAATCTTCAAAAATAATTATTCCAACTCTTGCAGAAACAAAATAATCAACATACCTTTGCACTCGCAAAAGAGAGGAGCCGAGTTAGCTCAGCTGGTTAGAGCGCATGATTCATAATCATGAGGTCCCCAGTTCAATCCTGGGACTCGGTACTTACAGAAGGAGCGGCAATTACACTTGACGCTCCTTTTTTATTTACTTATCACATCTTTACTGTGACACCCGCTCTCAATTGAAGTCCTGGCTGCGGAATATTACCATAGTCGTAATAGCGCTTATCCATCAGATTAGTTGCTTCAGTAAATAGCAACAGATGCCTTCCATGCCAGGCAACTTTTAAGTCAAGTTGCGAATATGGCCTATACGGAACAAGCCGTCCCGTACTACCTCCATTAATATATTCAATGTAGCTCCCCATACGCTCTTGCCAACGAAAAGACCATGCGACAGTAAGTGATGACAAAATACGCTGTTCAAGATTAACTACCAGCTTATTCCGAAGATATTCAAGTGCATAATTACTCTTGTATATAACTTGGCTGTCGTATCGCTTCTGGTCGATCCAGGTATACCCAACTCTCAACGTCTCAAAAAACAGAAAACTCCTTAAATCAAAATCTACGAGAAGGTCAAATCCTCGATTTGTCAATTCAAAACCAACACTATGATACACGTCTTCAGCTGTATACATAACCCAATCTATCATCTCTTTTCCCTTGCATAGGAATGCTTGCGCTCTGACATCTACTACCCCTTTATTAAAATGGACTCCTGTCTGAAATGTTGATGTCTCCTCAGGCTTCAAGCCAATATTCCCTTGATTTGTAGGACTCTTGTAATACAAATCTGTAAATGTCGGCATGCGCAATGCTCTATTCCAACTGGCATATATTCGCCAATTAGAAGGCAATCTATATGACATATCAACTCCCGGATATATTTGGAAAGCTTGTTTGAGTCCACTGTTTCTATTAGCCATGGCACCCAAACTCAGTGTAAAACGTTCTAACAATATATTATGCTCTAAATAAAGCGAAAGATTTGTCCTCTCATCTCTGCACGTATAATCACGGTCAGCGCCACGAATACCTATATAACGCGACTCTTCTAAAGGCTTTCCAAGATTCGTGGATAGTATCCACTCGTTACGAAGTTCGAAACCAACAGTTGTCCTTCCTCCAACCCAGTCGAAGAAACTATTAAGAGTCGCACCATACACATTAGTACAATGAAAATTCTCTCCTTTGCAGCTATTCCTTATCAGCTGGAAATGGTCCCACGAACGCACCCAATAGAATGCTGGTGACAAGTGAAACCTGCTTTTCGTAATAGCTTTTGCACTAACTATCAAGCGCCTATTTGCCTCCCACTGATCAGGATAGGCAGCTGAATAGAATGTGTTAGCACCATAATTCTGACTACTGAACCCCGCTTGAAACGAAAAATCAACCACTCTCAGAGTGTTTCTGCTATGACAGAATAAGTTATACCTATCAAAGTCACTATTCGTCGTTGCACCATCACTTCGATGATAGCCAAATGACAATCTGTTGTCCGAATGTGCGTTTGAAATATTTCCAGATGCTTCTGCTCCAAAATATCCATACGAACCACCACTTACACTAACGCTTCCATGTGACGTAGTATCTGTTTTAGAGACAACATTTACAGCACCTGAGAAAGACGATGTTCCAAAAAGGCGAGCCGCAGCTCCTTCTACAATCTCAACTCGTGCTATATCCGATAAGTTAACTGGAAAATCGGCGGCTAAATGTCCTGTATGAGGATTGGTAATATTTATACCATTAAGAAGAATACACATCTGATCGAATGTGCCGCCATGTATACTGATGTCTGTTTGGATGCCCATCTGCCCCCGCTGACGCACGTCTACTCCTGGAGCATTCTTTAGGATATCGTTAACTGTGTGCGCTGCCGCATTCTCTACACGCTTACTACTGATGACATTCACTTGCCGTCCCAACAAGCCGAATGGTATCGGTGCTCTGCTTCCCACTACATCGACTTCTGAAAGCTCTACTTCCGATACACTATCGCCCGATGTCACCACCATCGAAACATCCTCCTGCTGGGCAAGAGCTTGTTGCAAGCCTGAACCTACGATAATGGCTACGCTCAATACGCCTATGCGTACCTCGCGACCTAAGCACTTAAACAGTGCGTACGACTTCCTGCTGAACCTCCTGAAGGTCAGCACTCCTCTTGTTTTTGGAATTCTATCCATATTAAATGTTTATAAGTTATGCCTGCACAACATGTACAGGCACACCAAAGTTATGACAAATTTAACTGAGTCCAAAATATACTCAGTTATCCCTCACAAAAGACTCAACACCTCTCTGCTTGTCAAATAACTCCTCATCATATACCGCCATTCTTTGCAAAATATTTTCAAATGGCACTCCATTCAATGATTTTACATTTTCCAGAGCTCTGACCTCCTCATTGCGAACTCTCCACGCTCGTGATACCGCTTCGCACCGCTCCAACTGAACAATATCTGTCGTATCTGACACCCAATGAATTGCAGCCCCATTATTCAGATATGAAATACCCACCGAGCCATCGGCAACCCTCCAATAAGAGAGCTCTTCCTTCCCTATCATCTCACAATCCAGATAAACTTTTGTTCCTGCATATAAAAGAAACGACATAACCATCAGACTCATGGCTCTCCGACGCCCCTTATTAACCCATTGCATATATGGCTCCGCTCCAAAACAAACACAACACATCATTATTGAGACAAAAAGAAAAATACTCTCTAATGTTGAGAAACCAATACTTCCCACTTGAAGTTGTGGTAGCTCTTTTGCCCATGAAACATACCAATCTAAAAACGACATGATATAATTGGTCGCCGTAGCCGCCCAATTGGCAAACATTGGAGCAAAACCATACAATACTATTGCAACAATACTGAAACCCAGAAGAGGAGTCAGCAATGGAAGCATAACAAGATTATTCAGAAAAAAGAATACCGGCAACTGATTCGTCATCAGAATCTGCAATGGCAACGTTGCTAACTGACATATCACACTTAATGCCAAAGCTCTTAAAAACCATTTCTCTATAAACGATGAAACTTTAAATCCATAATGCACTCTCATATAAACTGACAGTCGCAATATCAATATCTCGACAGGTGGCATTAAATGTACTAAAGCCATAACTGAGCCAAAACTGAGCCACATACCTAAATCAAATATTACATAGGGATTGACGAGCATCAGTATGAGCAAGGCAAACATAAGCGATGACGCCCCACTCCCTTTTCTTCCAACCAGCGCCCCCACAGATATAAACGAGAGCATCAATGCTGCCCTACAGACAGAAGGCGACAAACCCGTCATAAGCGCATACAACCATACGGCTACAAGAATAATCAGGTTTGCCCACTTGTAATGATTTATCCTCATTACCAATAGTAGCATGTAGACTATACCATAGACAACTCCGACGTGCATACCGCTGACTGCTAATATATGAGCTGTTCCGCACCTCACAAACGACTCCTTCTGACTCTTTGTCAACATGCTCTTATCTCCAAATATCAAAGCTCGGAGAACATTCATATTTGAATCGCTCACACCACAATAACCCAACACTTCAACAGCCCTATCGGCCCACTTGCGCGTCGTCATCCTAAGTGTCAGTTGCTTTCCTCTTTCTACTGATTGCACATCAACCCGTCGGGCAACAAACTCAACGCCATGTTTTTCCAGATAGCCCCCGTAATCATACACTCCAACATCTGAATTCATATAACGACTCCACATAACGGCACGAGTTCGCAACTCCACGTAATCACCAGGCGAGAATGACAATGCGACAGAATCTAACGGAAAGACTATATGTCCACAAATATTACTCACAATACCTCTCCGCATTGCGAGAGTATCAATATACATATGCCACGTAACGCTCCTCTTGTTGACTCTGACACGCTCTGTCAATTGACCTGATATAAATGCCTCCTCTTCCCCCTCAGCACCAAAATCCGAGACTCTCCTTTGACAGCAATACGTCGCCGACCATAAGACGATAGCCACGTACGAGAATACAGACCATAATAGCGAACGATGCGTAAAGCGCTTCGACCTCAAATACCCGACAATAATCAACACAAGAGTTAAAACTGTCTGCAATACAAACAGCCATAGAGGGCAATAGAAGTCAGGCAGCATCTCGACTGCAACAAAAATTCCTATAGCTATAGCTACAATATATGGTGTGAGAAGTGGCATTCTATCATGTAGTTAGTAGTTCTGTTTTCTAAGATTCTCTCTTACGCTTTTTCCATAATTGCCATGAATTAATAATATTCTGCCACAAGACATAGGCCCCTGGTGCTACTGATGTTATCGGTGGCAGGTATGTATAGGCCATCCATATTGCAAGCACTGTATTCTTCTGTCCAATAGCCTGACCAGCACTAAGTCTGTCGCCATAATAACTTCCTATTCGTTTACCAAACGCAAACTGAACAATACAACAACACAGACTTACCAAAGCAAGTAACACAACTATATGCAACTGCTCCGAATCGTCCACTATGCTCTTTGCTGTCTTCCCCATCACCATTGCTAAAGCTATAGCCCATATATAGAATGCTAATGACGCATGCGAGCGCAGCCATCCATGAACCGAGGGCAAAAGCCAACGTAAAATTTGGGCAAGTAGAAATGGGCATATTAGCAATGGAAAGACCTTTCGTAAAATTATCCAGAATGCCATCCAGAACGATAGCAACTCCTGCTCATAAACTAAAGGAAAAACAAGGGGAACAAAGATGGCAGCAAGGATGTTCACGAGAAACGTATATGTTATCAGAGTCTCTGCACAACCTCCCAATTTTGCCGTGATTACTGCTGCCGCTGTCGCTGTCGGACAGATCAGACAGACCATAGCTCCCTGCGCCAGTAACGGATGAAAATCATAGAAGATGCACACCAATGCACATATCAATGAGCAGAAAAGCTGGAATCCCAACAATATGAAATGCCACCCACGAAACCTAAAGTCGCGTGGGTTGACTTTACAGAATGTCAACAAGAGCTGCACAAAGATTAGTGATGGCGTCAAGAAAATATCAATCTCCTTAACATAGGGCTTGATTACCTGAAGCGGTGTCAGATGGGCAAATGCCAGATAAACAAACACCCCTACCAACATAGCTAATGGCAGAGTCCAATTCTTTACAAACCGTATGACTTTATTCTCTATCAAATCTTTTTATTTACGTCGCAACTCAACCACACTCTCTACATGATGTGTCTGTGGAAACATATCAACAGCCCGCAAAGAGACAACTTCATACTGAGCTGACATCAACTGCAAATCACGCGCTTGCGTTGCTGAATTACAACTCACATAGACAATACGTTCAGGATTAGCTCTCAAAATAGTATCCACAACATCGGGATGCATACCCGCACGCGGTGGATCTACAATCATCACATCAGGCCGTCCATGCTCATCAATAAAGGCATCGTTGAGTACATCTTTCATATCGCCTGCAAAAAACTCCGTATTAGTTATCTCGTTTATCTGGCTATTCACTTTTGCATCCTCTATAGCCTCAGGAACATACTCTATACCAACAACTTTTTTGCATTGTCGTGCAACAAAATTGGCTATGGTTCCTGTCCCTGTATATAGGTCATAAACAACGTCCGTCGATTTAAGGTGAGCCTTATCCCGTGCTATCGAATAGAGTCGGTGTGCCTGCTCCGAATTCGTTTGATAGAATGACTTCGGTCCAACTTTAAACTTCACATCTCCCATCTGCTCCATTATGTAGTCGTGACCATAGTAGCAGACAACTTCCTGGTCGGTTATTGTATCGTTCTGCTTGGTATTAATCACATACAAAAGCGAGGTAATCTGTGGAAACTTTTCATGCAAAGATGCCAACAACGACTCTCGCTCTGACTTCTGCTCTCTTCCGAATGTTACAATAACCATTATCTCGCCAGTCGAGGAGGTTCTGATTATGAGTGTACGCAAGAATCCTTGCTGACTTCTTAAATCGTAAAAATCCAGATTATGCTCTATTCCCCACTCCCTTATATAATTCCTGATTTCGTTAGAGGGATATGGTTGCAGATGACATTTATCAATATCCACAACTTTATCGAAAAGACCAGGCACATGAAAACCAGCACAACGCATCTCAAGCTGGGGAAGCCCCTGCTCCAAGCGATGACGATTCTCCCCCACCTCTTCACCAGTCAGCCAACGACGATTGGAGAATGTGTATTCCAACTTGTTTCGATACTCGAACTGTTTTTCTGAAGCACATATCGTCTCCTCTTTTGGCAAAACAAGATGTCCAAGACGCGTCAGATTGCTCACCACCTCGCGTTGTTTGTATTTCAGCTGTTCTTCATAAGGCAAATTCTGCCACTTGCAACCTCCGCACAATCCAAAAAAACTACAGCGTGGCTCAATGCGTATCGGTGATGGCTTAACCAATCGAATCACAACCCCTTCCCAATAGGATGAGCGTTTGCGATGAATCTCAACATCAACAATATCTCCTGGTACAGCACCAGTCACAAAGACAACTCGCTCCTCATAACGAAACAACGACTTACCCTCGGCTGCTACATCTGTAATCTCTACATTATCAATTATCTGGCGCTTTTTCATTCTCTGTCATAATAAATATTAAACACTTCAACGCTTCCAAAACGATGGAGCAAATAAAAGTATAATGGTAAATATCTCCAGTCGCCCCAATAGCATTAGGACTATCATGATAAATTTCGAAAACACTGAAAGAGATGCTATATCTCCGTTCGGACCATACGAACCAATACTAATACCTATATCTCCAAGCGAATTTGCCCCCAATCCAAAAGCATCTTCAAATGAAAGCCCATCCATCGACAGAAGCAAAACCCCTATTATCATGACTACAAAATAGAACAGGACGAAGAGACTCACACCTCGCAAATCACCATCAGGGATAGCCTTACCATTATACTTGACAGGGACCACTGCCGTGGGATGTATCATTCGCTTAAATTCACCCTTTATATGGCGAAGTGTGATGAGTATTCGCATAAGTTTCAAACCACCTGATGTCGATGACGTACATGTTCCTGTAACCATCAACAAAACAGTAATGGTTGCTGTTACTGGAGGCCACAATGTATAATTGTCCGTGGTAAATCCCGTTGATGTTATCACAGAAACTATGTGAAAAAGCGAATGACGAAAACTCGACTCAATATTCGAACCAAATGCTCCTGAATTCATCAAGGCGCATGTGACAATTATTGAACATAACAGTATCGTAATCAAATAGGCTCTGCTCTCTTCATCCCCTTTTATCCTATCCCATCGTCTGAACATAGCAGCATAAAAAAGAGTGAAGTTAGCCCCTCCAAGAAACATGAATATTATTACAACATACTCTATGTAGGCCGAGTTATAATAACCCACACTTTGCATACGAGGCGAAAAACCTCCCGTCGACAGCGTCGACAGAGAATGGCAGACCGCATCAAACAATGGCATATCCCCAAAATATAGACAAAGAACCTCTAATAATGTCAAACCAACATAAAAGGCCATGGAATAACGAGCCACTTCATTTATCTTCGGATGAAACCTGTCGGAACGATTGATAGATGCCTCAGCTGTAAACATCTGCATTCCTCCTATGCCCAGTGCTGGCAACAATACCGCCGACAAGGTGATAATGCCCATACCCCCAATCCACTGCGTCAGCGAGCGCCATAACAACAATGACCTCGGTGCAATATCTATATTAGGAAAGACCGTAGAACCCGTCGTTGTAAAACCCGACATCGACTCAAACATCGCATCAATTATTGGCATACCTGTACACAACGAATATGGAAGCATACCAAACAATGTAAAGAATACCCATACAGACGCTACAATGATATAGGAGTCTTGTTTGGAAACAATAGTATCATGCTTTCTAAACAACACTACCAATGAGACTCCCATTACAGCTGTAATGGCCGACGAAACAAGGAAGTTCCCATATATATCCTCATCATACCCTATTGCCACAAATACAGGTAATAACATAAAAGCACAGAGAATCAAAAGCAATTCTCCAAGCATATGCAATATCAGCCGAGAGTTCGTCAACATGAGTGCAAAGTTACGATTTAGCGAGAGAAAAGCAAAGCTTGCTTTGGCTTTTCCGAGCGTGAGTA
>JABUTU010000075.1 GCA_021443545.1 Marinilabiliaceae bacterium | reverse complement strand
GTCAGGATTGGTGTGACCGTCACGGGCATGCGCTGGGCAAGCAGGGAAATGCTCAGAAGGAGAAATAGTAATATGTTGAATATTCTATTCAAAAACTATTATCCATTTGTTTGAATTGATTATACAATATAATACTTGTGCTTCTAATTCAAATATTAATTGCGTCGTGTTTAACAATTTGTTGTGTCGTTTGATATGACCTTACAACATTTTATGGTAACCATGAAAACGTCGAATGATATTATAATCTGATAGGCTCAGAATAGCCATCAAAACTAATATTGTTTGATTAGGACATGTTTTAGCAAAACGCATTCGAAGGCACTGTCATCTGCTATTTGAGATGTTGGATTATGCTGTTTTGAGTTTTACCTTAATATGTTTCAAAAATAGCTATACATCAGAACAACGTAGGTTGAATATCCTCAGCTTCTGTTTCATTGTTCTTCTCCTCTTCGCTTTCGGGAGCTTCCTCAAGGATTGTTGGAATCAGCGGTTCGAGTTCTGTGAAGCTCTTAACCTCCCATTGTCCTATGCGTTTACCTTTTGCCTTGATGCCCTTTTCTGAAATATATTCGTAAGCGTCAATCTCCTCTTTTTGTCGCCACTTATCGGCTCCGCCATATGTTATCTCAATGCGTGGATGGTCCTCATTTGACAGAAGCAGAAGTTTTGATTTGGGCGTTTCTGAGATAATGAGGATAGGCTTAGATGATGGTTCTATGCGGAAGCGTTTTATATAGTTCTGCTTCGTCTCGCCGTCGTAGTAGATAGCGGTCCATGTGCGACGGGGGTCGTACTTCTCGATTCTGAGAATATTATCCTCAAAATGTTGTTCGAATCCATAATCAGTGGTATTAACTTCGCCTGCAGTTGTGACGTGAAGAATTAGGTCGTCAGCAGCAAACTCCCCGAGCAATTCGCCTCGTCCATCAGGGTTCAGTCGCAGAGTCTCGCGCTCGAAATAGACTTTGCGTCCACCGAGAGTTGATACGCCACGACGTTTGAGAACAATTTTAAGAAGATCGTTCTTTGTAAGAACATTTCCGCGACTTGCACGTCCTTTAACGGCCATCTGAGCCATGTCATATTCGAATACTACATTGCGAAGCTTTAGTTTTGGCTTGAGTAAAACCTTCAGAACCTCAGCCTCTCCGTTAGGGTTGGCACTGAAATACACGACCTTGCTCTTCGGAGTGCCCATCGTGAGGTCATACTCTTTATCGTGAGTTATTCCCGTCACTGCAAATCGTTTGACGTAGCTTACCCCAGTCTCCCCATCTACATACACGGTGTTGTATATTGTACGAGTGTCGTTCTTCTTGAATATGGCTATGTACAGAACGTTCATGCCAATATTGACCTTCTCGCCGATGTTTTTTATGACATAGCGGCCATCGTTGTAGAACACTATCACGTCGTCTATATCGGAGCAATCTTGGATGTATTCGCCCTTCACCTTAGCGGATGCGTATCCCATGAAACCATCTTCTCTGTTGAAGTATAGTTTTTGGTTCTGTATGGCGACCTTAGTCATTTCGATATTGTCGAAAGAGCGTATCTCCGTGAGGCGTGGATACTCCTTGCCGTATTTCTTTTTTATGCTCTTGAAGTATTCTATCGTGTAATCAACGATTCCCTCAATATTCCGCTTGACATCCTCCATTTCGGAGCGGAACTGACAGAGTTTCTCTTCAGCGGCATCACTATTGAAACGCAGGATACGAGCCATCTTTATTTCGAGCAAATGTAGCAAGTCGTCATTTGTTACTTCTCGAATAAAATCCTTGTAGAATGGTGATAGTCTCTTATCAATATGCGTAATGGCCTCGTCATTGGATTTGGCTTTTTCAAATTCTGCATCCTTGTATATTCTTTGTTCGATAAAGAGTTTTTCGAGAGAGAGAGTCAGAATCTCATTCATCAATTCGTTGTAGCGAATCTCGAGTTCTTGCTGGAGCAGTCTCATCGTGCGGTCAGTAGAGTGCCTGAGAATGTCGCTTACACTCATGAAACGCGGTGTCTTGTTATCAATGACACAAGCATTCGGGGATATGGATATCTCGCAATCGGTAAATGCGTAGAGAGCATCTATTGTTTTGTCTGGAGAGACTCCAGTATGGAGAGAGAGAACGATTTCCACATTTGCAGATGTGATATCGTCTATGCTCTTTATCTTTATTTTGCCCTTGTCGTTGGCCGATTTGATGCTCTCAATTAAGGAACCTGTGGTGCAGGTATATGGAATCTCGGTTATAGAGAGAGTCTTGGAATCGACCTTGTTGATTTTAGCTCTGATTCTGACAGAGCCACCACGCATACCATCGTTGTACTTGGCAACATCTATTTGTCCGCCTGTTGGGAAATCGGGGAATATCTCGAACGACTCATTCTTAAGTATTGCGATCGAGGCATCAATGAGTTCATTGAAGTTGTGTGGCAGTATTTTTGAGGCGAGACCTACAGCGATGCCCTCGACGCCCTGTGCAAGCAGCAGAGGAAACTTCATTGGTAGTGTCACGGGTTCCTCATTGCGACCATCATAGGTGAGCTGCCATATGGTGGTTTTTTTGTTGAAAGCTACGTCCTGAGCGAATTTGGTTAATCGCCCCTCAATGTAACGAGCTGCCGCAGCCTCATCTCCTGTGAGAATATTGCCCCAGTTTCCCTGAGTGTCAATGAGCATATTCTTCTGTCCAAGTTGAACAAGGGCAGCGTATATAGAGGCGTCGCCATGAGGATGGTACTTCATGGTCTCGCCGACTATGTTGGCTACTTTGTTGTATCTGCCATCATCGATTTTATCCATCACATGGAGTACTCGGCGTTGCACTGGCTTCAGACCATCCTCGATGTTTGGTACTGCACGATCGAGGATTACGTAGGACGCATAGTCGAGAAACCATGTTTTATACATGCCATGAATCTGACTATGTTCTGCCATTTGCTCTATGTCGCGTTCCTCCTGTGCAACTATATCAGCCTCCTCAGCAGTTGGCGTCTGAGCCTCATTGTCTTGTATCTCCAGAGTCTCGTTCTGGCTCTCTTCGTTGTTTATATCGTCAATATCCATATTTCTTTTTTGCTTAGGGTTTGTATTTCAAACAGTCATAATTGAAATACCCTTATATTGCAGATTGATTCTCCACAAGGTCCTCCTCAACCACGAGGTTCTCAATGATGAACTGCTGACGTGTAGGTGTGTTTTTCCCCATGTAGAATGTCAGCAGCTCCTTGATTTTGTCGGCTGAGTGCATTGTGACTTGGTCGAGGCGCATATTTTCGCCTATGAACTCCTTAAATTCCTGCCAGTCTATCTCTCCGAGTCCCTTGAATCGTGTAATCTCAGGTTTTGGACCAAGAGCCTTAATCGCCTTTTCTCGTTCCTCTTCAGAGTAGCAGTATTGCGTTTTCTTTTTGTTTCTGACACGAAAGAGAGGTGTCTGCAGAATAAACAGGTGACCCTCTTTGATGACGTCAGGGAAGAATTGCAGGAAGAATGTAATCATCAGCAATCGGATATGCATGCCATCGACATCGGCATCTGTTGCAATGATGACCTTATTGTATCGAAGGTTGTCCATACCATCTTCGATGTTCAGAGCAGCCTGGAGTAGGAAGAATTCTTCGTTTTTATACACTATGTCGCGTTTCAGTCCGAACGTATTCAGAGGTTTGCCTCGCAGACTGAATACCGCCTGATTATTAGCATCGCGTGCTTTTGTTATAGAGCCAGATGCGGAATTTCCCTCAGTGATGAAGATGGAAGACTCCTCACGGGGGTCAAACTCTCCCTCCTTGACACGTCGTTGGTCTGTCAAGTGACATCTGCAGTCGCGAAGCTTCTTGTTGTTGAGATTCGCCTTTTTGGCTTTCTCCTTAGCCTCCTTTTGGATCTTACTTATGGATTTACGATCGTTTTCACTGCTGATAATCTTTTCCTGAAGGGATTTGGCAGTGTCAGGATTACGATGTAGATAGTTGTCAAACTGCTCACCTATGAAATCCATCGTATAGCTACGTATAGAGATACCATTGTTCGGACTCATATCCTTCGATCCCAGTTTGGTCTTTGTCTGACTTTCGAAGACAGGTTCCTGAACACGTATGCTGATAACGGCTACTATTCCCATACGAATGTCATTGACATCGTATTCTTTCTTGTAGAACTCGCGAACGGTCTTTGCCAAAGCCTCTTTAAAGGCAGCTAAGTGAGTGCCTCCTTGGGTTGTATGCTGTCCGTTTACAAATGTATAGTAATCTTCAGAGTAGGCAGAGGTGTGCGTCATAGCAATCTCAAGATCTTTAGTCTCGAGGTGTATAATGGGATATAGTTGCTCCTCGCGGATATTGTCTCTTAATAAGTCGACGATTCCCTCTTTTGAAACGTATGTCGTTCCATTCAGAATCATCTTGAGTCCCTTGTTGAGATAGGTGTAGTTTTTGAGCATCTGGACCACGAAGTCGAGGTGGTAGGAGTAGTTCTCAAAGATGGTATTGTCTACAACATATGTTATTCGTGTGCCATTCTTCTCGGAAGACTCTTGTATGTCATGCTCTTTGATGAGTATTCCTTTGGAGAATTCAGCGCGTTTTATTTTTTTATCACGAATACTCTCGACTATAAAACTTGATGAGAGGGCATTAACAGCCTTACTGCCGACACCATTCAGACCAATTGATTTCTGGAACGATTCTGAGTCGTACTTGCCACCTGTATTCATCTTGCTGACTACATCGACAACCTTGCCAAGCGGGATTCCTCGCCCGTAGTCTCGTATTGTAACAGTCTCGTTCTCAATGGTTACCTCTATCTGTTTGCCATTACCCATCATGAACTCATCAATGGAGTTGTCTATAATCTCCTTGATGAGTACATAGATACCATCGTCTTGATATTGGCCATCACCAAGCTTGCCTATATACATGCCAGGACGGCGACGTATATGCTCATGCCATTCAAGTGTCTTGATGTTGTCCTCTGTGTAGCTGACTCCTTGTATCGTCTGCTCTATCTCTGCCATATAACTATGAGATTTTTCTGTCAAAAACTATAATCGGTAGTAATGTTGCTGTAAGGGGGATATAGCATATTTGCCTAATTCTATCCCTGTACATGGACTTCACCCTACAGCGGTCGCAAATGTATGAAATAATTTCGTATCGGGATGTGAATTGTTTAAAACTTTTGAAAGATGCTTTTTTTATATTGTTAAGTGCAGAGGTTGGTAGAGAGTTTATATTACAAGAGAAATGTGTTTATTCCCATAGCCTCTTGACAATAAAGAAGAGAATGGGGATGAAGAGTGACGGGATGAGGTTAAGAGTTTTGCAATCTTTGATATTAAGAAGAGAGAGGGCTGTGCATAGGATGAGAGAGCCGCCGACAATCGACAATTCGTCGATGAGTTCAGAGGAGAAAAACGAGTTTGACAGATATTTAGCTATTAGGTATATAGAGCCTTGCCAGCAAAAGAGAATCGGGGCTGCCAATATGATGCAGAATCCGAATGTTGTGGCAAGCAGAGCTGAAGAAAATAGGTCTAATGTGGCATTTGTAAACAGAAAGGTGTTGTCACCTTTGAGAGCGCTCAGGACGGGACCAACAATCGACAATGTGCCTATGCAGAATAACAGGCTTGCAGTTGTCACTCCCTGTGCCATATTGCTGCCCCCGCCTTTCTCTAATACGTGTTTAATGCGTTCGTCAAGTCTTAGTGCAGTCCCAATGATACCGCCTATAGCAAGGGACATAATGAATAGTATGGGGTATTTGCTATTTGCCATATGAGATAATGAAGCGTTACATCCGAGTATGATACAGGCGACGCCCATGGCATTGAACAAAATAGCCTTGTATCTTTCGCCTATGGCTCTCTTGATAAGACCTCCTACAGAGGCTCCAACTATGATGCAGATTGTATTAACTATTGTACCGAGCATCAGGTTATCTTATTGTGACCAGAGTTGCGCCATATCCATACTCCCTGAATGAAGCATCCTGATACTGCGCTGTTTTGTATTTATATTTCAGCAATTTTATAATCTCACTTTTGAGACGTCCATTGCCTACGCCATGTATAAAGACAATTTTTTGTCCTTTGTGGCAAGCATGTTCCTGCATGATATGTTCAAAGCGTGCAAGTTGTGTCTGAACCATCTCGCCATTTGTCATTCCAGCATTAGAGTCAATTATCTGGTTGAGATGCAGGTCTATTTCAATAAGCTGGTCTCCTTTGCGTTGACTCTGACTGACTTTTTTGCTCTCGCTATTCTCCTTTTGTGAGAGAATGTTGTGCATATCATGCTCAGTCAGTTTCTCGATCTGTTGTTCAAGTTCGTCAGATATGACATCGTATATGATGGCTTTTGCATCGAAATATTCGTTAGTGACGAATGAGTTTTCCTTGAAGAAGCGGACAGACTTGATACGTATGTCACGTTGTGATGGAGGATATGCCGAGTGAGTTACGCTCGGACTGTATAGGATTAGCTGACATCGCCATATGCGGTTGTCTATTCTCTGCGGATTATAATGGTCGATGAATACTTTGCAGTGAGGTTTTAGTATTTCATTGTGCAGTGGCATAATTTGGGAACCGTTCTCTGACAGTTGACCGAGAGTGAAGAAGACGTATAGGTTAGAGTCGTTGACAGCGTAAAGATCCAGATTGCCAGAGTTGCCACCATCTGATTTGATAAAAGCCAAAATAAAATGAGGGTCGAAATTAGTCTGCGCTCCCACCTCGCTTACCTGCAATCTGTCGGGTTGTTGAGAAGCAGAATTTAATACGTCTTGGCGTTGACTGGGTGTGCTATGCGACGATTTGTTATCGGATTTAGAGGGTGAGGCCTCAGTGTTAACGACAACGAGTTCGTCGAAAGGGGTAGGAATCTCAAATCCATCCTCATCTTCAACGTACGCTGTGCGTCCCTCAATGCGGGTTATGATACCACCGCCAACAGAGTTGAGGAATCTTACTTTATCACCTTTATTCATGATTCTTAATCCTTTATTATTAATACAGTGGCGTATGCAGATGCGCCGGTACCCTCGCCTTCGAATCCGAGGTGTTCGGTTGTGGTAGCCTTTATTGAGACACGATCGGCATCGCATCCTATAACTCTTGCAAGCGTCTCTTGCATCTCTGGGATACAGTCTTTGAGTTTTGGACGTTGCATAGCAATCGTAGAGTCGATATTGCTGACTCTATATCCCTTTTGGGCAATGATATCTATTGTTCTCTTCAGCAGAATCTTTGAGTCAATCTTTTCAAATTCAGAGCTATTGTCAGGAAAGTGATATCCTATATCGCGCATATTGGCGGCACCGAGGAGGGCATCGCATATCGCATGTATGAGTACATCGCCATCGGAATGGGCTACCCATCCCTTCTCGTAATCTAAACGTATGCCACCAATCCACAATTCCAGTCCAGCCTCAAGACGATGAACATCGTACCCATATCCAACACGAATATCCATAGATTATCAATTGTTATATATCTCCTTGTATTTTTTTGTATAGGTCTACTGCATACAAGTCAGTCATTCCTGATACTATATCGACAGCAGCAAGCATCTTGTCGTAAGCACTTGCATCTGGGTCAGGTCGGTATTGCTCAGGGATAAAAGGCATAAGAAGACCTGAATAGTATCGTTCTGGAGTCATAAGCGACTCAATGAAGCGGTCGAGTAAAGTTGAAATAATCTGAAAGCCTGAAATTTCTACTTCCATGACGCTACGATGGCGGTAGATGCGTTCTACAGCGAGGGTTGCTACTGTCTTCATAGCATTTGCCTGCGTCGGGTGTAGACAATCCACTAATGAGTGGACCTTGAAGGTTCCTGAAAGAATCTCTTCTCTGTTGTTCCAAAAAACTTCAGTGCAACCATCAATGAGCTTGCCTATTGCTATCGACCTGAGGTAGGCTATTCTCTCGTGCTTGTCGAGTACCTGCTTGAAGACGTTGGGGATATTTTCAATGATTTTTTTGTCCTCCTCCAAATCAAAGAAAGCTTTGTATAGTTCAAAAGCTTCTTCAAAACTTAATATTCCCAGTCGGGTAGCATCCTCAACATCCATCAACTGATAGCAGATGTCATCAGCTGCCTCAACAAGGTACACCAATGGAAACCGGCAGTAGCTGTCGGTACTTCCCTCGATATGCGGTATTCCGAGCTGGTTCATTATGCTCTCGAATATCTCCTTGTCTTGCTGAAAATATCCGAATTTCTTGACTCCCATTGAGGGGCGTGGGTACTTAATGATGCTTGCCACAGTGGGATATGTCAAAGCCATTCCACCCTCTCTTCTTCCCTTGAACGAATGAGATAGTAGCCGGAATGTATTGGCATTGCCGTCGAAGTTTAGCATATCCTGTTTTTCGATTTCTGATAATCCAGAATTGTGTAGCAATTCAGCTCCCCTCTCATTGTTTTGAAAATAGTGGGAGATGGCTTTTTCCCCGCTATGGCCGAATGGAGGATTGCCCATGTCGTGGGCCAAACAAGCAGCTGAAACGATAGACCCTAATTCGAGAGCCTCATTGGGGGCCTCCTTGGCCTCAAATAGACGATTCCCTATATTATTGCCCAGCGATCTGCCAAGACTGGCGACCTCAATGCTGTGGGTCAGTCTGTTGTGGACAAAAACGCTTCCTGGAAGTGGGAAAACCTGAGTTTTATTCTGAAGCCGTCTAAAGGCAGGAGTGAAAATCATACGATCGTAATCGCGCTGAAACTCAGTGCGTCTTTGTTTAATCTTGTCGACGGGTTGTCCAGTGCGACGAGTTGTAAGAAGTTGACTCCACTCCATGTATTTGACCGATTACAGAATCATTTTTTCTATTGGCATAACCAAGATGCCTTCGGCACCAAGTTGCTTAAGTTTGCCGATTATTTCCCAAAAATGTTTCTCTTCGAGAACAGAGGCAAGAGAAGACCATCCATCAGTCTCAAGCTTAGTTACTGTCGGGGCTTTCATGCCAGGAAGAAGCTCAGAAGCAGCCGCAATCTTATCGTTGGGGATATTCAAAACAACATACTTCTTACCTTCGGCATTCTTGTATGAGTCGAAGCGGAACAACATCTCGTTGAGAATATTCTTCTTCTCCTCTGATAGATTACTATTGCCAATGAGGACGGCTTCACTGTGCATTACGACCTCAACCTCTTTGAGATTGTTGGATACCAATGTAGATCCAGAGCTGACAATGTCAAAAATACAATCGGCGAGACCAATGCCAGGTGCAATCTCGACAGAGCCTGTAATAACGTGAATATCAGCAGTAATATTATTCTTTTTCAGGAAGCGACCGAGTATGCCAGGATAGCTTGTTGCAATCTTTTTGCCATTGAACCATGTCAACCCTTGAGCGATATACTCTGGCATTCTGACTTCAGGGATAGCAAGAGAGAGACGACATTTTGAGAAGTCGAGACGTTTAAGAATTACGGCATTCTCCTCTCGCTCTTCAAACTCGTTTTCGCCTACGATTCCGACATCTGCTATTCCAGATGCAACGGCCTGAGGTATATCATCGTCGCGAAGGTAGAGTATTTCAACAGGGAAGTTTTTGGCAGGTACTAAGAGAGTACGCTTGCCTGACTCTACTTTGATGCTTGACTCTTGAAGCATCGTCATAGTCTCCTCAAAGAGACGGCCTTTAGCTTGTACAGCTATACGTAGCATTTTCATTATATCGTTGATGGTATTCGTTTATACGTTACATATCTATATTTCAACCCACATTTCTCATCGGTTCTAATATCTGAAACATCTGTTATTTGCCATGTTTCTTTACTAATAGCAGGGAAGTGCGTATCGGCTTCATCGAAGGTATAGTCAATTTCAGTGACCTCCAATGTGTCGGCATAATCGAAAAAGAGACTATATACCTTTGCTCCACCTATCACATAGGTGATATCATTGTTTGGAATGGTATTCATAACCTCTTCTACGGAGTGCATAACCTCAACATTCTCGATGGTTAGATGAGGGTCGTGGCTAAGAACGATATTACGTCTGTTAGGTAGAAACCCTTTTGGAAGAGCTTGTTGCGTTTTATGCCCCATGACTATGGTGTGACCAGTAGTGAGTATTCTAAAGCGCTTGAGATCCTCCGAGATATAGCAGAGCTGGTCGCCTTTGTTGCCAATGGCGTTCTGTTTATCGATAGCTACTATTATTGATATCTGTTTGTTCATTTTAAACGCTGACTACACCTGCAATATGAGGATGTGACTCGTAGCCGACGAGCTCAAAATCTTCATACTTGAAGTCGTTGATATCTTTAATATCAGGATTAATAATCATCTTGGGTAGCTTGAACGGAGAGCGTGTCAGTTGCAGTCTGACCTGATCCAGGTGGTTAGTGTAGATGTGAGCATCTCCGAGAGTGTGAACGAAATCGCCTGGTTGGAGTCCGCATACCTGAGCCACAATCATAGTGAGCAGTGCGTATGATGCGATATTGAACGGGACACCGAGGAAGGTGTCTGCGCTTCGTTGGTATAGCATACAGCTGAGTTTGCCATCTGCCACGTAGAATTGGAATAGTATGTGACATGGAGGTAATTGCATCTCGTCAATCTGGCCTACATTCCATGCTGAAACGATATGACGGCGACTATTTGGATTGTTCTTGATATCTTCAATAAC
Organism: Marinilabiliaceae bacterium; assembly: GCA_021443545.1. Classification (GTDB taxonomy): domain Bacteria; phylum Bacteroidota; class Bacteroidia; order Bacteroidales; family Marinilabiliaceae; genus W3P20-009. The sequence continues at coordinate 9,952 of JABUTU010000075.1, read as the reverse complement.
CTTCGCGAGCTGGTCGATATGTCCCCCATCATATGTGGGCCATGAACGCCATTGATAGCCATATATGGGTCCGAGTTCTCCATCTTCCTTCGCCCATTCATTCCATATGCGAACGCCATTGTCTTGGAGGTACTTGACGTTTGTGGAGCCTTTTATGAACCAAAGCAGTTCGTGAATAATACTCTTTAGATGAAGTTTTTTTGTAGTGACAAGGGGAAAGCCCTCTTGTAGATTGAAACGCATCTGATGTCCAAAGACTCCGATAGTGCCTGTTCCTGTGCGGTCTTCGCGCTTGGTACCCTCATTGAGTATCCTCTCTATTAAATCGAGATATTGTTTCATCTTATGATATATTATTCACCAAAAACTTTTGTTATCCAACTCACTTTCTTGAAAGGTTCTGTTACCCTCGACAAGTCGTTGAGCATCTCTTGAGCGGACTGGTATCTTCCGCTTATACCTGCCCTAAGAGTAGCCTCTATTTCTTGTTGGCTCATCCGTCGAGGAGGAACTCGAAATGCTGCCTTGTGGGCTGCACGTTGCAGACAAGCGAATAAATCGTCGGCCATGCGTGCTGGCTGTTTCATCGGGTAGGTCAATTGAAGATTGACCAGTATCTCGGGATTGCAGTCCGTATACGGAGCCTTCCCCATAATGAGCTGGAATAGCATTACGCTGAGAGCGAATAAGTCGCTCCATGGTCCTACAAGAGAATTGTATTTCAACAACATCTCAGGAGGTGAGTATACTAATGCGAAAGAGCTTCTAACTCCCGAGTTGTCGGGGAATGGCGAGCACTGCTCGTAATCGATTAGTATAGCTTTGCTGAAATCGGCCTCCCAGGGTTTCGTCTTATCATCATGAGGAATGATGATATTTGAAGGTTTTATGTCGCGGTGGACAATACCACTCCCATGCAAGGTAGACAGCGCCTTGAGGATAGCACAACCAGCTTCAATGAATTTATGCTCATCGACACGCCTGTATATTGACTTATTTGTAAATATCGACTTGAGGTCGGTCCCCTCAATTAGTTGTCGTACTACGTAGACAGAGCCATCAAACTCATGCGAGCATATCTCAATGACTGACGATAGATTGGGGTGCGAGATGTTTCGAATTCTCTCGAGAAGTTCTATCATGCGTTCACCATATCTATCAATGCGTTTTATGGTCACGCGAATATCCCCGGCGTCTTTGCTCAGAGCGGTCTGAACACCACCATTCTTGCCTTTGGCGCCAATTTGTCCATCTATCGTATAGTCACATAGTGCCACTATTTACCTCCTATTGTAGCCGAGTATACGCAACATATCATCGGGGTTTTGCTCGTCATTGAACAGGTAGTCAATGACTTGTCCGTTTTCATCTCTGTCTATAACAATATGCTTCGGAGATGGAATGAGGCAATGCTTTATCCCACCGTAGCCACTTATAGAATCCTGATAGGCTCCAGTGTGGAAGAATCCTATGTAGAGAGGTTCTTCATCTTTCTCCGTTATCATAGGAAGGTAAACCTGTTGGTTTAAGTCTTCTGTATTATAGTAGTCAGAGTGGTCGCATGTGATGCCACCAATATTGACTCTCTGATAAGGGTGGTCCCATTTGTTTACAGGCAGAAGAATAAACTTTTCGCTAATTGACCATGAATCTGGAATCGTTGTCATAAGACTGTTGTCTATCAGATACCACAACTCGGTATCGTTTTGTTGCTTAGCCTCAACAACTTTGAATATGACAGCGCCAGATTCGCCAACGGTGTACTTGCCAAACTCGGTGATGATATCAGGATTGTCAATCTCTTCGTTCATGCACATCTCCATGATGTTGCGAACGAGTTCGTTTACAATATATTTATAGTCAAATTCGAAACCAAGATTGTTGCGTATGGGAAGACCTCCTCCCAGATCGAGGATGTGTAACGATTCGCATTGCTTCTTCAAATCTGCATATACGCCTAAAGCCTTTTGGAATACACCCCAATAGTAAAGGGTGTCCTTGATGCCTGAGTCGACAAAGAAGTGGAATAACTCAAGGTTAAGACGTGGGTTGTTCTTGATTTTCTCATTGTAGAACTTAGAGATTTCAGAAGGACGTATGCCCAACCTGGAGGTATAGTATGCAGCCTGTGGCTCCTCATCGATAGCCATTCGTATTCCGATGTTTATTTTGTCGCTCTTGACGATAGCAAGCAGACGGTCAAGTTCTCCAACGGAATCGAGAACAGTGACACAATTCTTGAATCCGAGGTCAATAATCATCTTAATTTTCTGAAGGTAGAGGTCGGTTTTGAAACCATTATTGATGATGGTAATATCCTTACTTATAGACCCTTCCTCATAAAGTTCTCTAACAATGTCAAGGTCGTATGCCGATGAGGTTTCAAGTTGCACTTGATATCTCAATGCCTCCTTAACAATGAAACTGAAGTGCGAACTCTTGGTGCAGTAGCAATATTTGTACTGACCATGATATCCCTGTTGCTTAATGGCTTTGGAAAACAGGTTGCGAACACGTTTAATCTGATCGCCAATCTTTGGAAGATATGTTATTTTAAGCGGTGTCCCGTATTTTTCTATTATATACTTCAACGAAACGTTGTTGAAAAATAGGTTGCCATTCTCCAGATCAAAGCCCTCCTGTGGGAAATAGTAGGTTTGATCTATCAAATTGAAATAACTACCATGTGTCTTCACTTCGCATAAGGATAATTAATGGAACGAATGATTGTTATGGCAAGATAGCCGTATGAAAATTTAATAGTGATTATTTTAACCAGCCGATAATAGTCTGACTGCCAACTACTTTGTCTTTAAGACTAACATCTATCTGAGTCCCAAGAGGCAGGTATAGGTCTACGCGCGAGCCAAACTTAATGAATCCCAGTTGTGACGATTGCTCTGCCTTTTCACCCTCATTGGCATACGTAACGATACGGCGTGCGAGGGCTCCTGCAACTTGGCGCACCAAAATGAGTTGTCCGTTTTCCCGCTTAATGAGGATAGATGATCTCTCGTTCTGAGTGCTTGATTTGGGCAACCATGCAGCTTTGAAGTTGCCATCGTGATGAAGGCTTTTCAATATTGTACCACTGATAGGGAACCAATTTATATGGACATTAAATACAGACATGAATATAGAGACCTGCAGACAACGCGTATTCAGAATCTCAGGTTCATCGACCTCTTCAATTGCTACGACAGTGCCGTCTGCCGGGGCTATAATGGCATCGGCATGTTTAGTTATCTTTCTATTGGGAGTGCGGAAGAAACTGACAACAAGAATTGTCACGATTCCGACGATGGTTGACAGAGCAACAGTGGGCCATGTCAGGCCGAATAGCAGATATGATAGAGATGCAACTACCAAAAATATTATAATTGCAATTGCAATCGTCGCGTATCCCTCTTTATGTAGTGTCACGTTGATATTATTTTATAATTAAACAGGATTATCAGACAAAGAAGTAATAGAGTAATGCCACTATTGGACAAACGAACATAACAGCATCAAAGCGATCGAGTATTCCTCCATGACCAGGCAGGACATGCCCTGAATCCTTGATACTCACGGAGCGTTTGAACATACTCTCAACGAGGTCGCCACATGTACCTATGATGGATGCCACTAATGCTGTTGCTATGCAGAACCAAAATGGTAAATCCATCCATGTTACATATTTGTAAACAACGTAGGCTGCTATTATTGTCAGTAGTATGCCTCCTATAAAACCCTCTATCGTCTTTTTGGGAGATATACGTTCCAACAATTTATGGCGTCCCATTGTGACACCAGTGATGTAAGCTCCTGTATCGTTAACCCAACAAAGGACAAAGAGGTATAGGATGGGCCAATAATCATACTGACCATTCTTAAACGCTAATAAGTTGAATAGAGCAAACGGCATCCCGATATACAAAATGCATAGAAGTGTCATTCCTATGTTGAGGAATGGATGTTCGTTATTGCTGAATAATTCTATGAGGAATATAATCCAGATTAATCCTATCAGGAGCAGCAAGACGCGTATGTCTGTTCCTTGTGTGTTGACAAGGAATCCAAGCATGAAGGCCATTAAATTGATGGATAGAGCAATATAAAAGTGTGGAGCCTGACCACTTGTACGTGTCATTCTGCAGAACTCATTTGTGGCTAATGTTATGACACATGTCATAATCATAGCATAGGTCATTGGACTGAGTATCAGAGCAATACCTATCAATACTACGAATAGAATGCCAGTTATGGCACGTGTTATAAAGTTAGACATCTATAAAATGGCTCAAGTTAAACACGGCAAAATTAGGTAATATAGATAAATAACACAATTTTTTTGTTCACAAAAACGGAGTAGCCGATGTCGTAGGTAGCTGGTTGGTAAATATTGAGTCAAATTTGTTGGCAAGCTCTTTTCCAGGAAGATTGAATATTTCGTATTCTATTTTTGTTTAAGGGTACATTATGTAATTTGTTTATGAGACTGAAATATTGGCAACAAATGTTACATGAACAGTGATTTTTGTATCGTGTAAAAATACGTTTATTAACATCTCAGCCTATCTTTGCAAAGTTGTGTTTTTTGTGTGCTCATGGATATTTGAACGCACAGAGAATTAATAATAACAATAAGTTTGGGTAAATGAAAAAGTTTTTTTTAACATTAGCATTGGCTCTGTCTTTCGGAGCCATGATTGCAACAGCGCAAGTTGTGCCATCAGAGAACAATATTCCAGAGTCGGAGTATCCAATGGTTAATCTGGAGACACGTCAGGCTTCATTCCGTATCAATGCACCGAATGCTAAGGAGGTGCTTGTTGATATTTGTAGCAAGCGTTATCCTATGACGAGGGATGAGAAGGGAGTATGGACAGCAACAACCGACCCCCTGGTGGTTGGTTTCCACTACTACTTCTTCCTCGTTGATGGCGTTCAGGTGTGTGATCCTTCATGTGAGACATATTTTGGATGCGGTCGTCTCGCAAGTGGTATAGATATTCCAGAGTCTGCTGAAGAGTCTGCTTACTACAAGTTCAACAAAGATATTGCACACGGACAGGTTCGTGAATGCCAGTATTACTCTGCTATAGAGGGTAAGTCAAGAAGATGTTTTGTATATACTCCAGCTGAGTATGACAAAAACACCGATAAGAAGTATCCAGTGCTCTACTTGCAGCATGGCATGGGAGAAGATGAGCGTGGTTGGTCACAGCAGGGTAAGATGGCTAACATCATGGATAACCAGATTGCAGCAGGCAAATGTGTTCCAATGATAGTTGTTATGGACTATGGTAACTGTGGTCATATCTTTGGGGCTAAGAAGGGTGAGAGGATGGACCAGTTCGGAGCATCATTTACTCCTGTTCTTCTCGACGAGATAATCCCTTATATTGAGTCATCATTCCGTGTCTATACAGATAAGGATAACCGTGCAATGGCAGGTTTGTCATGGGGTGGCCATCAGACATTTCAAACAGTACTGAATCATACTGATAAGTTTGCATACATGGGTTCATTCAGCGGTGCCATATTCCTCGATACTTCAAAACTCAAGGAGGCATACAATGGTGTGTTTGCCGATTCAGAGAAATTCAACAAAGACATTCGTCTTCTCTTCCTCAGCATGGGAAGCGAGGAGACGTTTGGTGCTGATCGACTCTCGAAGGCTCTCTCGGATATAGGAATTAACAATACCTATTACTCGTCACCTGGCACACATCACGAGTGGTTGACATGGCGTCGGTGCTTAAACGAGTTCCTTCCATTAATTTTCAAGAAATAATATACGATTCATTCTATGAAGTCTACCTTGCTGATAATTGCGGCAGTACTATTCTCGTTCTCAATGCAGGCACAGCTCCTGCCTTATCTTGACAAGAACTTGTCACCATCGGAGCGAGCTGCTGACCTTGTTTCGCGTTTGACAATAGAAGAGAAGGCCTCTCTCATGCTTGATGAGAGTCCAGCTATACCAAGATTAGGTATCAAGAAATTCAATTGGTGGAGCGAGGCATTGCATGGAGTGGCGAATATGGGCGACGTGTCAGTTTTCCCAGAGCCAATAGGCATGGCAGCGTCATTCAATCCTGAGTTGGTAAATGCTGTGTTCAATGCTGTCTCCCTTGAAATGAGAGCAAAGTGGAATGACAATCAGCGTAATGGCGTTGAGAGTCAGCGCTTTCATGACCTCTCAGTGTGGACTCCTAACGTCAATATTTTCCGTGACCCTCGTTGGGGACGCGGTCAAGAGACATACGGAGAGGATCCATACCTGACGAGTGTTATGGGTGTTGAGGTCATAAAAGGTCTTCAGGGACCTGATTCTCTGAAATATCGTCGTCTTTTAGCTTGTGCAAAGCATTTTGCCGTTCATAGCGGTCCAGAGTGGGCACGTCATGAAGACAATATTACGAATGTGCCGATGCGCGATCTCTATGAGACATATCTTCCAGCGTTCAAGGATGCGGTCCAAAAGGGTGATGTCAGAGAGGTTATGTGTGCTTATCAGCGATGGGACGATGAGCCATGTTGTGGTAATACACGACTTCTGCAACGCATACTTCGCGAGGAATGGGGCTTCAAGTATATGGTAGTCTCAGACTGTGGTGCCATAGCCGACTTTTGGACTTCTCACAAAACATCGTCTGATGCTACTCATTCAGCAGCTAAGGGCGTCCTGGCTGGAACAGACGTAGAGTGTGGCTATAATTATGCCTATCATGAAATACCATCGGCAGTCAGGTATGGTCTAATTAGCGAGGAGGATGTCAATGAGAAGGTGCAACGCCTTCTCGAAGGACGATTCTCATTGGGAGAGATGGATAAGATGGAGGATGTTCATTGGTCGAGTGTGACTACTGATGTTGTTGATTGCAAGGAGCATCAGCAACTTGCTCTTGACATAGCTCGCCAGACGATGACACTTCTCCAAAACAAAGGGAATATTCTGCCCCTCTCAAAGAGTATAAAGAAGATAGCTCTCGTGGGTCCTAATGCTGATGACGAACCTCTTATGTGGGGTAATTACAATGGCGTTCCAAATAATACCATTACCATATTTGAGGGTATTCAGTCGAAAGTGGGCAACGGTAGACTTCAGAAGGTTCATGGGTGCGACCTTGTTAACGATAAGATTCTGCTCTCTTTCTTCGATCAGTGTTATGCTGATGGAAAGCAGGGTATGAAGGCAACGTTCTGGAAGGGTCAGAACAGAGAGGGAGAACCATTTACAACGGATTTCTACACCCGTCCTTTTGATGTGACGACATATGGTAATCATACGTTTGCACCTGGGCTACCACTGACAGATTTTTCAGCTAAGTATGAGACTACCTTCTGTCCGAAGGAGAGTGGTGAGGTTATGCTTCATCTGCAGGGATGTAGCTATTTCGAGCTGAAGGTTAATGGCGAAAGAAAGACTTTTCATCGTACCTGGCGCCGGACCGACACGCGCACTCGCATGAATGTTGAGGCTGGTAAGGAGTATAAGATTGAGATTCTATATGCTCAGATTGAAAACTGGGATGCTAACCTGACATTTGATCTTGGCAAGGAGCTCGATATTGACTATAACGAGACTGTTAAACAAGTTAAGGATGCAGACGTGGTGATTTTTGCTGGGGGAATCTCTGCTCGCCTTGAAGGTGAAGAGATGCCAATCGATCTGCCTGGATTTAAAGGGGGTGACCGTACCGATATAGAGTTGCCAGCTGTTCAGCGTAATATGTTGAAGGCTCTTAAAGCTGCAGGAAAGAGGGTTATCTTCGTCTGCTGTTCTGGTTCAGCTATTGCCCTGACGCCTGAGACGGAGTCGTGCGATGCAATTCTTCAGGCATGGTATCCTGGTGAGCAGGGCGGTTTGGCGGTGGCAGATGTTCTCTTTGGTGATTATAACCCATCAGGAAAACTTCCAGTTACATTCTACAGAAGTAGCGAGCAATTACCAGACTATCGTAACTACTCGATGAAAGGACGTACCTACCGATTCTTCTCAGACGCTCTCTTCCCATTCGGATATGGTCTCTCTTACACGACATTTGATGTTTCGTCATCGAATAATGCTGAATCGAAGATTGCCCTGGGCGAGAATTTCCTGCTTAATCTGTCTGTTAAGAATACAGGAAGACGAGATGGTACCGAAGTTGTTCAGGTATATATATCAAAAGATTCTGATACAGAAGGAGCTCCTATAAAGACGCTTCGAGCATTCAGAAGGGTTGATGTCAAGTCAAAGAAGAGCGTTAGTACGACAATTGAGCTTACTCCAGAGGCTTTTGAATTCTACGACGATAATAGTATGAGAGTATGTACGACACCTGGCACATATACGATTTCGTATGGTAACAGTTCAGACAATGTAAAAACAATAAAACTTACAATTCAATGATACGAATAGCTTTATTATTAGTGCTCGTGATAACGGGAGCATTGAGTGTATTCGCGCAGAATCCGATAATTAAAGGGACATACAACGCCGATCCTACGGCGAGAGTTTTCAATGGACGTGTCTATCTTTTCCCATCACATGATATACCTCCAGCAACGCCAGAGTTACAGGCTCGCAAGTGGTTCTGTATGGGAGATTACCATGTCTATTCATCTGATGATATGGTTCATTGGACAGATCATGGTGTGATACTTGATCAGAAGGATGTTCCATGGGGTCAGCCTGATGCCTATTCAATGTGGGCTCCCGATTGTGTTACAAAAGATGGAAAGTACTATTTCTACTTCCCAGATGCACCAAAGGCTAAAGAGGGTGAGCGCCCACGGGGTTTCGGTATAGGTGTAGCAGTAGCTGATAAGCCAGAGGGCCCCTATAAACCAGCTGAAGAGCCTGTGAAGGGTGCATTTGGAATTGACCCTTGTGTCTTGATGGATAATGATGGCTCTGCCTATATCTTTTGGTCAGGCATGGGGCAAAGAGTCGCCAAGCTTAAAGACAATATGTGTGAAGTCGATGGCGAGGCTATTGCTATTGATGGAGGTTTCCCTCGTGGCAACGGACTCAAAGAGGGGCCTTTCGCATTTCGTCGCGCTGATAAGTACTATTTTACATTCCCATGGGTGCGCGATTCGACAGAGTTGCTTGCTTATGCTATGAGTGATAAGCCAATGGGTCCATACGAGTTTAAGGGTATCATTATGGATGCGTCTGCAACAGGTTGCTGGACGAATCATCACTCTATTGTTGAGTTTAATGGTCAGTGGTATCTATTCTATCATCACAACGATTACTCTCCAGATTTTGATAAAAACCGTTCTACACGTATTGACTCTCTCTCGTTCAACGCTGATGGTACAATACGTAAGGTAAAGGCGACGCTTCGAGGAGTGGGAATATCAAAGGCTAATGAGCAGATACAGATAGACAGATACTCATATATAGAAGGACCAGTTGTTGAGTATATCAACAGGCAAGAGCCTTTCCTTGGATGGTATACCGACTTTAAGTGGCAGGGTGATTATGTGAAGTACAATGCAGTTGACTTTGCGAAGGGATACAAGAAGGTGAATATTCGCTATCGTGCTAATAACGCAGTTGTCGTATTAGTCAGGACCGCTAAAGGAGAGAAGATTGCAGAACTCAACATGCCACAGGCAGATGATTGGAGTGAGATTACGCTCGACGCTTCTGACAGCGTTAAGGGTGTTCAAGATATTGTTGTTGAATTAAGAGCAGACGTCAAGCAACCTAAAGGCTTTGGAGCAAAGAATGATGGTAGCTTAAAGATTGACTGGCTGTCATTCGGCAACTAATCCTCTTATGCACAAATCGGCAGAGGCTGCCAGAGCATTGCTCTGACAGCCTCTTTAGAATAATTGAAGTCCTTCTAAAACTTATGGTACCTTGATTGCTTACACCCAGGCTTAGTCACTTAATATTCTAATAGATTAGCCTGTTAATAAAGGAAATGGCATAGGCAGAAATACTGCCATTAGACAAGCAAAAGGA